>JBEKQG010000016.1:0-30406 GCA_049519955.1 Terriglobales bacterium
CGACCGTGAAGGTCAGCATGACATCGGGGATCAAAATTCGCGTGAACAAAAACAGTCCGACGCATGTGGCCATGCACAGGCCCGCATAGAATCCGGCCCGCTTGCCGAATGCCCAAGCGCCAAAGGCCACCGTCAGGAAGCAGAGGGCGATGACCGACAAGACAATCGGAATACGTGCCGCCCAGTCGTGCGCTCCGAAAACCGCGTAGCTCGCCGCCATGGCCCAGTACACAAGAGGGGCCTTTTCCAAAAACACGACGCCATCCAGCCGCGCCGTGACCCAATCGCCCGATGTCAGCATGTTGCGCGCGATCTGCGCTTGCACGGCGTCCACGTCATCCATGAGGGAGGGCGGAGAAATCATGCAACCCGCGTAGATGGCCGCCGCGACCAGCACAACGCCTAGATATAGGTGCCAGTTTTTTCCTGTATCCAAACGCTCGTCTCCTGGGATGCCGCTGCCTGGATCCCCCATTTTTTCATCCACAGAAAGAGAATCATCAGGCCCCATAGGTGATATCCAACATTGATTTTCTTCTCCAGGTGTTGGCGAATATAAGTCTCGATCGCCTCCCGCCGGAACAGGTTAGCGTGATCGGCGGCGCCGTCCAGCAAAACCTCCATCATCAGCGAGCGCAGACACCCCCGGAGCCAGTCATGCGCCGGGATGTCGAATCCGACCTTCTTCCGCCGCAGGACCGAAGGCGGAAGCTTGTCTCGCATCAATTCCTTCAGCAGGACCTTCTGCCTCGAACCGCGAATCTTCAGAGACGCGGGCAGGGTGGCAGCGAACTCAACGATGCGGTGATCGAGGAACGGCGGCCGCACTTCCAGCGAATGCGCCATGCTCATGCGGTCCGCTTTATTCAGAATATCATCGGGAAGAAAGTATCTCTGATCAAACCACAAATACGGCGCCAGATCGTCGTGGCCCGCGGTTTTGGCCGCGGTCTTGGCCGCAGATTGTCCGCGCAGCCCGCCGAGGACGCTATCGAGAGCGGCGGGAAGTTCCAAGCGCACCAGGGCGCGCTTTTGCGCTTCGCTGAACGTCCCGTTCCAGTAAACGTGGGCGCGATCGGGAGTCAACAGCGAGCCTGCCAGAAATCGCTTCAGTTGGTATTCGAAGCTGATCTTCTCGTTAGAAACCGGCCAGACCCGTAGCCCGCCGAGTGCGAGTTCGAGGGCTTTTCGCGGCAATCGCCGGGCGAGCGCAGCCAACCGATTCGCCCGATAAGTAAGATAGCCGCCAAACAGCTCGTCCGCACCTTCGCCGCTAAGGCTCACCGTGGTCTTGGTCTTACTCAGCTTGGAAAGGAACCAGACGGGCAGCGCTCCCGCGTCGGCCGAGGGTTCGTCCGAGTAATACGCGAATTCCTCAATCGCACTCCGCAGGTCAACCTCCGGATTCAGGTCCAGTTGAGTGTGATCGGTCTGGTATTGCTCGGCGACCTCGCGAACGTATGCGGTTTCGTCGAAACTCCTCCCCTGGAATGAAATCGAAAAAGTCTTGAGCGGCGCGCTGGACTCCGTTGCCGCGTAGTGCAAAATCGTGGAAGAATCTATGCCTCCGCTCAGCCACATGCCCAGCGGAACATCGGCAACCATGTGCTCGCGAATCGACTGCCGAAGAAGACCGTCCAACTCTTCGCGCGCAGACTCCAGCGTCCATTCGCGGACGACTCCGGTCGGCAAGCTCCAGTAGGAATCGGAAGAAACCTCGCCATCCCGCCACTCCAGGTATTGCCCCGGCGGCAGCTTTTCGATGCCCTCGACCAGCGTCCAGGGACAGGGGACATAGTTCAACGAGAGATAGCAATCGAGCCCGTCCAAACTCAAGCGCCGCTCAATCTCTGGATGGACGAGAATTGCCTTCAATTCGGAGCCGAAAAACAGGTCCTCTCCGCGGCGGGTGAAATATAGCGGCTTGATTCCCGTGCGGTCGCGCGCCAGCACCAGCCGCTTCGTCGATTTCGTCCAGAGCGCGATCGCGAACATGCCTCGCAACCGCGCAAAACAATCCGTATCCCATTCGAGGAACGCTCGAAGAACGGCTTCCGTGTCGCAGTGTGAGTCAAAGCGATGACCGAGCTCTTCCAGTTCACGCCGCAGTTCCCCGTGATTGTAGATTTCGCCGTTGAACACTATGGCGACATCGCCATCTTCCGACAGAATGGGTTGGTCGCCGTGGCCGAGGTCTATAATCTTGAGCCGCGTCGCGCCCATCGAACAGAGGTTGGACTGGAACACACCCTGCTGGTCCGGTCCACGATGAAGCAGCGTGGCTGTGGCGCTCCGGATGCGATCGGCATCAGGCACCCAATTTTTGTGGGTGAAGCCAACGATTCCACACACGCGCGTGCACCTCTATCGCTTTCTCGAAATCAGCTTGCGATACTCCCGCAAATCGGCCGGCGGAGACTTGTGGGCCCGCGGAACCACGACAGGGCGCTAGCTGTTAGCTGTCTGGACAGAATGTCAATTTTAACGGTCTTTTTGAGGATGCACAATCCTCACGGAGAATTGGTAGTGACCTAATTTGGATTCAGGCCTTTTTCATTGGCACAGCGGTCTCAATCTGTGAGGGTTCTGTATTCTACCCACGTCCCGACTGGGATGGTCATTCCCGGCGTGAGGTCAAACACAACGCTGCGAGGGATATTCCCTGGAATTTGATAGAGATAGGAAAAGGCAGTATGGTGGGGTCTCCTATCGGAATCGGTATAAACAATTCCTCCAACCAAGAATGCTTCAAGATTCTGTGTTCCGGTTATTTGCGAGGGAGTGACAAACGTGGAACGGAAGTATGTACTTTACGCAAGGCCGGGGGTGAGATTATGATTCCCCCGAAGCCGCCACGCCCCGTTTTTCCACGCCCCGAATTCAAACGGCTTCCGAAAAGGAAACCAATGACTCTGGTAGCTGCATTCAGGTGCCAAGACGGAGGAGTCTTGTTGTGCGCCGACAGGGAAGAAAATGATGATTACGTCAAACAAGACGTGGATAAAATTTGCCATATCAAGATGATTCCATGCAGTTTATTTATCGCGGGATCGGGACTTTCAAGCATTATTAAAAATGCTGAAACAAAAATTCATGGCGATCTCATTAAGGCTTTGTCTGACAGCGTGGATTTAGTTTCTCAACATCAAACCCTCATCGAAACAAGCCTTAAATCCATCTATGAAACCTATTCTGACACTCTCGCCGAATGTCCAATGGAGTTGATTGTAGTTTTTGTTGCACATTCCATCGAATATATTCCGATTGTTTATAGGTCTGAGATGGCGATTCTTACTCCGGAACCAATTTACAGATCGTGCGGTTCTGGAAAGATGATTTCCGACTATCTGTCTGGCCGTCTTTACGAATATCCGGGGATGACGCAACAGGATTTGATAGCCCTTGCGGCATTCATTTTTAGAGAGGCACATGTTGCAGCAGTTGGCGTCGGCAGTAAAGTAGACATGAACTTTATTTGGGGTTTCGACAAGGGTAGGCTAAAACTCGCTCCCGATATAGTGAAAACAATTCAAGACGGGATTCCATCGCTCTCAGATTCGCTCAGACATCACTGGAAAGACCATGCCAAAATTCCAGAATATATAGCCAATTCTAATCTTTTTACTTGACACAACTTGCGCCAAGTAGTATATTAAAAGCATGAAAAACGGACACAATCTCTCGAAATCGGCGGTAGTCGAAAACATCCCGCTGGCCTGTTCCGATGAACTGGCGGCGGTTGAGTTCTTGGAAAAACAGCGATGGGGAAACGACCCTTGCTGCGTCAAGTGTGGAAGCGTGGAAGTGTACAAGATGAAGGATGCCAAGACGGGAGAACGGAACGCCCGTTTTCTGTGGCGCTGCCGGGACTGCAAAGATCAGTACACGGTACGGATCGGGACGGTGTACGAGGAATCGCGGATTGAGCTTCGCCATTGGTGCTATGCGTTCTGGCGTGCCTGTACTTCCAAGAAAGGCGTATCGGCCCTTGAAATCAAGCGCCATTGCCAGATCAGCTACAAATCGGCGTTGTTCCTAATGAACCGCATCAGGTTTGCGATGGCTCCTGAGCCTGACGCTCCGAAGCTCAGGGGAACGGTTGAGTGCGACGAAATGTACGTTGGCCCGCGCAAGCCCCGCTATAAAGGAACAAGCGGAATCGGACGATCTACCAGTAAGACTCCAGTGTTTTGCGCTGTAGAGCGCCAAGGCGAGATTCGCCGCCGCATCGTGGCCGACGTGAGCGGAGCAACGCTCAAGGGCGCGATCCGCGAGGAAGTGGACAACCGCTCCCGCATCGTCACGGATGAATTTGCGGCCTATCGTGGAATTGGGAAAGAGTTCTCGGGTGGACACGCTACCGTGGCGCACTCAACCAAGGAATATGCGCGTGGTGACGTTCACACGAACACGGCGGAAAGCAGTCACGCTCTCGTAAAACGCGGCATCGTAGGCATCTATCACAGCGTCAGCCGTGAATATCTGCATCGGTATCTGTGGCAGTTCGATTTTCTGTGGAACACTCGGATGTTAAACGACGGCGAGCGCACGGTACTTGCAATGAGAGCAGCCGAAGGAAAGCGATTGACGTACAGACCGACGGTTAATTAGAAGCGCAGAGGAAATCTCCAAATGACGTGCCAACAAAAAAGAATGCTTGAACTTTTGGATATCGTAGCTTTTTGCTTTACATGCAAGGGTTGCGGCATCTCTTTATCAATCCCAGCATCGGCCAATTTGAAAAATGGAAAGCTCGAAAAATGCCCCTTCTGTGACGATGTATGGATGACTCCGCTTACAGGTTCTATAAGATAGTTTATGGAGTTCAAAGAAGCATTAACGTCCCTGAGATCATCCATTGAAGGTGGAAAAGCGGACGGATTCAATCTGACATTGGAAATCACTTATGACAAACAAGCCGAAACCAAAACCGCCGAATAAACCGAAGTCTGCCCCCGGCCCGAAGCCCGATGTCTTGAAGATCAAGGGCAATTTGCAGCAAGCCGTCAGGCAGTCGTTAAAGAAGAAAAAGCCAGCAGGGGGTTGGCCAAAGTAGCGGCGCTATAATGACGGCAAAAGCAGAAACAGCCCGCGTTTATCGGGCTGTCTGCAAATTTCATTTCGGGGTCTGATCGCTTCAAGCTTGGCGGCGTGCGAGCGTTCTGTACCCTATCCCTAGCCGTAGTATATCACGCGGCGGAAGGGGAATCATGTCAGCACCTAGACTATCCGAAGAACAGGTTCGGGAACGACTCGACGCTTGCAGCGTAAATGCTGATGTCATAAACGAATTGTACGATTTCGGCCAGACGTTGGGGAGCGAAGTCAATGACCGGATTCGAGCAGTAGAATCCAAGGCGGTATCGTTTGCAGCATACGGAGCGGCTATTGTTACGCTTCTAGTTTCCAGTATGTCAATCTGGTCAAAAGCTGGGAATCAATGGTCTCCGTGGATTTCCGCATGTGCTGGTATCTGCGGTCTGCTGTGTACATGCTTTTCCATTCGAGTTCTGACACTCAGAAAATATGAATGGATCAGCGAGGATGAGTGGCTGAAGATCGAATGTCTATCGAATATAAACACACTAAAGCGGTATCGCATCCTCACGATGTGGGGAACGATTCACTCGCATGGAAAAGCTCAGAGCGAGAAAGCGCGGGAATTGCAATGCGCTGAAGTATGGCTGACAGGCTCAGTCATTTACTTAGTCTTCCTGCTTTTTCATGCGGTCTTTTTGAGTTTTGAGTCCAACGTCTGGATTCCGCTCTGGCAGCGCATGATCGAAAGCCATTTGGGGATTCCTAGCTGGGAGCGGTGTGGGGGCTACGCTTGCTTTTTGATCTTGGGTTTGACTCTGGCTTTTATCGTTCGGCGTGTTTGGCTGGTTCGGTCGCTCTGATTCTTTGTCCGTCATGAAATTGCCCTGGAGCAGAATTATACCTCGTAACGAGGGTGCCTTGCGTAAAGTACATACTTCCGACGTGGAATTCGTCGATCTGCTTGCCCCGCCGGGGAAAACGGTGAAGGTTGGACCAATGCCGCGCGGCACTTGACTAGACAGCTGGTCCTTCAATTTGCTCGCAATAATGTCGGCTCCGTGCTCAATGTCTACTACAACCAAATTGGCGAAGACAGAATCATGCATGAACGCCGGACCGTTGCCGAAGTTCTTAGTGGTCGTGGAGACAGAGGTGGAAACCCATCCCGTGCTATTTATAGTGAGCGGATCGCTCCGAATACCGTTCTCCTGAAATCCGATCCATGGGCGCTGCCCATACTCCATAACGCTCAGCTGACCCTGCATGACCCGCAATTGCATCCCGTAAACTATAAGAACCAGAATCCCAGTGAGCAGCCACCACAACGAAATGAGAGACTCTGGAGGTTTATAGACTATGGGCGCGACGCCGTCATTCTGTTTTTCTGGCTTGCCATTAGCGGGTGGTGCAGCCGATATTTTGTCAGGCATGTCGCTTCCCCCTTCTTGAGCCTGTTGGTGTTTCTTATTCTCGTGGCGTTTGCCGTGTGCCCCACCCTTCGGTCTGTGAAGGGGGATTCCACATCGGCCGTCATTTTGGGATTTTCGTTTGGGAGCCAATCTAGCTCCCGCGCTCGGCCTTCAACAAATCGGTAAATAACTCTTCGTTTGCCATAATTTTCCTAGGCGGTCATTATTTCAGCCAGTGAATTTTGATTTCCCTTTCGAGCGGCCTGAATTCCGGGTCGCCGGTGACGAGTTCAGTCTTCCTTTCTTTTGCCAGCGCGGCGGCAAAGGCGTCGGCCAAACTCAATTTGAAACGCGCCTTGAAATCGGCCGCGGCGTCGGCCAGCGCGCGGGTCGTGGAATGAAAATCAATCGGCAGGCCCTGAAGGATCTTCGCGGCCTCCGCCCACGCCTCCGCGCCGTCTTTCTTCACAATGGAGTACTTCACCTCGGCGTAGTTCACATCGCTCATTAGGAGCGGGCTGTCCTTCTTACCGGCGGAGACGAGCAGATCTTCCATCGTCTCCGCGCCCGGCTCGTCGCGGAAGTAGGCGATAAGTGCGAAGCTGTCGAGCACCTTAGCCGGCATGGCGCTCCTCGAGTGCCCGTTCCTGCTTCTTGTGCTCGGCCCAGTTCTCCGTCAGCGGCTTGCCTCCCGGCGTGCGCTTGAGGATGCCGCGCCCGCGCTTGATGAGCGCCGCGGTCATGGGTTTGACAAGAATTCCCTCCGGTGTGGCTTGAACCACGGCCTTTGTCCCGTCCTCGATGTCGAATTGTTTGCGCAGGCGAAGTGGGATGACGACCTGCCCCTTCGTCGTAAACCATACGGTCTCGAGCTTCTCAGTTATACTCATACGTAGGAGTATGACATAGTTTATAAAGTCCGTCAATATGTGAAAAGTAGGATTATTGCTTGGTGGGAGGAGTCTAGGCGGCCTAACCAACTTTTGTGCCTGATTAGGCGGATGGCCCGTCTAACCCGACCTAACTCTGGAGGGTGCCCCGTCCAAGCTCCGCTTGGGCGTGCCGGGTGCGCCACTTCTCGCGCTTTTCGAGAAAGCCCGCCCTGAGCGAAGCCGAAGGGTGGCCTGCCGAACCGCCGGCCCCGTTCGACTCCGCTTCACTCGACCGGAGGCCGGATCTTCATCCTCAGCACTCCCCCTCAGTCACGCCTACCAGACCTCGCCAGCCCCCAAAAACCGAGGTATGTAAAAATTACCCGGTAAAATTTACACGGGTGTGTCTTTTTTACCACACCCGCCCTCTAGTGTTATCAGTGGCTTAGAAGGGAAAATTTGCCAATTTTCTGACTGCCGGTCACCAATAAACGCCGCGCACGCTCGTCGTTTCGCCCTGTGTTCGCCTTTATACGCACATTTGTATCAGTACATATAAACCAGTACAAAGTGTTCCACGTGGAACACTTTGTACGTACACTTATTGGCGGCCGGTCGCCGGCGTCATCATCGCCGGCCCATGATGACCACGGCGACGCCTATGCAAACCAGAAGCACGCCCGCCCACCTTCTCGCTGTAACCTGTTCACCCAGAAAGAACTTTCCTCCCAAAGCGCCGGCGCCGTAGCTCAAAGCTGTAACCGGAACCACCAAACTGACGTTCTCCCTCGACAGCAGGGCGAGCAAGGAGAAAAAGGCAGTGGCCATGAGGGCAACGCCGGCCCACATCCACGGAACCCGCAAGGCGCGGATGATGACGCCCACCACGGCAGCGGGGCGAAAATCCTTCACCTCGCCCACCGTCTTCATGGCTCGGGTGACGCATAGCTCGCCTCCCGTGCCGGCGCCAATGATCAGAAGATAGAAGATAAGGTCGAGCATTTAGGTTGGCTCCGTGGTGCGCGGAGGCGTGTATCCAACCACCAGCACGCCAAGGCAGATGAGCAGAACTCCCATCCAACGCACCGGCGAGACCACTTCGCGCAGCATGAAGTGGGCCAGCAAGGCAACCATGCCATAGGCCACTGCCGAGGCTGGTTGGACGTAGCTGTAATCCGCCCACGAGAGCACCAGCATGTAAGCGACAAAGAAAGTAAGGAGGGACAGAATGCCCAGCCAAATCGTGCCTGAGGTGAGGACGCGGGCAAGGAAGTCAAGCACTCCCGCCGGCGTTGCGAAGCTCACGGCGCCGATGCGCTTCATCCCCTTGCCGAGCATCACGTTACCCAAGGGGCCAAAGATCACCATCAAGAAAATCAAGAGGTAGGTTTTGAAGTGCAGACCGGCGGAGGACTTCATGCGCGACAGGGCTCTTCCATCCGGCCGAAGTCAAGCCCCTCGTTCTGCGCGAAGCGGTTCGCCGTGCGCGCGAATACCGCATATCTGTCGGGAATCATCCGCCACAAAATACACATCTTAAGTTCATGTTACTGGAATTTCCGGGTACGCTCAAGCTCCCGAGCCGCTCTCAAAGGCGTCTTGGCGGAGCCCAGCCAGGCTCACTCGTAGCGCAAACTCTCCACTGGATCCATCTTCGCAGCGCGCGCGGCGGGCACCGTACCGAACAGAATGCCGACCACCGCGGAGACCAGGATGGCCACGATGGCAGAGAGTCCGGAAATGGGGATGCGATAGTCGGTGAGGAAGCGCACCGAGAAAGGCAGCGCCAATCCGATTACGACCCCGCCCAAACCTCCGATCAGAGAGATCACAACTGCCTCAGTCAGAAACTGAAACCGAATCTCGGCATTGGTGGCTCCAATCGCTTTGCGGATGCCAATTTCACGAATTCGCGAAGTGACCGACGTCAGCATGATGTTCATGATGCCGATGCCTCCGACCAGCAGGGTCACGGCCGCAATGAGAAGCAACACCAACGTTAAGGCATTTGCCGTGCGGTCGGCCACGCTGAGCAGGGCAGTGAGATTCTGGACGACATAATTCGATTCTGGCCGATGGCGGGACCGGATCACTTCGTGAATTTGTTCTGTCACCGGGACCACCATCGAAGGATCGGCCGCCGAGAAGTAGAGCTGCTGGACGTATGGCGTGTTGGTAAAATACCGGCTCACGCTGTAGGGAATCACCATGGAGTTGTCGGTGACCTCCGACTGCCCGAAGGTATCCACGCGCTCCCGGAAAGTCCCAACGATGGTGAACGGCAGTCCGCTCAACTTGACGACTTTTCCTACCGCCTTGTCCACGGACCCATAGAGTTGCTCGGCAAATTTCTGCTGGATCACGCCGACTTTGTTGCGCGCCTGTTCGTCCCCCGCGTCGAAAAATCTGCCCGAGACAACCACCAGATTGCGGACGGAGCGGTATTCGGGAAGGACCCCAAGTACGCGAACCTCACGCTCCTTGCCATACCCAATCGGAATCCAGTTATCCAGCGGAACCACGGGAGAAGCAGCGACGATTCCGGACACGCGTTGCAGAACGGCGTGCATGTCATCCACCGTCAGGCGATCGGGCGTGGTGTCCTCGCCTCCACCCTGGTATTCGGCATCGATCTCATTGGCGCCGATCGATTGAATCTGGTTCAGGACGTATTGCTTGCCTGTCATTCCGATGGTGACCACTAGAATGAGGGAAGCTGTGCCGATGACCATTCCCAAGGCGGTGAGAGAGACGCGCACCTTGTGGGCACAGAAGGTGTCATAGGTGAGCCTAAAAATTTCCCCGAAAACCAGTTTAGGTGGGCGGCTCGCCGTCGCCTCAGTAGTCGCCATACTGGGTCAGATGCTACGCGATCTCGGGAAGCGGCGCAATTGGCGCTGTACTGGCGGGGAGAGTCCGAGAAAGTGAAGCATAAAACACGTGGCGTTGGCTGCACTCCTGCGAGAGAATAGGGGCGTTCGTTGATTCAATCTTGCATTCGATCTGCGGAGACGGAGCTGGCATGAAGGTCGTCGCGTTCAACGGTAGTGCTCGCAAAGGCGGGAATACGGCAATTCTGCTCGGTTACGCGCTGGGCGAACTCAAAAAAGAAGGCATCGACACCGAACTGGTGGAACTGGGCGGCGCCGAAATCCATGGCTGCCTTGCCTGCCGCAAGTGTTCGACGAGGAAGAACCGCCGCTGCTCGCAAGAGAACGACATGGGGAACGTCTGTATCGAGAAAATGGACGCGGCGGACGGCGTCCTGCTGGGCTCGCCGACCTACGTCGCCGATGTCTCTCCGGAAATCAAGGCGTTGATGGACCGAGCCTGTCTGGTTTCCAAAGCGAACAGCGGCATGTTTCGCCATAAAGTCGGCGCCGGAGTGGTGGCAGTGCGCCGCGCGGGCGCCATGCATGCTTTCGACGCCCTGAATCACTTCTTCCTGATCAGCGAGATGATCGTGCCGGGCTCGTCTTATTGGAACATCGGCATCGGCTGGGAGCCCGGAGACGTGGAGAAGGACGAAGAGGGCATTCGGACCATGAAAGTTCTCGGACAGAATATGGCTTGGCTGCTGAAGAAAATCCATGGCCAAGGCTAGAAACGCCCGCGGCCCCTGCGAGGAAGCCGAAGCGCCGGTCGCAGCACGCGCCCTCGCTGCCCATCAGCGCTCCATGCGAAGCAGCAACTTGCGGCTGCGCGCTTTCATTGCTGGCGTGCCGTTTCGAGTGGCCCCGCGCAGAATCTCCGTCACGCTGGATCGAAGATTCGGATCGTCCTCCGCCAAGTCTGCCAACCCCTGAAGAGCGGAGGTCTTGACAATGGAACTGCGGTCCTCCAGATAACTCTCCAACGAAGAAATCGCGGCCTGCCGCTCCTTGGCGCTCAGCGGGAGCCGGGGCACCATGGCCGCGAGATGCCACCGCAATTCTTGTGGCTCGGCCTCGTTCATCAAGCCGAGCAGGTCCTTTTTGTAGGGCAGGAGTAAGTGGCGGTTCTTCCGCGTGACTTTTTCAGCTGCGTCCGCGGCCCGCATTCGGACAAGGGGATACTCAGACCATAAGCCTGCAATCAGCTCGGGAAAAAGTGCCGGATCTTTGGACACAATGGCCGCAACTTGGTCAGAGCGGCCAATCGTCCGCCGATCTCCACCTGCCAAAAGAGCGAGGATGTTCATTCGCAGCATCGGGCCCAAGTTACTCCACCGTAACTCTCTTCAACAACACGCAACAAGCAGCCACGCGACGGGCAAATGTTACAACCGCCGTGCGCTCATCTTTGCCGTGCGTCCGTGCTCGGGGCCGGAAGCACATGGATTTTCGCCCGTATTTTTGAGGACCAGATGTTTGTCCTCCGCAATGAGTTCCGCTTTACGCCGATGCTGGAAGCTAACACTTGGGTTTGGCAAAGCCAAGCTTGGCCTGGAGAACGTAAGCGGATTTGAGTTGCAATGTCGAACGCTTGACGCTACCTTCCCATTGATTGCCTGACCAATGACGACCTTGTCTGACAACCGGACGAGAACCGCGACCGCCGGAGTGGCGCTGCTCTTTTGCGTCTTCTTCCTGATCGCATGCGGCCTGGGCTACCCGGTGCTCAACCGGTTCGACCCGCGCCAGACGCCGGGGCTCTCCGACGTCAAAACCTACGCAGCCATCGTAACCGGAGCGGCTGTCTTTGACGCAGAAGACATGCGCTTCCGCCGCTTCCGCGTGCTGGTGCCGTGGCTCGCCAGGCCCTTCTACGCGCTCGCGCGGGGACGAGCGACGACCTGGGACCCCGTGATGTTTGGACTTCTGGTTGCCGACTCGTTGTTCATTGCCGCTACCGCCGTTCTCATCGTCGTCCTCGGGAGCCGCAAGCTGGGCAGTTCCGCAGCCGGGCTGGTTGGCGCTTTGCTTTACCTGGTCAATTTTGCCGTGCCGAATCTCCGCCTGGTCGGATTGGTCGACGCCGGCGAAGGCTTCTTTCTGCTTGCTCTGCTCTGGTGCTTGTCGGAGTTCGAGCTGTGGGTCTTGCCCGTGATTGCCGTGCTGGGAGCGCTAACGAAAGAATCGTTCGTCCCCTTCAGCATCGCGCTCACATCCGCCTGGTGGTTGTCATCCGCGCCCGATCGCAATCCGGATGACCATCGCGCTCGAAATCGTTCTCTGCCCGGCGCAGCTTGGATCGTCACCAGTTGGATGGCAAGTCTGGCCGCGATGGTCGGACTGCAATGGTCGATCGGCGGCAGGTTTATAAATCCGCTGCAGTTTGGCCTCGCACTTCAGCGCGCCGGCGGATACGACTTCGCGGCTTCGCTGCATGATCGCAATCTCTGGTACATCTTTCTTTGGCTATTGCCCACCGCCATCCCGAACCTGAAGCGCCTTCCAAAATCGTTGCTAATCCCAACCGGCGCGACCTGCGCCATGGCATTTGTGCTGGACGCATATTTTGGAGGCGCGCCGGGGACGGTGGGCAGAGCGCTATTTAGTATCGCCGGTCCGGTGCTCAGCTTGTCGTCTGCGTTATTGCTGCTGCGGATTCCCAGCCATGGTTTTCGTGGCAATTAACTCCATGCGCTCATCCTGAACGAAGCGAAGGACCTGTGTGCTTGAATCCGCCCAATGCACGGGTCTTGCCCTTCGGCTCCGCTCAGAGTAAAGCTGACAACCGAACTTCAGGTCGCGAATTTACAGACTGCCGGTCGCACGCTCACTCCACCACCAGCACCACGAAGGAATCCGGCTCGATTTTTCTGTCCTGCCGAGAGCCTGACACGTTGGCGGTCACAGTGAAGAGCTTATGCGTCTTGGCATCGAGCGCCATGGTGCGCGCTCCCTTTTGGGTCGTGATCGTCTGGGCCACGCTGAACTTATCGGCACCGTCTTCGCGAATCACCGTGATCGTGCCATCTCCTGCCGACGCAAACGCGAGGCCGCGATCGGCATCGAACCCGGCCGCATCGCATCCCTCTCCGATGGCGGGACTCGCCACGATCTTTCCGCTGTCCGCATCGACGATTGCCATCTTCTTGTTTCCGCCGCAGCCGGCAAACAGACGCCGATTTTTCCGGTCAATCGCAAGTCCCGTCGGCTCTTCGCAATCCGTCAGTTTCCATCGCGACTTTACCGTCAGCTTCTGCGGATCGAAGGCCACCAGCTCCGATGTGTCTTCGATATTGACGAACACCGTGCCCTTTTCGTCGGTCGCGGCAAATTCCGGCTTTCCGCCCAGTTCGAGCTTGCCCACCACCTCGCCCTTGGACGCATCCACGGCCGTCGTGTCGTGGCCTTTTCCGTTAAAGGTAAACACGCGCTTCGAAAACGGGTCATACAGAATGGCGTCGGGCCCGCTGCCGACCTTGATCTTCTTTTCCACCGCCAGCGACTTCAGATCGAACACGCTCACCGTGTCTTCGCGGCCGTTGCTGGTGAATCCGCGCCCGATCTCCGTATCCAACGCTATCCCATGCACGCCGGTCGTCTCCGGGATCTCGCCCACCTGTTTGCCCGACTCGGTATCGATGACCATCACACGCGTGGAGCGCGAAATGAACAAGCGGTGCCCAGCGCTGTCCGCAGTCAGATAATCCCATCCGCCATCGCCGCCCAGCTTCCACGTCTTAACGACCTTGTAATCCGCACCGGACGCCACCGTGGCCAGTGCCACCATGGTTGCCAGCAAGATCAAAGAGACTCGCACCGCCGTCCGCATTTTCATGGCTATCACCTTACCTTTAGATTTAGACAAAAATCCGCTGGGCAGCCGCAAACAACCAGGTTCGGTATTGGAGGTCTGGCCCTAGAATGCCTATTCTATGCGCTCTCCACAAATGTGCAAACAATTGCGCTACAGGCCGCCAAACCCCGTAAATCCGTCATTTTGCATGGGCAAAGTCTGGCACGGGGTTTGCTCTTATTCAGAGCGGAGGAGTTATACCGGACGCGCCGTTCGCGGATGGTTCTAGCTCAGTCCACAATTAGGAGGCCCTGCGATGAAAAAGATCATGTTCGTGCTGTTCCTACTCTCAGTCACCGTGGCATTTGCGCAGGTACCGAGTGCCAACGGTGGTCAACCTCAGATCTACCAGTTTCCAAGCCATGACGAACACGCATCTTATACGCCCATTTCCCAGGGACAGAGCATCTCCGGCCCGTCGAATTTCGCTGTCGCCCAAGGCGAGAGGCCGGTTTGGGATTTCCCGCAGGTAGCGGCCGTTCCCCTCGGCACTGCCGCGCGCGAACTCAGGAAACAGCACGCCGAGGTGAAAAAATCCAGCGTCGTCTGGATCAACTAGTAGCAGGTGGAATGGAAGACTCGTCCGCGGCACTGCGCCGTGGAATTTCGGATGCGCGCAGAAGCTGCAATCCGACCAGCAGTTGTTCCTCCCGTTAATACCGGGCTTGCCTCGTCTGCGGAGACGAGGCAAGCCGCGTTTTCAGGGGAGATTGGATGCCGTCTTACCGATTTTCCGCGCCACCACTCTTCAGCACCAGCACCAGTATCCGCCCGTCGGAGTGAAATTCCCCGCCCGTTGCCGTCTTTGCCGCGGTCACGGGATGCGCCGGGAGCACGTGCCCCCGCGCCGCAACCAGTCCCGTTCCGGAGAGCGTCTGGTTCACATACTCGCGTTCGTCATCTATCGCCGGATCGATCTTGTGCGTCACCAGTTCATTCCTTTTATCGCGCTCGATCCCGATATCGTGCGTCGCCGCCACGCACCACAGCGGCCGTCCCTTCACCCGGTACGGCGACTCCCACGCCCGCAAATGATTTCGCGACACAAACACCTTCAGCGGCTCCGCGTGAGCAAATCCATAGTCCTGCGGACGATCGAACAAATAGAGCCGGCTCATCGGCATGGTCAGATAGTCCTTCCTTTCGACTGTATCCTTCAGGCCCGACAGGAACGAGCCCTCCACCGATTTATCCACTTTCACCCACTCGGCGGTCGTGAACGCCTTCACCATTTCTTCTTCCGTTCCGACGATCAGAATATTCACCATATCTCCCGGGTGGTTGTGCTTATCGGAAACCCGCCGCGGGATCGAATTGAGCAGCTTCGGCGTAATCGCCGGCATGGCTATTTCCGGCGGGCCGCCGACCGTCGTCGCATCGGCGGTGCGGAATCCCTCATTCAACACTTCGATCTTTACCTGGAAACTTCCGGTTGCTCCCTCCGCATCTTTTACGTTCTCGTTGATTCCGAGAAACAGGCGCCCCGCCACCGGAGCCGTATAAGTGGCGCCCGCTCCCACCTCAAACGGCTTCGCCGCAGCGCCCGATCCCAGCCGGCCGATCAACTCCCCGTGCGTTCCGTTCGGCACTGCGTATTCATGGATCAAAGCTCCAAGGATTCGCCGGCTTCCCGCCGGGCCAAATTTTCTTTCCTTGGCAAGCGGGCCAAATTTTTTTTCCTTGGCAAGAGTGATCGTCCCCTCGGCCGCGATCTGCAGTTCTTCGCCGGCGCGCAGGTCGATGTTGGTATCCGTCCACTGGTTCGATCCGTTGACTTCGACGGTATACGACTGGTGAGAAGACGCACTGGTCCCCTGGGCGTGGGCCGCGTCCGCCGCCGCCAAAGTCACGCGCAGCAGAGCCGCCGCGAAAATCGCCATTGCGATCGCCGCCGCTATTTTCTTCGTCTTCCGCATACCGAGTCCGTTTTCCACGGGCGATTTCACCCCCGGTCCTCTCCAGAGAAGAAATGTTACCCTAGGAGAAACTCAATGGCCATCATCATTCAATGACTGCCAGGCAATGACTGTCAAACAATGACCATCAAACAATGATCATTCTGGAATTCACCGCCGCCGTAGCCATCGTCTCCCTTGTTGCGGGATTTCTCGGATCGCTCACCGGCCTTGGGGGTGGCGTCGTGCTCGTGCCCCTGCTCACCATTTTTTTCCACGTTGATATTCGTTATGCCATCGGAGCGTCGCTCGTTTCCGTGATCGCGACCTCCTCTGGCGCCGCCGCCGCGTATGTGAAAGAAGGGTTCTCCAACATTCGCATCGGCATGTTCCTGGAAATCGCGACCACGTTCGGCGCGTTGCTCGGAGCTTTCCTGGCCACCCGGATTCCGACCAGTGTCCTGGCGATCATCTTCGGAGTGGTACTGCTTTACTCGGCGTTTCTTTCCCGCAAACCGCGCACCGAGGCGCAGCGCAACCTTCCGCCCGACGCGCTGGCCACGCGACTGCGGTTGAATGGCAGTTTTCCCGATTTGGAGGGCGAGCGCAGTTACAACGTCCAGAGCGTTCCGACCGGCTTCAGCCTCATGTTCGGAGCCGGCGCGCTCTCCGGATTGCTCGGCATTGGCTCCGGCGCCGTGAAAGTGCTCGCCATGGATCAGGCCATGCGCATCCCGTTCAAGGTCTCGACCACGACCAGCAACTTCATGATTGGCGTGACCGCGGCCGCCAGCGCGGGCGTCTACCTCAGCCGAGGATATGTCGATCCCGGACTCGCCATGCCCGTCATGTTGGGAGTTCTGGCCGGCTCGTTACTCGGCAGCCGCATCCTGGTCAAGGCGGAAACCAAATCGCTCCGCCTCGTCTTCAGCGTGGTGATTCTCGTGCTTGGCCTGCAAATGCTCTACAAGGGATTCTGGGGGAGGATGTGATGCCCGCCCCGCAAGCGCCCGAGCGCGTACCGCTGCCGTCGCAACGGTGGCCAAAGTGGACTGACCGCCGCATCGAAGTCATCCTCGGCAACCTGCTCCGCAGCGGAGTTCTGCTCTCGGCGGCCATCGTTCTCTGGGGAGCGTGCATTTACCTCTTCCGCCACGCGCACGAACCCGCCGATTACCGCGTCTTTAGGGGCGAGCCCTCCGATTTCCGCACCATCCCCGGAGTCCTGCAAAGCGCCCTCAACGGCCACGGGCGAGGCTGGATCCAACTCGGATTGCTCTTCCTCATCGCCACACCGATCGCCCGCGTGGCGTTTTCCATCGTGGGATTTGCCATGGAACGCGATCGCATGTACGTGGCCTTCACGCTGATCGTGCTCGCCATCCTGCTTTACAGCCTGCTCGGCTCCGGCCTGGGCGTGTGAGCCCAGACCACTGCGGCTAGCGAGTTCCCTGGGCCGCCAGTTGGTCGAGTTCCGTTCTTGCCAGGGCCACAAGCGGTATGCCAGGATCGGCGTCTTTCCAACGCGTGAGGAAATCGCGATAAGCGTCGCTTGCCCTGGCTTGGTCGTGCTGAAGGGCATAGGCGCGAGCGAGCTCGAGATGCGCTAACGCGGCGAAAGGGAAATTCTGAATCAAGCCGGGGCGATCGACGATTTTTTGGAATTCGGCGGCTGCCGCTCCTCCTTGTTTGCCGAGCAGGAAGGCTTCGCCACGCAAGTAGACCGGATACATGGGGCCGAACGCGGCCACCTGAAATGCCGAGGACTGGCCCAGTTCATAGTGCCTGGCGGCTTCCAATTCCGAGATGGCCTGCCCGGGATCGCCGGCGCGCAGCAGAGCGGCCGCTTTGATCGCAGGCAGCCAGTACCCATTCAGGGCGCTGTCGAGCGGGGACTCCTGCCTGAGTTTTCCGGCCAATAGCCGCGCTCGCTGAGTATCGCCGGCGCGCGCCAGGGCCAAGGCGGCAAGAACTCGAGTGTCCGGCCCATCCGAAAGCCGCAGGGCGGAATCAGCCTGTTGCCGGGCCTGATCGGGGTTGCCCAGTTCGGCTTCAAAGAGCGCGCCGTATGCCTGCCAGGTGGCGGCGCGTTCGTCTTCGCGAAGTGTCGTGGCCAACGCAATGGCTTGGCGAATCAAGCGGCGCATTTCGCCGAAACGGCCGCGGCAAGCTTCCGTCTGCGCCCGAACGAGCAAAAGAACTTCGGAGATTTCCGCTTTGCCGGAGGCGATCCCGGCCTGGCGCTGCATCTCGGCCGTATCGCCTTCGAGGAAAGCCAGTTGGTAACGCGTGAGGTACTCATCCGTGCCGCTCAGATTGTGCTTTTCCATTTCCTCCAGAACGGCGCGAACCTCCTGCCTGCGGTCGAGGTTGAGCAGGGCCTCCGCGAGATTTGTATAGTTGTACGCCAGACTGGGATTGCGTTGCAGGGCCGCTTGAAACTCGGGGATCGACTGCTCATACTCGCCGAGCGCGTTGTGGACCATACCGGCCCCGGTGTAAGACACCGAATCGCGGGGAAACTCGCGCTCCCACTGTTGATAGACGCTAAGGGTCTTTTCCAGTTCGCCGGTGACGAAGTGATAGTAACGCGACTCGATATAGAATCGTTCCCGTTGACTTACGTGCTGGCGCAGAGCAAAAGCCTTGCGGAAGTTTTCGGCGGCCGAGTTGAACTTCAGGGCGTCATACCAGACGCCGCCCAGCCGGTTATAGGCCATGGCGAAGGCGGGGTCCAACTCGATCGCGCGCTGGAAATAGGGAACACTTTCCAAATCCCCTTGTGTGTTTCGCACCGTGATGCCTTCGCTGTAAGCCTGTAACGCCTTCAGCGATGGAGTGGTGGCCTGTTCGAGGGGCGTGTCGTACTTTTGCAGGGTGGCCAGCGACTCGCCAAGGCGGGCGCGAAGATCGAAGGCAGCCTTGTCCACCGCCGGCAGTACCTGCTCCTTGCCCGCCGCCCGCACCTGTTCGCGGGCCAGCACCTCTCCCGAGGCGCAGTCGGTCGCGGTCAGTCCAATCACGTAGAGCGTACCCATACCCGCGATGGAGCCCGCAAGCACGGCTTGTCCCCCGGCTCGCTGGCACAGTTCGCGCGCCACGTCGGGGGTGATCGACTGCCCGGCTGGACGCGCCATGAGCCGCAGCGTTTCCTGCAGCCGCTGTTCGGGGAGCAGATACAGCGCCGGCGACTGCTCCAAATCCGTGAGTAGAGCTTGCTTGATGGTGCCGTCGAAGACTGGGTCTCCCGTGGTGTTGTCGAAGTCGGCGACGACAATCGTCCCCCGCTCGGCCAGGGACGGCGTCCGGCGGAAGCGAGATGGCGAGAGTTTGCCAGTGGCCGTGAACCAGAGGGCCGCGGACACGGTCAAAGCCACTGCGGCGATAGCCACCGCGAGGCCTTTCTTCGAAAGGCGGTTAGAGAGACGATTCGCGACAGGGGCGGCTGGCGTTTCCGCCGGTGTTTCGTCCGGTGACGGGCTGCGCCGGGAAAACACGGGCGTGTAGCTGCCCTTGGGAATGTCAATTTTGATCGCGTCCCCGCTCCCCTCCGCTTCATAGTATTCGGCCAACGCAGTCCGCAAGCGTCCGGCCTGCACCCGGACAGAGGCATCCAGTCGGGGATCGAAGGAGGCTCCGCGTTGAAAAGCCTCCATGGCCACCACCGCTTCCTTTAGTTCGTCCCCATGCCCGGCCAGGGTTTTCTCGGCGATGTAGCTCAGGAAATTACGCAGCTGTTCGGCGTTGCGGAAGCGCTGGGAGGTGAGGACCTTGCGTAGCTGGGCGCGGATCTCGGAGGGCAAGACCTCTCGCGCGTCAGATTTGCTCCCGCTTACCTCGGGCATGAATGTGCATTTCGAATCTGGGGGAGAACACGGCAGTATAGCACGCTCCCTCCGCCAGATTCGCTTTTTCCTGACGTAACTTCCTGAAAACACAGCGGAAGAAACCGTTACTTACCCCCGGAAACTTGTGCGCGATGCTGGTCTTCGTTTATCCAGAGCAGGATGTTGCCCGCAGTCGGCACATATCGGAAAGGGGCCAACAGAATGCGTCGCACACACCCGGCAATCCTTTATCGCTTTCTTCTCGTCGCGGTTCTGGTGGTGGCCGGTTCTGGGCAGGCGTCACGACTGACCCAGAAACCGTTCATGCCGGTCGCGCAAGGTACGAGCACGGCGCACAGCGCCAAGTCTGGCGCGACGGGCGGGGAAATGCTGCAGGTCCGGTCGGGCGAACACGTGTTGGCCTTCGGGCCTGATCGCGCCTACCTGGGCGCACACGACCACGCCCTGACCGTGGAGTTTCGCGGTACGCCAGGGGTCATGCCGCGCCTGCTCGCTCAGGCAGGAGACGTCTTAGGCGGAGTCGCGAATACCAAGGTTTTCTACGAGGACTTGTGGCCGGGAATCAGCCTGACCTACGAAACCAATTCCAAAGGGATCACCGAGAGTACGTACACGCTAGCCAGCGAAGCCGATGTCGCGAACATCCGGCTGCGCTACAACGTGCCGGTCTCGCTGGAGAAGAACGGCACGCTGAAGTTCAAGTTCTCCAGCGGCTATTTTACGGAGTCTTCACCGGAGGCATGGCAGGGGCTCGACGGCAAGCGCGTGCCGGTGACGGCCGCCTTCAAGGAGTCCAACGGCGAGATCGGCTTTCAACTGGGCAACTACGATCCCAAGTACCCGCTGACCATTGACCCCATCTTCCGATGGAAGGACGCACTCTTTTTAACGCAGTTTCACAACACAGTGAGTAACTAAAAACCTTATAGGAGGAACTATGAAGCGATTCTTGATTTTTGCAGTGTTGGTATTCGCATTGCCAGTTGTGGTCTGGGCACAAGCTGTGCCAAAGACCGCGTCGAACGGCGCGGTGACGGACCTCGGCAGTCTGGGCAGCGGAAACGCCATTGCCTATGGCGTCTCGGCAAAAGGCGAAGTGGTTACGGGAATTTCGACCGCTACGGGTGGCATCGGTGGCGTCAATGACCGGGGCTTCCGGTGGACGGCGGGCGGCGGCATACAGGACATTGACTCCAACGCGAGTGACGGTGTGGTGGATCGTCCTTCCGGCATCTCCGCCGACGGCAACGTGATTGTCGGATACTACGGCCACTACCCCGAGTGCAATCCCGACTGCGCTTTCTCGTGGACGCCGGTGCTCGGCTTCCAAATACTCGGTTCTCTGCCGGGTGGGTGGTACGCTCCCGCCCCCTACGGTGTCTCGAAAGACGGCGGCGTCATAGTGGGATCGGCCGTAGGCCATGCCTGGTTGTGGACGGGTACGACTGGCTATGTCGACCTCGGCACCTTGCCGGGCTCCTGTTGCGGCGCTGCGGCGTTGGCCGTCTCCGAAGATGGCAAAGTTGTGGTGGGCTGGTCCTATGACGCCAACATGCACTATCATGCCTTCCGCTGGACGCAGAAGAGTGGCATGCAAGACCTGGGCTTCTTGCCCGGCGGTTGGTGGGCCTACGCCACCGGCACTTCCACCAACGGCAGCGTTGTAGTGGGACAGGCGGGCACCACCACAAACTGCCCCGCGGGACTGTCGAGTTGCACCGCCCCCTTCCGCTGGACAAAGGCCACCGGTATGGTGGGGCTCCCCATTTTGGCGGGCAAGGCCGGTGCTGCTACAACCGGAGTCTCAGCGGATGGCAAAACCGTCGTGGGCTATGCCTCATGGAACTGTTGCGACTGGGAAGCCTGGCGTTGGACGGCCTCGACCGGCACGCAGGCCGTCAGCGACTGGCTCGCCG
Source organism: Terriglobales bacterium (assembly GCA_049519955.1). Lineage (GTDB taxonomy): Bacteria > Acidobacteriota > Terriglobia > Terriglobales > Acidobacteriaceae > Acidiflorens. The sequence goes on from JBEKQG010000016.1 coordinate 21,707, forward strand.
ACGTGGGCGTGGACGCGTCAGCATTTAGTTTCTATAGCGCCTACGCGGTCACCGCCAACGGCGACGGTGTGGTCGGACAACTGAGCAGCGGCGACGCCTACCTTGCGCTGGCGAAGGCCAACCACGCCGCCACGCCAACGTACTCCCCGAAAGCCGGGACTTATAAGATCGAGCAGCAAGTAACCATCAACGATACGGCGCCGGCCGCGACGATCTATTACACGGCCGACGGGACGAAGCCGACTGCCAGTTCGACGGTGTACACGGGACCGATCACGGTTTCCAGCACGACGACGATCAAGTCCATCGCCATCGTTGCGGGATACCCAAACAGTCCGGTTGCAACCGGCGCGTACAAGATCAAATGATGAGGGATGAAGGCGCGCTCGCAGATGGCAGAGCATCGGCGAGCGCACTTCACTTAGGCAGCGCTGGAGAAAGAGTCCAGTTTTGCTTCTGCTCCGCCGGGACGCGGTTCCGCCGCGCCCTGCCCAACCCCGGCCCCTGAAACTACCTCCAGGCTCACTCAAACCCATTTCCGCCAGCGTGGAACGCAGCAGAAGGTCTGACGCGTGCCGGCCACGCTGAGCCAAGGCGTGTGATCCCGCGCACAGAAAGAGGGACGCGAACGGGTGGAACATGGAGTCCGCGGTATTGTGCCGCGGTCCAAGTATGCCGTAGGATTGCAAGCGGTCTTGCGAGTCGCCAGCGCCGACGAGGGAGAGCAGAGTGCGTCCTGCCAAAACAACAACCGTGCGCCGGTTTTCACAGATCGCGTTCTTCGTGTTGTTTTTGTTTCTTCTGCTGCACACGGAGTTCCGGGGATCGCTGAAGGCGGCCCAAAGCGACATCCGGCTTCCGTATCCGATCCGCTGGTTCTTCGAGATCGATCCGCTGGTGGCGGTTTCGAATGCGCTCTCCAGTCGCGCACTGTATCGCGGGCTGTTGTGGAGCTTGGCGGTCCTGATTCCAACCATGGTTCTCGGGCGCTTCTTCTGCGGATGGATTTGTCCCCTAGGTTCGCTCCATCACTTCTTTAGCAGCCTGCGGTCGGAGCGCAAGCGCGGAAAACAGTTACTGGACTCGAACCGGTATAAACGCTGGCAGACCGCGAAGTACTACCTTTTGTTCGCGTGCCTGGTAGCGGCGCTGATGGGCACGGGCATGGTCGGCTGGCTCGATCCCATGTCGCTGCTGGTGCGGTCGCTGGGGTTGTCGATTCTGCCGGGAACAAGCTATGCCTTGCGCGCGACGATGCACGGACTGGAAGGCAGCCGCTTCGCGCCGGTGCAAACCGCGGGCAGCGTATTGCACTTTCTTTTCGGAGCGCTGCTTTTCATCAGCCTAAAGCAGCCGCATTTCCGGCAAGGTATCTGGCTGGGCGCGATCTTTATTTTTCTTGTGACACTCAATTTTCGTGTGACCCGATTCTGGTGCCGCGCTCTCTGCCCGCTGGGCGCGCTGCTGGGCGTCGCGTCGCGCTGGTCCATTCTCGGACTGGTGAAGCACCCAGCGAACTGTAAGGATTGCAACCGCTGCCTGTTAGGTTGCCAGGGCGGCGACGACCCGATCGGTGGCGTTCCCTGGCGTCAGCCGGAGTGCCATCTCTGCTTCAATTGCGTGGGTGAGTGTCCGGAGCACGGCTTGCAGTTCAAGTTCTTTCCAAAGCAAGATTCCGCCGGTGTGAACCTGAAGCGGCGCAAGGTGCTCACCTCGCTGGGCGCGGGAGCGGCGTTGGTTCCGCTGCTGCGCGCGACACCCGGTTTTGCCACCGAGCGCCATGAACGCTTGTTGCGGCCACCGGGGGCCTTGGACGAGGAATATTTCCTCTCACGCTGCGTACGATGCGGCGAGTGCATGAAGGCTTGTCCCAACAACGCTCTGCATCCCGCCTGGAACGAAGCGGGATTGGAAGGTCTGTGGACGCCGGTGATGGTTCCACGGATTGGCTACTGCGAGACCAGTTGCGTACTCTGCTCCCAGGTGTGTCCCACGGGCGCGATCTGGGAAATCACGTCGAAAGAAAAGGGCTGGGCGGCCAGCGCGATTGAGGATGCCAAGCCAATCCGGGTAGGAACGGCGTTCTACGATCGCGGACGATGCCTGCCTTGGGCCATGGCTACCGAGTGCATTGTTTGCGAGGAGTGGTGTCCGACATCGCCCAAGGCCATTTATCTGAGGCCTGTCGAGGTCGTGGATGCGGAAGGCAAGGTTAAGCAAGTCAAACAGCCCTACCTCGATCCCGCTCGTTGTGTGGGCTGTGGCGCTTGCGAGTACGCCTGCCCGCTCCAGGATAGGCCAGCCGTCTATGTGACCAGCATTGGAGAAAGCCGCTCCCGCACCAACCAGATATTGCTCATCCGAGGCAAGGAGAAAGCAAAGTGATTCCGAAGTCCACAATTTTCCGCAGCAGTTTGCCGATCACTTTGTGTTTGGCAATTCTCGGGGCCGTCGCCTGCCACCGGAACACGGAGAATAAGACCTCGCCGTTCCCAGCGTCGAATGAGGCTGCCGGATGGGCCAAAACCGGTGAGATTCGCACGTTTGCGGCCGCCGACCTGTGGAAGTACATCGACGGCGAGGCTGAAAGGTACTTGAATGCGGACGCGAAAAGCGTGTCCACTGCCGACTACAGATTTCACGATAAGTCCGATGCAGTCGTCGACATCTACACCATGGGGAGCGCGGCCGGCGCTGAAAAGATCCTCGCATCCGAGCCAGCGGCGAATGCCGACGCTCCTCGCTTGGGAGACGCCGCCCGCCTCTATAGCCAAAGCCTGGTTTTCCGCAAAGGGCCTTATCTGGTGCGCATCACCGCCTATGAGGATTCGCCGGAAATAAAGCCAGCTCTCATGGGACTGGCACGCTCGATAGAGCAGAGACTTGCCAGGTGAGGCGAGCGCAAGTTGTGTGTTGCTGGTCACTGAAAATGCACTCCGGTTGGAGTATGGATGATTCAAGGCAGCGCAGCGGCGTAGATCATCCCGAGGGAGAACAACCATGGACGACGGGAGCAACAGGAGCCGGCGGGATTTCCTGAAGAATTGTATTGCCGGTGGTGTTGTTCTCGGGGCAAGCGGCAAGCTGCGGTTGCTCGGAGCCGCGGGACCGACTTCATTGCCCGCGAAATCGAGGGTCGCGATCGCGCGCGATCCGATGCTGCGCGGTTCCGGCAGCACGGTGGATTCTGGCCGGGTCCTGGGTCTCCTCGATCGCGCCATGCAAACTCTCTTCGAGCTCGACCATCCCGCCGAGCCGTGGAAAAAGCTGGTTCGCCCCGGCGAAAGAGTTGGACTCAAGGTGAACGCGCTCGGCGGACGAGGGTTGTCCAGCAATCTTCAGCTCGTCGAAGCCATTTGCGAGCGATTGCAGGAAGCCGGTATCAAAGCGGGCGACATCGTGATTTGGGACCGCGACACCGCCGAGCTGGAGCATTCGGGTTTCCATGCCTCTACGGTGGAGGGCCGCGTGCAGTGCTTCGGCACCGATCGAGTGGGATACGAAGACGAACTGGCGACCTATGGCAGCGTGGGTAGCCGGCTCTCAAAGATTTTGACGCAACGCTGCGATGCGCTCATCAATGTGCCCGTGCTGAAGGACCACGATGGCGCCGGTGTCACCATCGCGTTAAAGAACATGTATGGCGTCATTCATAATCCCAACAAATATCACCCCAACGGCTGCAATCCATATATTGCGGACCTGAATATGCTGCCGGCGATCCGAACGAAGATGCGCCTGACCATTTGCGATGCGACGACGGCGTGCTTTGAGGGCGGGCCGGGATTCAAACCGCAATACGGTTGGAAGGAAAATGGCCTGATCGTTTCCGAAGACCCAGTGGCGCTCGACTATAGCGGCTGGCGCATCATAGAGAGTAAGCGCGCCGAAAAGAAACTAAAGACGCTCGAAGCCGAGCGCCGGGCGCCCCGCTACATCGCAACCGCAGCGGATGCGCAGCATCGCTTGGGCACGAACGATCCGCAACGAATCGCCCTGATTGAGGTGTAATAGGGCGCGATTGAGGTTCGCAATGGCTCGCCAGACGGATGTCGATGGCAATGCCGAACAAGACCCCAAGCCCACAGCCACTCCCGCGCCCGCGGTTGCATTCGATCGCCGGGCGTTTTTGATACGCGCGGCCATGGCCGGAGCAACGGGCGCAGCAACCTGCGGCTTCGCCAGTTTCGCTCTGGCCTCACCGGCGATGCCGCCGCCGGCCCAGCCAGCGCAAGACGACTCGCAATTCACCGTCGAAGCAAAGTTCTACCAAAAGCTACCGAACAAAAAAGTGAAGTGCAAACTGTGTCCTCGCGAATGCGCCGTGGGAGACCGGGAGCGCGGCTATTGCGGTGTGCGCGAGAATCGTGGAGGAATCTACCACTCGCTGGTGCACTCTCGCGTATGCGCGGCGCACGTGGACCCCATCGAGAAGAAGCCGCTGTTCCATTACCTGCCGGGCACGCTGGCATTCTCGATCGCCACGGCCGGATGTAACGTGAACTGCAAGTTTTGCCAGAACTGGGACATCTCGCAAGTGCGCCCGGAGCAGGTTCCAGCCCAGTATGCTCCTCCAAAAACAGTCGCCGCATTGGCTAAACAGAACCACTGTCCGACGATCGCGTACACCTACAGCGAGCCGGTGATCTTCAGCGAGTACCTCATGGATGCGGCCGATGCTGGACACGACGCTGGCGTCCGCAGCGTGGTCGTATCGAATGGCTACATACAGAACGAAGCATTGAAAACCGCGTACGGCAAAATGGACGCGGTCAAGATCGATCTGAAAGCGTTTACGGAATCGTATTACCGGGACGTCGTCGCCGGCGAGTTGAAACCGGTGCTGGAATCGCTGGTTGCGCTGCAAAAGATGGGCAAGTGGACGGAGATCGTTTATTTGGTCGTGCCCACGCTCAACGACAGCGAGGCCGAATTTCGTGGCTTGGCGCGATGGGTGAAGACGAACCTGGGTGCGGATGTGCCCGTACACTTCACACAATTTCATCCGGAATATCTTTTGAAGAACCTGCCCATCACGCCCGTTCCAACCTTGGAGCGGGCCAAGGCGATTGCCGACGCCGAGGGGTTGCATTACGTCTATATCGGCAATGTGCCAGGACATCCGGCACAAAATACTTACTGCCCCAAGTGCCACCGCATGTTGGTGGAACGCGTGGGTTTTACGGCGGGCCAGATGCTGATCCGCAAGGGTGCGTGTCCTTTCTGCAGCCAGGCGATCCCAGGCATTTGGCACGCATAGGCGCAAGAGGGAGGGTTTCTGGTATGAGTCTTTCTCGCATGAATCTTTCTAGGATGAATCTGGGACTGCGCTTCAGAGTCCATTCTGCAACGGTCTTGTTCATCGCGATGTTTTTCGTCGCGGCGACTGAGTCCTGCTGGGCCGGCAATCCGCAAACGGTAAGGCAGCCGGGAGTCGCGGGCAGCTTTTATCCCGCCGACCCAAAGGCGCTCACCACGATGATCGACGACATGCTGGCCAAAGCCTCTTCGTCGCAGCCGCCGATCTCCGATCCCATCCTTGCGGTCGTTGCGCCTCATGCGGGCTATGAGTTCTCCGGCCCGGTGGCGGCCTACACTTACGCTGCGCTGAAGGGACGCAAGTTTTCGCGGGTGGTGGTGATCGCGCCGTCCCACCACGAATATTTTGATTTCACTTCGGTCTATGATGGCGACGCTTATGCTACGCCGCTTGGCACCGTCCGCGTGGACAAAGCGTTTGCCACGCAGTTGGTGAAAATGAGTCCGACGATTCAGTTCTCTAGCCACGGACACACTCCCACCAAGGAGGGCGCCGAACACGCGCTCGAAGTGCAGTTGCCGTGGCTGCAACGAGTGCTCGGAGATTTTGTGCTGGTGCCCATTGTCATGGGCGACCAGAGCTACGAAAACAGCCGCGCTCTGGGCGTGGCCCTGGCAAAACTGATTCATGGGCAAGACACGCTGATCGTCGCCAGTTCCGATTTGTCGCACTATCACCCTTACGATGACGCGGTGAAGATCGACCACAAGACGCTGAACGCGCTCCAGGAGTGGGACTACTTCAGCATGTCGCGGAACTTCGAGGCGCGCGTCTGGGAAGCCTGCGGCGGTGCGCCCATCGTGGCAGCCATGATTGCCGCCGAACGCATGGGAGCCAACGAGGCCAGAGTGCTCAAATACGCCAACACCGGCGACGTAACGGGAGACCGCTCGCGCGTCGTCGGTTACAGCGCCGATGTCTTCCTGAAAACGCAGGGTGGAAAGTCGGTCAATCCGCCGTTTTTGCTGAACGCTCACGAGAAGAGCGAACTCCTGGCTCTGGCCCGCAAGTCGGTCGAGTACGCCGTGCGAGAAGGGAAGCTTTACGACGCGGATGCAAGCTCAAGCGAGATGTTGAAAAACGAATTGTTGAATCAGGAGCGCGGCGCGTTCGTGACCTTGAAAAAGTCGGGAGAACTGCGCGGCTGCATCGGATACACGTCTTCGCTGAAGCCCCTGTACCTCACGGTGCGCGACACGGCAGCCTTCGCCGCTCTGCGCGACACACGTTTTCCGCCGGTATCTGTTTCGGAATTGCCCCAGCTCGAATACGAAATCTCTGTGCTCTCGCCGCTGCGGCGCGTGCTCGACGTTCGACAGATCAAGGTCGGCCAGCACGGGTTGCTGATGAAAAATGACACGCACGAGGGCCTCCTGCTGCCGCAAGTCCCTGTGGAACAAAAGTGGGACCGACAGGAGTTCCTCGACGAAACCTGCGCCAAAGCGGGAATGCGCGCGGATTGCTGGAAAGATGAAAACACCGACATCTTCGAGTTCACTGCCGTTGTATTCGGAGACACGCAGCCCCAGGTGCTCACGCCCGATACGTCCTTGTCTCCAATGATGCCACCCGCGCGGCCAGGAGCGCAGGCGCCAGGTTCACCGCCGCACTGAGCCACGCCGTTTTCGAGAAGCCGAACACGGGAATGAGATAAGTGCTCACCAGCAGAGCACCGACACAGCCGCCAACCAAGTCGACGGCATAGAGCGCGCCCACGCTCGCTTTGCGGCTGCCGTCGCCAACATAGATCTCGGTTGCGACGGGAAATTGATAGCCACCGAGCATTCCCCCCAGGACGGCCAATGCGGGAAAAACAAACTGTGCAGCCAACAGCGTTGCGGTGGCGCTGGAAATCCGCGATAGCAGGCGAATCAGAAAAATCATCGCCGGCCCCGAAAGAACGAGAAGGAACTGAGTGGTGGCGAGGGTGCGGAATGGCGATGGTGCTGGCGGTGGTAAACGATTGCCGGAGCGGACGCTGCGAATGCCCAGCCAACTCCCAAGAGCTATGCCCGCCATGAACATGGCGATCAAAATTGCGAGCTGATGGTACACGTAGCCGTAAACGGACTGGAATCCGAGCAACAGGAAAATCTGGAGAGCCATCAGAGTGAATCCCGTTGCCGCCATGCAAAAGGCTGCGGACGCGCGGGCGCGTCTCTCGCGGATGGGCACATACGCCAGAAGAATTGCGCCACATAACAGAACCGCGAAACCGCCTTCGACAAGGTGAGTGAAAGCGATGTGAGCCGCGGATTGAAACCAGTGGGAGTATACCGATTTGAACTGCGCGCTCCAGAGCACAATGTCGAAGTAATACGCGATGGGCTCGAAATCGCGATTTACGGGCGTTGCGGGCAGCGGTTGCAACCGATCGCGGACCTGCGCCATGCGGTCCGGCATCATGCGAAACGGAATGAAATATTCCCGGACGTAGAGGGTCTGCAGGCGCCGTGCTTGCAGCCTCGAAATCAGCACTTGCGGGTCGTCGGTCAACGGATTGCCGCTCAGAAGGCCGGACCGCAGCGTGCCAAAAAAATGGATGGTCTCGCCGGGAATTTCGAGCACGTAGGGAAAGACTTCGCGCAGGGTGCGATGAATGCAGCGTAGAAACTCGGCGCGCTGCGGGCTGATGTAATCCTCCGACGCGCGCAGTTGTAGCGCAAACAGTCCTCCCGCTGCCAGGTGCTCGCGGGCGGAGCGGAAAAATTCAACGGTGTAGAAGCGATTCCACTGCGCGGTTTGCGGGTCGGGAAGATCGAGAACGATCTCGTCAAACTGGTCGCGAGTGGTTTTGAGATAGAGCCGGCCGTCGGCGTAATGTATGTGCGTTCGTTCATTTGTAGCGAAAGGAGCATACTGCGCGGGGAACCACTGCCTCGCCATGTCAATGAGCGTGGGATCGAGCTCAACATAATCGACGCTCTCGACCGTAGGGTGCTTGAGGACCTGCGCAATGGTGCCGTTCGCTCCGCCTCCGATGAGCAGGACCCTCTTCGGTGCGGGATGCTCCAGCAGCGCGTAGTGGACGGCTTCTTCGGCGGCAGCCTCGTCGGGCGCACTGGCCAGGATCACGCCGTTGTCATAGATGCTGCGAATGTTGCCCGTCGCCGTCACGGCTAAGTTGCCATAAATTGAGTTACGGGACTCCAATAAGTGAAATCCCAGCCACAAGCGCGCCTGCGAAGACCGGGCCAACGACGGCGCGACATGGATAAAAAGAGGGATTGCCAGGCATATCCCAAGCAAAGTAACTGCCAACACTCGTTTGCGCCCCGTTCCGAATAACAAGATTGCAGCCATGCCTAGGTTCAAGAGTGCGACGATCATGGCGATCTGAAACGACTCAAGAAAACGCAGTAACACGACGCTGGCCACGA
>JBEKQG010000017.1:0-29433 GCA_049519955.1 Terriglobales bacterium
CGCATCGCGGTAATGGCCTTGTCCCAGCCAATCTTCCACGCGGTCGGAGCCGGCATTGTAGGCGGCCAGCGCATACTCGTACTGGCCGTTGTACTTTTCGACCATGTCTTTGAAATAACGGGTGCCGAGTTCCAGGTTCACCGTCGGAGTGTAAAGTTGCGGGGCGCTATATCCCTTGAGCCTGACTTGTTTGGCGACCGTCTTGCCCGTCTTCGGCAAGATCTGCATCAGGCCCACGGCGTTGGCGTGCGACAGAGCCAGCACATTGAATTCGGATTCCTGCCGGATAAGCGATGCGACCAGATAGGGATCGAGGCCGTTAAGCTCCGAATACTTGCGCAGATCGGCCCAATAGGCGCGGGGAAAAAGCGCTTCCCAGTAGGACCGCGGCAGGTCGGGAATGTCAACGGCGAAATAGTTGGGCACCGAGCGCTTCATGATTTCGATGCCGCGATCGTAGCGGCCGAGATCCTGATAAACGAGCGCCATTTCGGGCGGCGCCCAGGTTCCGTCCACCTGGCTGGCGGCGGCCTGCAACTCGCGCACGGCCAGGTCGGCGAGGCCCCCGTTGGAAAGCAGACGCGCCCGCTCCACACGCAGATTGTCGTCGGGAGGTTCGGTGGCAACGATTTTTCCCTCCGTTGCCAGCGGAGCAATGCGGTCGAGCAGCGCGTAGTGGACCACATCTTCTGACGATCCGTTGCCCGCGCCCGGCAAGCCTCTTAATCGCTGGCGTCCGAACTCGGCGTAATAGTAGTTGCGAAAACGGCCCGAGAGCTTTCGATAAAACGCCCGCGCCATGGCCGGATTGCCTTCTTCCTCGGCAAGACGCGCGCGCCAGTAGAGCGCGGCTGGGACTTCCGCAGAATCGGGATAGATCTCGATTTGCCGTTCGAATCCTTGCCGGGCTTCATCCGTTCGGCCTTGCCGGAAGCTCAGCCACGCAGCCTTCCAGTGCGCGTAGGATGCGCGCCCGCCGTCCGGAAAGCGCTGCTGCAACTCGCGGAAGTACTCGATGGCGCGCTCGTAGTCGCGCTTCAGCAGGCACATGTTTCCGGCGGAAAGCAGGGCTTGTTCCAGCCACGGGCTCGCCGGGCCAAACTGGCGCAGCTCGTTCAGCGTGCGTTGCACGGCCTCTTCGTCGCTGGTGGAACGCTGGGTCTCGCTCAACAGGTAGAGGCGCTCGGCTTCGGCGTCTCCGCTCTGCGCTCCCATGGAAGTCAGAAGCTGGCGCGCGTCGCGACTGCGCTCGCTTTTTTCGAGCGCTCGCGCCAGCGCCAATTGCATTTCCGGGCGATCCGCGGCACCAACCTCTTCGACTAAATCGCGGTAATCGTGGGCGGCTTCGCTGTAGTGCTTGGCCTTGAACAGCAGATCGGCGCGCACGCGGCGCTCGGCGACCGAGCCGGCGATGGCGAGCTTGTGCAACTCAGCGCCCGCAGTATCCGAGTCGGCGCTGTTGGGAAAGTTGAAGTACACGTTGCGGAAAGCGCTCGCGGCCTTCTCCGTCCGGCCCGCCGCTTCGTAGGCACGGCCGATGGCAAATTCCACATCGCTGCGCACCGGAGCGCGGTCTTTCTCAAGCAAGGAGGCAGCTTCGGGAGCGCGGCCTTCCTCGAGCAGCGCGTCGGCATAGAGCAGGTGAGCATCGCGGATCAGCAGCGAGTCTGGGAAGGTTTTGCCGAAATCGGCGAGCGTGGAAAGCGCCTCGGCATGGTGCGCGGTTTTCAGGTAGGCGTCGCCGAGATAGTAAGCGACATAGTCTCCGAGTTCGCTGGCGCCCGCCTTGGCCCGGTTCAAGGGATCGATCGCCTTGGCATAGTCGCGATCCAGCGTGCGCGCGTAGCCGACGGCGAGCCACGCGAGCGCGCCGGCGTCTTCCTTGGCGTGACGCCGCGCGTAGGATTCGACTCCGGCATAGGCCGTGGGAGTTCGGTCCTGCAACAACTGCTGCGCCATAACGCGAAGATTGGCGGAGGCGACAAAGGCGCGCCGCACCCGGCGCACGCGCGGAGAAACGGGCTTGCGCTTCTTCCTAGTCCTGGTGGAAGCGGCGGTCTTTTGTGCCGCTGGGCGTTTCGCCGGTGCGTGCGCGGATGACGCGTTCTTGGATGGTGCGGCTTTGGCGGAGGCGCTCTTATCTGGAGCGGATGACTGGGACTGGGCGACTGCGGACGGCAACGAGCCGGGCCGGAGCAGAAAGAAAATTCCAGCGAAAACCACAACTGCAAAACGGCGCACTCAAATCCTGCTTACTGGGGAAAGTTGGCACCCATGATGGAAAGATCGTCTTCCGCGAGACTCCTTATTATTTCATGCTGAAAGTAATTCCCGGAATCCGCCACCGTGTTGCCGTAACGTTTCTGGTACGTCGCGCGGTTCTTTTCGATCGCTTCTTTCAGACGGTCGTAGAGGTCCTTGTTCTTCCGCCCTTCCGCGACCTTTGCCTGATTATAGAGTTTGATCTCATCGACCAGCAGCCGGGCAAAGCGCTGGGCCTTGCGGTGAACGTCCTGGTCGCCCGGTGCGATATCGGACAAGACCGCGGAAGCGGGCGGAGTCTCGGGTGTGGCGACGGTCTCCACATGACCCAGCGGCAGGGGTTCGGCGAGCGCAGGCCCGGCTTCGGCAACCGCGGACTGGACTTCTGTAGGAACTGCTGCCTGAACCCCAGTCTGGACATCGGCCGGATTCTCGACGTGAGATTCGACGGCTGCGTTCTGGGCTTCGGAGGTTACGGCCTCGGCCCCCATCGCCGCAACCTCAAGTGCTGGCATGGATGCCGACGCTGATGCCGACGCCGCCGCTGCCATCGCGTGGCCGGGAGCATGCACGGCGAAGGGATCGTTGTAAGCCGGCGCCGCGTTCCCCGCAAACGATTCCTTGTGCGCCTGCTTGCGGAGCGAGTTGACTTCGAGCCACGCGCTCGTCGCCATCACCAGCAATTCGAGCGAACCCGGATCGAGCACGCCCGCTGCGCCGGTTCCGCTGTCGGCGTAGACCAGGGCGGCAACTTTGTCCTTCAAAATCAAGGGAAAAATCCGGCCCTCCCCGCTGGCCGGCGTTCCCAGCTCGTGGAGAAAACGCGCGTCCAGATCGGCAACCGGCGCGCTGGTCGCGGCGCGATCGGCGATGGCGCAGCCGATGGCACGAACCACAGCGGGAGCGCTTTCATCAAGCGCGAAATCTCTGACCGCATCGTTGTTGGCGAAGCCGCGCGCTTGCCATCCCGTGGCGTGGCTGCCCTTGACGACAAAAAGCGCGACACGGGCCGCATAGCGGGCGCTGGCATCGAGCAAGGCGCGCAGAATTTCCCGTTGGGATGCGCCCATTTGGATTTCCGCCACTGCGCGCGCGAGATCCGCTGCGCTCGACGCCGAAGCCCCATTCTGGCTGCTGGGTTCGGCGGCCGTGGCTTCGCCGGTCGCGGTTTCGGCGGCGATCTCCTCCATCACCCGGCGGACAATCTCCGTACGAAGTTGGCCCGCATGGCTGTCCAAAACCTGGCCAACCACTCGTTCCACAATTGCTTCAATCCAAGCGCGCTCCTTCATCACAGCTCCGAGGTCAAATTCTCTTGGGGACGAAGGGAGTAACCCTTCCAACCTCTGATTATAGGGCTATTTGCAGGCGCCTTCGGCACACCTTGGTACCTGCCCCACTGGTGCCCGGTAGCGCCCAGCGGGGAAACTCTTTTGCCACGCGCGCGTCAAATCAATGCGGCGAAAACCAAAGCCAACCGGTACAATAGCATCGGCGTATCAGCACGGAACTGGAATAATCTGCATCAAGTTACCAATGAGTACCATCCAACCAAACGTAGAGCAACCGGTCAGCGAAGAAATGGCGCTGGTCCGGCGCGCCAAGCAAGGCGACGATCAGGCGTTCGAAGATTTGGTGCGGCGCTATGATCGCAACGTCTTCCGCATCGCGCAGCACATTACGCAGAACCGCGAGGACGCCGAAGATGTAGTGCAGGAGGCGTTCCTCAAGGCCTACAGCAACCTGGAGAAGTTCCAGGAACAGTCCAAGTTTTATACCTGGCTGGTGCGCATTGCGGTCAACGAAGCTCTAATGAAGTTGCGCCGGAGAAAACCGGAACGCACGGTTTCTCTGGACGAAGAGGTAAAAACCGAGGATGACTCGCTTCCGCGCGAGGTTGCGGATTGGAGCCCCAATCCCGAGCAGATGTACAACCAGTCGCAGTTGCGCGACATTCTGACTCGAACCATTCAGGGGTTGTCGCCGGGGTTCCGGACGGTGTTCGTGCTCCGCGACGTGGAAGGCCTCTCGACCGAGGAGACGGCCCAGGCGCTGGAGTTGAGCATCCCGGCGGTGAAGTCGCGGTTGCTGCGCGCACGCCTGCAATTGCGCGAGCGGCTTAGCCGCTACTTTCAGAAACGGGCGAGTGGAGATGGCGACCAGTGAAGTGCTCTGAGTTTCTCGATGAACTGACCAACTATCTCGATGGCGCGCTGGACGCCCGGACCAAGGCCGAACTCGACGGCCACCTGGCATGGTGCCACAACTGCTACGTCGTCTGCGATACCACGCGCAAGACAATCGAAATCTACCGCAACTCGGAGCTCTACGAATTGCCCGACGATCTGCGGGCGCGGCTGCGGTCGGCCATCATGACGAAATGTTCGGAGCACAAGAAGCCCGACCCTTCGGGCAGCTAAGCTAGAAGCGCGCCCCTCACGCTGCGCTTGCCTCTCCTCGCTTTTTCTTCCGCTCCGTTCCAGGGAGTGCCCGCAAGTGCTTCATTCCGTGGCGCTCCGGGGGTGCACCCGATGTGCCATCAGGGCCGCGAACCTTTCCCGCGCGACTCGAATCTAAGCAGGTAGGGATTCGCCTCAACATACAGGCGAAGGGGATGAACCAGTTTTGTCGCTTCTACTCTGTGGGAGGTCACCCGATGTTTGTAAAATTGATGGACGCCATGTTCGGTTGCCGGCACGCGCGCTACAGTTTTCCCATCACGGTGCGCGCCGGTTCGCGTCGCAATCCGACGGCCCAGCGCACGGGCACCTACGTCGCATGCCTTGACTGCGGCAAGGAATTCAACTACGACTGGCAGCAAATGAAAGTCGTGCGATCGCACGCCAGAGAGGCCGTGCCCTCCCTGGTGACGAAAGCAGCCGCGTAAGGGTGATGAAATAAGGCCCGCTGTTCCCCGAACCGCGAGTCTTCGTGACTGTTTCGCGGCCAAAATTGAACATCCCACGCTCTCTCTTCCCGCTCTTCGCCCCGCGTTTTATACCCGTATTGGCCGACTCGCCAACCCGCTGTGAAATTTCACTACCCCCCCGGCCTCCGAGGAGCGCATAATTGATCCGCACCGGCCGCGGAGCGAGCTTCGTCGGTCCTTCAGAAGCGTTCCTGCTAGCGGTCCGGACGGGAGGTGTCTGTGCCTCTTTCCATGCTTCGGGAATTCCTGGATCGTAACCGCATTCAATACCTCGTAATCTCGCATTCAGTGGCCTACACGGCCCAGGGGATTGCCGCCCTCACTCACACCCCGGGAAAGGAACTGGCAAAAACTGTCATGGTCATGGTCGATGGCCGTCTGGCCATGGCGGTGGTGCCGGCTTCGTTCCGCGTGGACTTATACCGGCTGAAAAAATATCTGGCGGCGGAGTCGGTGGAACTGGCCAGCGAGGCGGAATTTCGCGGCCGTTTTCCCGACTGCGAGACCGGGTCCATGCCGCCTTTCGGCAATATTTACGGCATGGATGTTTTCGCCGACCAGTCTCTGGCCGAGGACAAGGAAATCGCCTTCAACGCGGGCTCGCACCGTGAACTGGTGCGCATGAAATTTGCCGATTTCCGCGATTTGGTGAAACCGGCGCTCATTCCGCTGGTAGTGGGCAAAAACCGCGTGCACGCGGCCTGAACCCTGCGGAAGCGCCCTCATTTTCGCCGCCGCCGGTTGCCCTGGCGGGACCACCGGCGGCGGCGCCCTAACCGCCAAGCCGGCGGTCGAGGGAAAAATATTGCCCTTTCTGTTTTTTTTCACACTCTTTGCAAATCACTGTGTTAGATTTTTTCTTCTCACATATTTCAAGAATTCCTGGAGGCAAGCGAATTGGGCAAGGACATGGTCCCCAAGAAGATATTCTTCACCAAAGGCGTGGGGAAACACCGCGAGCGCCTCACCTCGTTCGAACTTGCTTTGCGCGACGCCGGCATCGCCGCGCAGAACCTCGTGCGTGTCTCTTCCATCTTTCCGCCCAACTGCAAGCTGATCCCGCGCACCCAGGGACTCAAGTATCTGCATCCCGGGGAAGTCGTCTTCGCGGTGGTCGCCGAAAATTCCACGCATGAGCCGCACCGGCTGCTCGCCTCTTCGATCGGCGTCGCCATCCCCGCCGACCGCAATACCTACGGCTACCTGAGTGAGCACCACTCCTTCGGCGAGACCGAAGACTCCGCCGGAGACTACGCCGAAGAACTCGCCGCCGAAATGCTGGCCACCACCCTGAACGTCGAGTTCGATTCCGACCGCTCCTGGGACGAGAAAAAAGAGATCTACCGCATCTCCAATAAAATCGTCCGCACCGCCAACGTGACCCAATCGGCGGTCGGTGACAAACGCGGCCTGTGGACGACGGTGATCGCCTCGGCCATTTTCATCTTTGACTGATTAAACTGCGCCCGTTCGAACCTGTGCCGTGGAGACGCGGCAAGCTGCGTCTCTACTTTTTCGAGAGTTGTTTCACTGTCTTTTTCGCAGCCGGTGTCTTCCTCAGCCGCTCCAGCACGGCGGCTACGATCAGCGGCAGGCCAACGGTAGCATCCAAAAAAACTTCGCCAAATTTTCCGCCTTCGGCCGGAGGCACGAACTTGCCCCACGAAACCGCTTCGCTGTAGGGACTGCCCGAAAGTCCTCCCCAATAAACCGGTTCCGGGCAGATGCGCAGGCCGTAGTGATAGCGTTTCAGCGGCAGGTCTTCCCCGCCCCTCCGATGGCGCAATTCGATGAACGGTCCAAACTGCTGCGACCAGTTGCGCGGAACGCCTCCGCCGATGGTGAAAATTCCCAGCCGCTTCTGACTGAGCAGGGTCGCGGCGAAGTGCTCCAGGTCTTCGAAAGGATCGAAGCGGAATCGCGCCTTCCCTTCCTTATCGCGCTCACGATTGGTCAACGCGAAATCAAGGCCGAGTTCAGAGTCCGAGAACGCGGGGACAAATACCGGAACATTTTTCTCGTAGGCGGACTTCAGAATGCCGCGTTGTCCTTTGGCGCGCTTCGTCAGATGCGCCCCAATGGCGCGGTTCAATTTATACGAGCACATTACCTCGCCTGAGTCCCAGCCGCCAAACACCGCAGCCATCACGCGTTCCACGTCGTCGAGGTTCTGCTCGGGCTCAATCGTATCGTAGACGCGGTTGTATCCGGCCTCGTAAAGCTCTTCGTCGCTGAGCTCGGGATTGTGGCGGAAATGCGCGCGCCCGGTCGCCTCGACCAAGCCGTGCGCCATGAGCGCGCCCGTGGAAACGATAGCATTGACGATGCCGCGATCGATCAACTCGGCAATCACCAGGCCTTGCTTGGCCACGGTCATCGCGCCCGCGAGGGTCATGACGACGAAGCAATCTCTGTCGCGCGCCATGGCCTCCAGCACGTCGGCGGCTTCGCCAAGCTGGCGGCCCGTGAAAGCCGTCCGCGACATCGCGCGCACTAGGTCGTCAATGGATCGAATCTTGGCGAGATCGAGCGGTTCCAGCGGGATCAAACGATCGGTGACCGGATCGTGCAGCTTGCGGTCGATTCCCGCGCCTTCTTCGTGCTTGGCGTGCTGATGATGGCCGGCGTTATGATGACCGTGTTTCGCGACACTTTGCTGCTTCAAGGACGGGCCTCCAGAATGAAAACAAATTTTGACCGAAGAACCAATTTACTAGAAGTGGGGGGAAAGCTGCGAACTGCTTCTGCCGTGACGTTGCAATACTCACGTTCGCATCGAGCAGTTTGATATTCTAGACTGCGATCACGCACGCGTAGAGACGCGGCTTGCCGCGTCTCCCCAAACCCAGTCGCAAATTGGAGAAAAAGTGCCAAACAAGTTCACCGTCGCCCTAATCCAAATGTCCTGCGGCCCCGAGCCTGCCGACAATCTGGCCAAGGCGCTCGATCGCGTTGCGGAGGCGGCACGCAAGGGTGCCCACGTCGTCTGCCTGCCCGAACTTTTCCAGACGCAGTATTTCTGCCAGCGCGAAGACGCGGTGCTATTCGATCTGGCAGAAACGATCCCCGGGCCGGGCACAGAGAAACTTGCTGCCGCCGCCCAGAAGAATCAAGTCGTGCTGATCGCGTCGCTCTTTGAGAAACGCGCTCCCGGCCTCTATCACAACACGGCTGCGATTTTCGATTCCGATGGCGCGCTCGCCGGCATTTACCGCAAGATGCACATTCCCGACGATCCGCTCTACTACGAAAAGTTTTATTTCGCGCCCGGCGATCTCGGCTTCAAGGCGTTCGACACTTCCGCCGGAAGACTGGGCACGCTCGTCTGTTGGGACCAGTGGTATCCCGAAGCCGCTCGCCTCACGGCCTTGCAGGGAGCCAGCATTCTGTTTTATCCCACCGCCATCGGATGGCATCCGGCGGAGAAGGCCGAGTTCGGCGAGGCGCAACATGACGCCTGGCGCACCATGCAGCGCTCGCACGCCATCGCCAACGGAGTTTATGTCGCCGCGGTCAATCGCGTGGGCTTTGAAACCGGCAACATCCGTGGCAACTCCGCGCCCGGCAAAGGCCTCGAATTCTGGGGAGGATCGTTCTTCTCGGATCCCTTCGGCCGCGTACTGGCCGAGGCTTCGCACGACAAAGAAGAAATTCTATTCGGCGAAGTGGATTTGCATCAGATCGAAGACGTTCGCCGCAACTGGCCTTTTCTGCGCGACCGCCGTATCGACGCCTACGCGCCCATCACCAGCCGCATGATTGACAAAAAATGATTGACAAACGCTGACTGATAAAAAATGACCGAACAGAAAGTGACCGGAAACAATGGCTAGACAATCCGCCGCCCGCGCCAAACTTCTCCCCACCGCACAGGGCTATCACATGCCCGCCGAGTGGGAGCCGCATGAATCCACATGGCTCGCCTGGCCGCATTTTCGCGGCGACTGGCCGGGCAAGTTCGAACCGATCGCATGGGTCTATGCCGAGGTTGTCCGCACGCTGGCGCGGCACGAGCGCGTGGACATCATCGTCAACGACGCGAGTTGGGAAGCGCGCGCGCAGAGGGTGCTCGATCGGGCGGGTGCGCTTTCGGAGAATGTTGCTTTTCGCCGCTGGCGCACCAATCGCGTCTGGACGCGCGATTCGGGCTGCATCTTTCTGACGCCGTCCGGCGAGCTTCATCGCGACCAAACCGGCGCCCCTCTGCTCGCGCTGCACTTTCAATTCAACGCCTGGGCCAAGTATCCGAATTACAATCTCGACGAAAAAGTTGGAGCGCGCATGGCGAAGGCCGCCGGCGTGCGCGTGGTGCAGCCGACTTTTATGGATGCGCTGAATGAAAAGCACCGCGTCGTGCTCGAAGGCGGGTCAATCGACGCGAACGGCTGCGGCACCGTACTCACTACCGAGGAATGTCTGCTCTCCACCACCCAGCAACGCAACCCGTCCATGGATCGCTCGGCGTATGAGCAACTGTTCGCCGACTATCTCGGCGCGCAGTCGGTCATCTGGCTCGACAGCGGGATCGTCGGCGACGACACTCACGGACACATCGACGACATCGCGCGCTTCGCCGCTCCCAATACAGTGGTCACGATGGTCGAGCCCAATGAGCGCAGCGAAAACCACATGGCCTTGCATGAGAACCTGGGCCGCCTGAAAAACGCCCGCACTCCCGACGGACAGAAATTCGATGTGGTTGAGATTCCCATGCCCCGTCCGCTCCTGTTCGAAGGCCGCCAGTTGCCGGTCAGCTACGCGAATTTTTATATCGCGAATGGCGCGGTCCTGGTTCCGGTGTTCAACGATCCGAACGACCGCATCGCGCTCAACTTGCTGGCGGAGGTGTTCCCCACGCGCGAAATCGTGCCCGTCTATTCGGGCGATTTGATCTGGGGATTCGGCGCCCTGCACTGCATGACGCAGCAGCAACCGGCAAAAGCGGAGACGGCCGACAACTGACTACCGCCAGCGATCCACGGCTTGCCACCACAGCGTCTTCGCCCACTCGTCGAAAACGGTCTTTGCCCATTCGCGGTTCGTCCACCAGGCTTCGCCGAATTCCGCCGGATTGCGCGCCGCAGCCACGCTGAACTGGTATTGCGGCAGGCGACGGCGAAATATGGCCAAGGCGCGGCGAGTGTGATAGTCGGAGGTCACGATCAGTACCCGATGCGCCCCCAGCGCTTGCAGGCATCGGCTGACATCTTCGGCCTCGGCGTTGGTCGAAAACCCGGCGATCGGGCACACCGAAACGCGGCCTGCCTCGGGGAGGCCGCTGGCGAATCCTCTCGCGATGTCGGTGAGCCGCTGATCGTAGATTAGACTGCGCGTCTCAGCATCCAGGAGAACGCGCGGCGCCAGGCTTTCTCCCTGGCGCAACAGTTCCAGAGCGCGAGCCGGACGAACGTTCGTCTCCCCGGCCAGCACAACAATGACATCGGATTTTTCCGGAGCGTCCACCACCAGGAAGCGCGCCGCCTGGCTCGCGAGCCCAACCACAACGCCGGTCAGGAGCAACACCGTGAATAGCCGTGAGAATCGCATCGGAGGCGTAGGTTACCGCACCCTGCATGTTACTAAGAAAAGCGCGGCGCGAGTGAGGGCGGTTACCGGAGTAATCAAGATTGCAATCTACCCTATAAAAATCGCATGAAAATCGAGCGACAATTGTCTGACCACTGCGGCTTTCGCGGAAAAAGCGCGAACTCCAATGTTAGAATGACTTCTGCCTTATGAATACTCAACTCACCGCTTCTTCGCTCTTTACCGGCTTGCAAGGCCGCATCGATGCGCGCCAGGCCCGGGTCGGAATCATTGGACTCGGCTACGTGGGACTGCCGCTGGCCCTGCTCTACAGCGAGCGGAAGTTTCCCGTCACCGGCTTCGATATCGACCGGCGAAAAATCGACACTCTCGCCAGCGGCGGCACTTATATTGTCCGCATCACGCCCGCGGAGATCGCGGCGGCCAGGGCGAACGGCTTCAAAGCCACGGACGACTATTCGCAGATCGCCGCCATGGACGCGATCATCATCTGTGTGCCCACGCCCCTCAACGAATATCACGAGCCCGATCTGAGCTACATCACCAATACGGCCCACGCCGTCGCGCCCCATCTGCGCGCCGGTCAGATCGTCATTCTCGAGAGCACAACCTACCCCGGCACCACCGAGGAAGTCCTGGTCCCGATTCTCGAAAAAGAAAACAAGGCCGGACTGCAGGCTTCCCGCAAGGGCGCAGCCGGCGACAAGGATATCTGGGTCGCGTTCTCGCCCGAGCGCGAGGACCCCGGCAACACGCAAGTCGCCCGTCACGATATTCCGAAGGTGATTGGCGGACTCGATCCCCAGGCCAGCGCAATCGCCGCCGCGCTCTACGGCTCCATCTTCCGCCGCACCGTTCCCGTTTCGTCGCCGGCGGCCGCGGAGATGACCAAGCTGCTCGAAAACATCTACCGCTGCGTCAACATCGCGCTCGTCAACGAGCTCAAGATGCTCTGCCTGCGCATGGACCTCGACATCTGGGAGATCATCGACGCCGCCGCCACCAAGCCTTTCGGCTTCCACCCGTTTTATCCCGGGCCGGGTCTCGGCGGACACTGCATTCCGGTCGATCCGTTCTATCTTTCGTGGAAGGCGAAGGAGTTCGACTTCCGCACCCGCTTCATCGAGCTGGCCGGCGAAATCAACGTGGCCATGCCTTATAACGTGATCGCGTCCACCATCTCCGCGCTCAACCGCCAGAAAAAGGCCATCAACGGATCGAAGGTCCTGGTGCTGGGCGTTGCCTATAAAAAGGACATTGACGACCTGCGCGAATCGCCCGCGCTCACCATCATCGAGCTGCTGCAAAAGGAGGGAGCCACGGTCAGCTACAACGACCCCTACTTCCCCTTCGTCGGCCGCGGCCGCAAGTACGATCTGCAGATGAAGTGCTCCTCGCTCGACAATCTTGGCCAGTACGACTGCGTGCTCATCGTCACCGATCACTCCGACTACGACTACAAGAAGATCGTCAACGAGGCCAAGCTGGTGGTGGATTCGCGGAACGCCACGCGCGGAATCAAGAGCGACAAGATCGTACACTGCTAGGCAAAATCGGTACCCAGTACCCAGTACCCAGTCAAAATCCAGAACGCAAGATTCCGGTAATGGGTACTGGATAATGGTGCAAGCGAGTCTGGAGGATTTAGTTGCGTACGCCGCCTGAAAATATAAAAGTGAATTGGATAGGACTAGAAGAGATCGGAGAAACTCGCATCCTCAAAGCACTTCAACTCGCGATGAATGGCATCCCGATACCGGAGATCGCACACGAAACTGGAATCCCCAAATCATCGCTATACGACATTCGGCTTCATGGCGCTTATTCTCACAGGCGTAGACAGAGAAAGGCATCTGCACTCTAATACACCCACACTGGGTACTGGGTACTGAGTACTGACTTTGTGCTAGTATTTCGCCTTGGCTTGGATCAGCGTCCGCGTTGCCAGTTGCGTCCATACGGTGTGCCAATGAAAGATACGCTCGGAATTTTGCTCGCCGGAGGCGCAGGCGAGCGTCTCTATCCCCTCACCCGCGACCGCGCCAAGCCGGCCGTGACCTTCGGCGGCAACTACCGCATCATCGACATCACGCTCTCCAACTGCGTCAACTCCGGCCTGCGCCGCATCTACATCCTGACGCAATACAAGGCGCTCTCGCTCAACCGCCAGGTCCGCGAAGGCTGGAACATTTTCGGACGTGAAATCGGCGAGTTCATCGAAATCCTGCCGCCCATGCAGCGGGTGAGCCAGAACTGGTACATGGGGACGGCCGACGCGGTCTACCAGAACATCTATTCCATCGGCAGCGAGCAGCCCAGGTACGTCATCGTCCTCGCCGGCGACCACATCTACAAAATGAACTACGCTCGCATGCTCAGGCAGCACCAGGATGCCGGCGCCGACGCCACCGTCGCCACCCTGGTCACCGACCCGGCCGATTGCCGCCAATTCGGCGTGGTCGATATCGACCGCAACCATCGCATCGTCGGCTTCCTGGAAAAACCGCAACAGACCGCGCTGCGCTCCCCCTACGATCCCAGCAAAATTTCAGCATCGATGGGCATCTATATCTTCAACACCGACGTGCTCATTCCCGTGCTGCTCAAGGACGCCGAGAACCCCAACTCCAGCCACGATTTCGGCAAGGACATTCTGCCGAGAATGCTGGACGAGTACCGCGTCTTCGCCTTCAATTTCGTCGACGAAAACAGAAAAGAAGCGCTCTACTGGCGCGACGTGGGCACGCTCGAAGCCTACTACGAAGCCAACATGGACCTGGTTTCGGTCTCTCCCGTCTTCAATCTTTACGATGAGCAATGGCCCATCCGCACCCACCAGCGCCAGTATCCGCCGGCAAAATTCGTGTTTGCCGGTCCCGAGCGCATGGGCCACGCCCTCGATTCGCTGATTTCCGCCGGCTGCATCGTTTCCGGCGGCTCCGTCCAGAATTGCGTCCTCTCTCCCGATGTCCGCGTCAATTCCTACAGCGAAATCGAAAACAGCATCCTGTTCGCGCATGTGAATGTGGGACGCAGTTGCCGCATCCGCAAAGCCATCATCGACCGCAACGTGCACATCCCCGAAGGCACCACCATTGGCTACGATGCCGAAGCCGACCGTCAGCAGTATTTCGTTACCGACAGCGGCATCACCATCGTCACCCGCGATTACTCCCTGTTTGAGAACCCCGTGAGCATCGACTACTTCACCAGTGAGTAGGGCACGTGTCGCGTCTTAGGTCTCGCGCAGAACCCGATGCCATGCAGGGTTTCCTGACACCTGAGACCTAACACCTGACACCCGACGCTCAATGCTTCGCCAGATCGTCCGCCAGCAAATGGGCCTTCTCGGCCAGCGTGCTCGCTCTCCGCAAATCGCCTTGCTGCAAGGCGGAACGCGCACCATCCATATAATTGCGGATCTGGGCCACGGTCTCCTGCTGGAGCGCGCTCAGCGCCCGCCCTGAGAGCTGTTTCAGTTGCTCGCCGGTAGAGCCCAGCAACTGTTCCGCGTTCTGGCGCTGGCGGGCGGCTTCCGCGGGAGTCATACCCGGCGCAATGTGCGCTGCGGGCTCGCTCGCTCCACCCTCGCGAACCACAATTTTCCGCGGAGCGCCATCCGGGGCTGGTGCCGTCCGCTGGCGGTGCTTTTTACTTCCGCTTGCCACCCCAGATTCCGTGTGCATCTTCTCTGCGCTCTCGGCCGTTTTTTTCTCCGGCGCCGGCGTGCTATCGGCGGGGACCTGGGCCGACGCCGGGTTTTCTGCCGGAGTTGGCGCAGCCGGAGTTTGCCCCGCAGCCGGAAAACTCAGCCCAAGCGCAATCGCGAGTGTGCACGCAAGTCGCATAGCCGTTCCAAGAGGATTGTTCCCCACCTCTCCAAAGAACGCAAGCGCCAGCGATTCGTCCACACCACGAAAAACCGGGAAAGCGTTTCCGCTTCCCCGGTTGGTGTGTCGGTTTGAGTTCGGGCTTACTGGGAAACGCCCGCGTCGGCGGCTGCGCTGATGGGTTCGTTTTCCGGTTGCAGGACGACTCCATCGAATGGGGTCGCGCCCACAAACCGGCCGCCCACCACGCTGACCCGGCGCAGCGGGAATCCGCTGTCGGGACCGCGCTGCCACGTACGTCCGCCGTCCCGGCTTTGGAAGATCACGCCCGTGGCGTCGCTGGTCGCCAGCAGGCGCTGGCGCGCGGTATCGAAGCTGACGGAAGTGATGTCCTTGCTGGGAAGGCCGTTGAGGACGCGGTCCCAGGTCGCGCCACCGTCTTCGCTGCGGAACGCCCCTTCGCGTGAGGCGATCATGATCTGGCTGTCGGCAGCAATGGCTGCGCCACGGATGCTGGCCACATACGACGGCAGACTGGCCGGCTTCCAGGTCGTGCCGCCGTCATTCGACACCAGCACGATCGAACGCGTAGCCGCGACCACCGTGGGACCCTGGGCCCGAACCGAAACAAAATCCGTCTGTCCCAGTATCTGTCCGCCTTTCCAGGTCTTGCCCTGGTCGGCGCTCGAGTAGATGCCAGAAGTGGTTGCCGCCAGCCAGCGATCGGAACCGAGTTCCAAATCGTTGACGCGCGCTTCCAGTTGCGACTTCTCGATGGTCGTTTTCGCAACCGCTTTGCGCGAGCCTTGGCGTGGAATTGTCACGCTTTGCTCAACCGCCACAACGTTCATGGGATGCCAGGCGCTGCCATTGCGCTCCAACCCATACACGCCGTGGCTGGTGCCGGCCACGAGCATGCCGCTGGAGGCCTGCTTGAGCGCGAACACGTCTTTTCCGCCGAGCCCGGCCGATTTCTGCAGCCAGTGTTGGCCGGCGTCATGCGAGTAGAACACGCCGCCGTACTCGCGGTCGTTGACCACGCCCACGTAAAGCGTGCCGGCATCCTGGTTGTCGCCTAGGATGGCGGAGACATAGCGGTGCGCGTAGCCGTGGTTGGAAGTGGTCCAGGTCGAGGCGCCATTCACCGAAACCATGACGCCGCTGCGGTCGGTGGCAAGCAGCACGCGGCTGGAATCCCGGGGATCGATCATCACGTCGTTGACGACGACCTCGGGATCGCTCATGCGCTTCCACACTTTGCCCAGATCTGTGGTTTTCCAGAGGCCTTCGGTGGTTCCCGCGTAAACGATGTTCTCGTTGGTCGGATCCTGCTTCAGCACGCGCGTGCGGCGCGCCGAAAACGGAATACCCTGGATCTTCGAAAATAGATTGCCCGCCGTCTCGCTCTTGTAAATTCCCGAGCAGGCGCTGGCAAACACGACCGAGGGATTGTCATGATCGACGATGACCGAAAACACGTCGGAATCGTCGATCATGCCTTTATTGATATGCTGCCAGTTGGCGCCGGCATCGGAAGTCTTCCACGCCAGGTGCCACGTCCCGGCATAGACGGTGTTGGCATCCGTGGGATCGATGGCGATGGATTCTATGTTCTTCATGTCGCCGGAATTCGCGGGCGACAGGCGCTCCCAGGTATCGCCGCCATCCTTGCTGCGATAGACGCCATCGAGCGCGCCCGCAACCAGAATGCGGGAATCGCCCTTGTACATGGCCAGGGCGCGGATGGATTTTCCGTGCATGGCGGGCAACGTTTCCCAGTTGCGGCCGCCGTCACGCGTGCGGAAGATTTCGCCGATCTGTTGGCCTGCCGAGCTCCATGCTGAGACATAAATACGGTTGGAATCCTGCGCATCGATGGAGATGTGATCGAGCACATATTCGTCGCCGCCCAGCCGCGCCAGGCGCGACCAGTTGCGTCCCCCATCGTTCGAAACAAACATCTGCCCGGTACTCGTACCCAACAGGATGCGGTCTGGATTGTGGGCGTCGTAAACCAGGCTGCGAGCGTCGCCGCCATCCGGACCCAGCACTTGCCACGACCCGGAAGCGAGCAGCGCGGTGCTCAAAAGACTGACAGCCAAAACCAGCAAACTCGTGCGAACAACATTCCGTTTCACTGTGCAATGCATGCGCGTAGATTTACCCCTGCGAACAGTATTCGCCTGCGCTCAACTCTAGACAGGCTAGCACGCCCTTTACAAGATTACCGAAGGGCAGAAAATAGAAAGGCCGGCAAGGGCGAACCCCACCGGCCTTTCGTGCCCGTTTCAGGTTAGTTATTCGGCCTTTTTCGCCTCTTTTTTCTTGGCGACTGGTTTCGGATGGTCCGGAACCGCCTTGACCTTCTTCTCATCGACCGGCGTCGTAGTGGCGGCGTTGGGGAACGTCGCACCCGCCGGAACGATCCACTGTTCCGAAGTCGCCGTGCCCGCGTCTCCCGTGCGCGTCTCGATGCGGCTCGGATCGATGTTCTGTTTCGCCTCGCCTCCCGAGATGTACGCCTTGACGTTGAGCGCGCGCTCGCCCGCCAGGTTCTTGCGCTTTTCCTTCGGATCGGCATTCCCGACGACCACCAGCTTGGCCTCTGAATCCTGTTGCAACTTGAGCGCAACATCGTCCAGCGCGGCCTTGCACGTGTTGTCAACGCGCCACGGCTTCTTAACGTTGGGATAGTCGCACACGTTCAGCTTGCTGGCTTGGGGCGGCGGTGGCGGCGGCGGCGGCGGAACGTTCACTGTGACCGTGCTCGAAGCCGAGGCCGTCAAGCCGCGGGAGTCGGTACAGGTTGCGTTCACCGTGATCGGACCTGAAGAAGCGCCGGTCGTGGTCAGTGTCGCGGAATTACCTCTGCCCGCGATGCTTCCCCCGCTCGCGGTCCAGTTGCCCACCGTGACCGTCACGTTGTCGGGACTGGTGCAAGCGCAGGCGATGGTGGAAGGCGTTCCCGCGTCAACCGCTGTCGGACTTGCCGAGCAGGAAATCTGCGGCGGATTCAGCGGCTTCACCGTGAAGCTGGCGCTGCAACTGGCCGTGTTGTTCTTCTTCGACTTGGCGTCGGTGACGGTCGCGGTAGCGGTGTAGCTGCCGGGCGCCGCGCCGCTGGTGTCGATGGAAGCGCCGGTATCCTTGCCTGCGATCTTGCCGCCGTTGCTGGCCCAAGTGTAGGTCAGCGTGTGCTTGGGGTTGAAGTTGCTGGCGGTGACGGTGGAGTGCAGCGGTTCGCCGACCAGGACTTCGTTGCGGTCGATGGAGCAGGAGGCCGCTACCGGAACTTCAGGAGCTCCGCCAAAATTGAACACGAGACCGGTGGTCAAGCGGGCGCCGTTGAAGTTCTGGTTGTTGGCGAAGCTTTGGTGCGCCCACTGGTAGTCGACTTCAAACGCACGCCAGTAGACCCGCTTCCAGAGCTTGAGATCCATACCGCCGCCAAAAAGCGCGGCGACGCCGTTGCTGGAATAATCGCCTGGCGACGAGAGGTGTTCGAATCCGATCAGCGAGTGCACGAAAACGTTCACACCGTCATCTCCACGCCAAGTCAACTTGGGGCCGGCGCCAAACATTTGGATACTGCTGGATTGTCCGTTCCAGTCCCCTCCGTAATTGGCTTCGAGAGCCAGCATCTTAGTGAAGTTATAGGATGCGTTGACGCCGAAGCCCTCGGACAGCGAGGGCATCGTGACAGGATTGCCGCTTAGATCGGGAACGTTGCCACCAGGGTTCAACCACTGATAGCCGACAAACACCTCAACCTTGGGAAAATCATCCGACGACTGCACAGTCGGCGTTTTAGGTGCGGCGGTTTGTGCGTTCAGCAAAGACGGCAACGCAATCAGAACGAGGGCCACAACGAACGCGACACTCGCGCATCTTTGGTAAGTCTTGTGACAGAGTGACATTGAGTTCCTCCAAATCGAATCCACTGCAAGTTATATGGCAAAACTTGAACCCGTAAAACCTCACGGCACGAACGAACACGCTACACCTGGGAAACAGAGAATTCTACAGCAAGCGGGTGCTTTTGCAAAAGAGGAAGAATCACCCGCGTAAATATTTATAGTCCTCGCGAGTTGCGAGTCGCCAGGCGCTTGTCCCCGGTGAGATTGTGCCGTAGCGGTCTCAAATTGATATTCCCGCATCCCGGGCCGGGTTGCGGGGCGGCGCGCTTCCCTGAATAATGCTGGTGGGGCCTGCAACACACCAGCTATGTCACAGGAACGCGTACTGATCGTCGAAGACGAAGAGAACGAACGAACCGGGCTCGCCGAACTGGTTTCGGGATGGGGCTATCGCACCGACACGGCGGTCGACGGCGTCGAAGCTCTGGAAAAAATTCCCGCCTTCGCTCCCTCCATCGTGATCACCGACGTCAAAATGCCGCGCATGGGCGGCATGGAACTGGTCGAGCGCCTGGCCGACATGGCCCAGTCGATCGCGGTCGTGATGGTGACCGCGCAGAAGGCGACGGAAACCGCATTTCACGCCGGCCGCCTGGGCGTGCAGGACTACATCGAGAAACCCATCGACTTCCGCCGCCTGCGCTCCATCCTGACCAACATCGGCGAGATCCTGAACACGCGCACCGAAAACGAATCGCTGCGCCGCCGTTTGCGCGACAAAGGAGCGCTCGGCCGTCTCGTGGGCAGCTCCGCCGAAATGCAGGAAATTTTCCGGCTGATCGAATTGGTGGCGCCCAGCACGGCCTCGGTCCTGATCACCGGAGCGAGCGGCACCGGCAAGGAATTGGTGGCCCGCACCATCCACGATCTGAGTCCGCGGCGCAACAAGCCCTTCGTTCCCATCAATTGCGCGGCCATTCCCGAAACGCTCATCGAGAGCGAAATTTTTGGCCACGAAAAAGGCTCATTCACGGGCGCGCTGGAGCGCCGCACCGGCTGCTTTGAACTCGCCGAGGGCGGAACCCTGTTGCTCGACGAGATTGGCGAGATGCCGGTGGGCACGCAGGCCAAGCTGCTGCGCGTGCTCGAAGACCACAAACTGCGGCGGCTCGGCAGCAAGGTCGAAACCTCGGTGGACGTGCGCGTGCTCGCCGCCACCAACAAAGTTCCCGACGATGCCGTGGCCAACGGAGAGCTGCGCGAGGACCTTTATTACCGCCTCAACGTTTTCAATATTCATCTCCCGGCCCTGCGCGAACATAAAGAAGATATCCGCGAGTTAGTGAAGGGCCTGCTCGCGGACATGAACGAGAAGCACAACCGCAAGGTGGCGGACGTGAGCGAGGCCGTGCTCAATATGTTCCAGGCTTACTCCTGGCCGGGCAATGTGCGCGAGCTCCGCAACACGCTGGAACGCGCCGTCATCGTCTGCGAAGGCGGGCTCATCGAAACCAGGCACTTGCCGCCGGGCTTTGGCCAGACCGTGCGGCCGGTCGTGAACGATCCCGATGCCGTCCACCTGGGCGTGGGCACCTCGATCGCGGAAGCGGAGAAGCTGCTCATCCTCAAAACTATGCAGGCGACCAACAACAAAACGCGGACCGCCGACATGCTCGGCATCAGCGTGAAGACGCTGCACAACAAACTGAGAGAGTACGACCATCCGCAGGATGAGGTCGTGACTGCGGAGGGTGATGAGTAAGGTGTCAGGTGTCAGGTTTTCATCATTGACGAGCGTCACAAAATATTCCTGAGACCTGAGACCTGACACCTGCTTTCCGATGACTCGCAAATTCATCATCGTCCTCGCCATCACCACGCTGTTCACGGCGCTGGTCGTAGGCTTTTCCTGGATTTACCTGTCGCAACTGCTGCGCCAGCGATTGCTGTGGGCCGATGAGACCGCTTCCCAGCTCACCAACCAATTGGAGTACGCCGCGTCGAA
This sequence comes from Terriglobales bacterium, assembly GCA_049519955.1. Taxonomy (GTDB): domain Bacteria; phylum Acidobacteriota; class Terriglobia; order Terriglobales; family Acidobacteriaceae; genus Acidiflorens. Next base: position 20,431 of record JBEKQG010000017.1, read on the forward strand.
GGCGGTCCCCGATCTCACCAGCACGCGCATTAACACCGAAAATCCCAAGGCGATGCGCGCCGCCATCACAAACTATCTCCAGACCGACACCAACCTGAACGACATGCTGGAATCGGTCGTCGGGAATTCTCGCATCATCTACGACGCCGCCATCGTCGACCCCAGGGGCGTCGCGATTCTCGATACCAATCCGGCCCTGAACGGCAAGCCGGTTCCGGAGCGCCCACCCCTGAGCGTGTTGCGCGACGCCAGCTTCCGCCGCCAGTTGCGCCTGCTTTACGCCCCAGCCACCACCTATGAGGCGAGCATCGGACTGGAACTCGATGGCCAGGTGTTTGGCAGCGTTCATGTCGGCGTCTCGACAGTTTTTCTGCGCAACGAACTGACGCCAAAACTGCAGCAAGCCGGTTTCTTTTCGGTGCTCGCGATTTTTTGTTCGCTGGTGCTGGGGGCTGTGGTTTCGAATGTCGCGCTCGGCCCCTTGAAAGCCATCGCCCGAAATTTGGACACTGCAAGCATGGGCGATGAGTTGCCGGACGAGGAAACCAGCGCGGACGACGAAGTCGGCCTGGTCTCGCTCAAGATCGCGCATCTCGGCCGCCAGATTCGCGATACCAACCAGATTTTTTCCGCCCTCAAGGACAACGTCGAGCAGGTGATGACCAAGCTGCAGGACGGCCTCATGCTGTTCACGCGCGATTCGCGGGTCGTGCTGGTCAGCGCCTCGGCGGAAAAATTTCTTGGCCGCCCGCGCCGCGAAATCCTCGGGCGCACCGCCGAAGAAATTTTTTCCGACGGTTCGGTCCTGGGCGCGGTCGTTCTGCCCGCATTCCACGAGCAGCGGCCGCTGGCGCAGTACGAATTCGACGCCGCCGATGGCCGGCGCGTCCAGGTCTCGCTCGACTTCATCCAGGAAAAAGGCACGCCGATTGGCGCCCTGCTCACCATGCGCGATGCCGAATCCGTACGCCGCATCGAGGACGAGATTGAAATGTCGCGCCGCCTTTCCGCCAGCGGACGGCTCACCCGGGGCGTGGCGCACGAGGTGAAGAATCCCATCAACGCCATCGTGCTCCATTTGCAGTTGCTGCAAAATAAGCTCCAGCAGGACGATCCCGACACCCGCCGCCATATGGAGATCATCGGCAACGAAATTCACCGCCTCGACCGCGTGGTGCAGATCCTGGTGGATTTCACCCGTCCCCGAGACTTGCGCCTGGAAGACGTGGACTTGCGCAAGATTCTCGAGAGCGTATCGGCGCTGGCCACGCCCGATGCCGCGCGCCACGGCGTGCGCGTGGCGCTAGAACTGCCCAACCAGGACGATGCGCTCATGGTGCGCATCGATTCCGACCTCATCAAGCAGGCAATCATGAACCTCGTGCTGAACGGCGTACAGGCCATGACCGGCGGAGAAACGACCGCGGGCGGAACGCTCACGCTGAAGGCGCGGCGCGATGGCGAGACGATTCTCGCCGAAGTGCTGGATCAGGGCGGCGGCATTCCTCCCGAAGCGCAGGAAAAAATTTTCGAACTCTACTACACCACCAAGGGCGACAAAGGCGGCAGCGGAATCGGACTGGCGCAAACCTACCAGATCATGCAATGGCACTACGGCTCGGTCGAGTTCGATTCCATCGTCGGAGCTGGCACCACCTTCCGCCTGCGCCTCCCAGCCGCCGTCGCAAAACCCGATCGCCGGGAGGAGATGACGGCCTGAGCGCGCCTCAACCACGGCGGAAGAATGGGCGACTATGAAAGGTCTCCTGGCAATCGCGGCGGCTTTGGCGATCCTGGAAGCCGGCTCTCAAAGAATGCCCGATCCCAGCGCGCGCCCCTCCCCGTCTGCTGCATATCTGGGGTTTGATCGCAACGACTATCCCGGCGACTCGAACTTGAACATTCTCCGGCAGACCTTCTCCTATTCTGGCTTTTGGCTCAACAATCCGCCGGGCGCTAAGGCAAACTCCTGGACTGGAAAGCGGAAGACTCTGCAGGCGGCCGGTTTCGGTTTCCTGGTTCTCTTCAACGGTCGCACGTATGCCGAGATCAAGCGGGCCGGGAATGCGATCAGGTTAGGCAGGGCCGACGCTGCCTCTGCGGTCCGGGCCGCGCGTGCGGAAGGATTTCCGTTGCGGACAATCGTCTTCCTCGACCAGGAGCAAGGCGGACGCCTGCTTCCTGAACAACGGGCCTATCTTCATGCCTGGCTCGATGCCGTGAATTCCGCACACTTCGCGGCGGGCGTGTACTGTTCGGGCATCGCTTCCAGGGAAGGCTCCGGCGCCTCTATCGTCACTGCAAAGGACATCCGGAAAAATGCAGGTGGAAGGCAAATAGCATATTGGGTCGTCAACGATTCCTGCCCACCCTCGCCGGGTTGCACAGTTTCACGAAAGTACCTTTTGCCGAACTCCAGCGGCATCTCCTTTGCGGAAGTCTGGCAATTTTCTCAGTCGCCGAAGCGCCCCGATTTCGCGCGCGGCTGCTCTGCTAACTACAATAAAGATGGAAACTGTTACCCGCCCGGAGTCGATCCCGCACAACGGCTGCATGTGGATCTCGACGTTGCAAGTTCGAGCGATCCATCTCACGGCAGGACCAACGATTGATGCAAACCGCTGGCGGGGCGGGAACTGCCGGGAGTTCCCGCCCCGCCCGAAACATTTCACGATCTAATTTCACGATTCTGAATCTCGCCGGGCAAGGCAGCGGTTCGCCAATACCTCGCCCGGTTCGCGTTCGATCGGAGTAGCCTACTTCTTCGGCTTCGACCCCTCCTGCACTTTCTGCTGCAACTGCTGCCGCTGCTGGTCGTGCTTCTGCTGCAATTGCTGCGTCTGCTGCTGGTGCCGCTGCTCCACCTGCTGCTTCTTTTCTTCACTGGCGTTCTGCTTCGCCAGTTGCTGATGTTCCTGCTCCTGCTTCCGCTGGAGTTGGTCTCGTTCCTGATTCTGCCTCGAGACCAATTTCTCCTGTTGCTGCTGGTACCTCTGGTCGACTTTCGGTTTGCCGGTATTGGGAGCGCTGAGCTTTTCCACCGGCGGCAAGTCGTGGGGATGGACCGAGTTGCCCGGACGCGCCGCATTTACTCCGCGGGCAGGCGGAGTGTAAGGGGCCCCTGCCGCTCGGGCAGGCTCGACGCCCCGGCCGTTGAATTCTCCCGGCTTCGCCGTCGCTGCAATCGCTGGCTTGCCCATGTTCGCCGACGCCCGCATCTGCGGATTGCCTCGCGCCGCCTGCATGTGCTCGGTTTGCGCTGCTACCGGCGCGATATGTCTCTCATGCGCCGCTGCTTCTTCTTCCCTCGTCGCACGCGCATTGATTCCGCCGTTGCCCCCGTTGAAGCTCACACGGTTCTCGTTGCGGTTGATCACGGTCGTGTTGTATACGTTGTGGATCTCGGTGACGTTGACATTCATCACCGCGCGGTTGTAGAAAAAGTGTCCACGGTCCCAACGGCCGCCTTCAAAACCAGAGCCGAAATAGCCAAAGCCGTAATTGACGCCGCCATAGAAACCGATGGTTGGTCCCCAATAACCGTCATAGAACATAAATCGGCCGCCTTCCCAACCCCAATATCCCGGAGTCCACAGGAAACCGACTTCCGGCGCCATCACCCATGTGGCGGGCACCCAGTAATAATCGCTGACATCATAGTCGTACGCCCAGTACCCAGGCACCCAAAGATAGCCGTCGCCTGGACAAATTGGTTGCTCATAGACCGGTATGGGAGGCGGGCCGATGGTAATGGCCACGCCGATCTGCCCGAACGACGCGGCCGGCATGCATAGCACGACGAACACCATCAATAGCGCGGGCGAAAATGCGAACAACAACCTTCGAATGGAACGAATCTGCATAGTCGTGCCTCTGGCCTCTCATCCCTCGTTTACCCGGTGCTGCTGCTACGGCTGCGGGCTTCGTGGATGGAACGGCGAGATTGCCGGGATCTGAAAAGGATCGTATTAAGGATTATCTCAGGTTTGGACTACTGCAAGTCAACCGCCTGCGCCAGGCGGAAGTTGAGACGGCGGCCGGTGCCGAACACAATGTCTCTGTCTCGATCTCTATCTTTCGCACCGGCGCCAGAAGCCGCTCCGGGCGGCGGGTTCCGTTCTTCCCGGGAGCCGCCCTTGGCGAAGATGCTGGAGGTCTCGATCATGACCTGCCGCCCGCCGAGGTTCAAACTCACCAGCACGATCCGCAGATAGCCCGGTTCTAAGGAATGTTCGAACGAGCTCCCGAGCGAGCTTCCCAGCGCACTTCCGGGCGAGTTTGCCGACGGCTTGGCTTCCAGCACGCGGCCGGTCGCGGGCGTGCCGCGGGCGACCAACTTCTGGCCATCGATCGCGACCGGCTCATCGATGAATGCGCTGAACGTATCTCCCGCATGTGACGACGCGCTCGAAAGCTCCGTCGCCAGGCGGACCGGGATGGCCGTTCCCTCGGGCAATTTCGTGGCGGACGGAACCAGCGTTTGGCTGGGCGATATGCCGGTCGGTCGCGGCGCGCGATCAAAAGGCAGCTTTTCGGAGTCGGCGGCGCTCGTGGAATTTTCCGCGGGCGGCCGGCCACAGGCCCAGAAGAGGCTCAACGTCAGAATGAGGATGCCGATGGCGATGCGATTCGGTTGGGACGGCATGAGCTTCTCCGCGAAACTATCGCTCCCTCTGTGGGCCCTTTGACTCAGGATAGCAATTGCAGTCCGGCGCGGCTAGCTGGGCTTGTGTGTTTTTGTCGGATGGTCGACGGGCACCAGCCTGGGTGGCACGAGCATAACTTGACTCACGATGTCGCGGCGGTTCTGGCTCACGCGCTCGCGCGCGAGACATTGGGCGCGCCCCGTTGCGCATCCCGCTCGTAGGCCGGTGCGTCACTGCCAGGTTTCGTCGCCTTTTTGAGTGGCAGTTCCACCGTAACGCGGGCGCCATCGGGCTGGTTCTCGATGCGAATATCGCCCCCGTGCTCCTTGACCACCCCATAACAGATGCTCAGTCCCAGGCCCGTTCCCTTTCCAACCGGCTTGGTGGTGTAGAAGGGATCGAATGCCCGGCTCGCATTGGCGAAACCAAGGCCGGTATCTTCGACTTCGAGGATCCCCGTGTCTCCGCGCTCGTACGCCCGCAACGTGACTCGTTTCGTCTTCACTTCCGGGGTCTCGACGGCGTCAACCGCGTTGTTGATCAGATTCATGAGAACCTGCCGGATCTGACCTTCGTCAATGGCGACGGCCCGCATCCCGGGCTGGATATCCACGACAGTCTCCAGGTTCCTGCTGCGCGTGGAGTATTCCCGCAGGGCCAGCAGTTCGTGCACAACGGGCGCTAAATCCACAAACCCGCGATCGCTTGGCTCCTGCTGGGAAAAGCGCAGCAAGTTTTCCACAATCTGTTTCATGCGGCGGCCCTCGTTGACCAGCTTGTCCAGGCGGCTGCGGGCCACACCCGGCGCCATCGAATCGCCCAGCAGGTCGCCGTATCCGATCACCGCCGTCAGAGGATTGTTCAGTTCGTGGGCCACTCCGGCGACTAACTGCCCCAGGGAAGCGAGTCTCTCCGAGCGGGACAACTGTTCCTGCAACGCTTTCAGTTGGAGCGCCATCGCCAAATCCGCCGCCAGGAGCTCGATGCGTCCCAACTGATTGGCACTTACTTTCTCAACCCGTCTGGGATCGGCAACGGCTATCGCCCCGAGACACCCTCCACGCGTGGACCGCATCGGAATCAGCAACTGATCGCCGCTGTTCCAACTGGTGTTCGGCTCGTATTCCAATGAGCTCATCACGGGCTTGTACTTGGTGCCGCTTGCGTTCGAAAGCAGAAACGAATTCTGGCCGATCATGAGCCCATGGGCGCAAGCTTCCTTAATGTCTTCCGTGGTCCATTGCCGCGCGCGCGCATACAACTCTCTCTGCGCTGACTGGACTACGCCGCTCGATCCAGCCACCCGCAGCGCGTGCCCGGCATCGTTGAGGTGAATCACGGCCACTCGGAAGTTGGTGACCTCGGTCAACGCGGCCGCGATCTCGCCACACAGGGAATCCACCGTGGCCCCGCTCAGCAATTGCGAGGTGATGGAAGAGAAGCGTTGCATCTGCCGGTTCATTTCGCGGTCCGTGCCATGCATGTCCTCGACGATGGATAGGATCATGCCGAAGGCCACGAACATCTTGGGCACGTTCCATATCTCAGCCGGAATGTGCACTTGCGGAATCAGGTAGTCCGTCAGCATCCCGACCGGGAACACCGCGCCCCAGAAAAAGAAACCAACCGTGACCGTAAGCACCCCAGGAGACGCGCGCCAGTGGTTACGGCACATCAGCACCGCCGGCAGCCCGAAGCCAAGCCCAAGCAGAGCGGTAAAGCCCTCACCGAACGAACCGCGCAGCGCGGCGTGGATGGCCCAAAAACCACTCCCTGCCACAAATAACGCGACCATGACCGAAGCGGCAGTCGCCTTCGGATGGAACCAGAAAAACTGGCCAATTCCGCCGACAAAACAAGCCACCAGGCAAAGCACGAACGGCCAACGGAAATGCACATCGTATGCGCCCAAAACAACATAAGCCAGCGAGGGCACACCGATTACGAGCAGCAGCCAGGTTCTTTTTGCGCGGTCCTCCACGATCGAGGCAACCGAGGCCACAAACACGATGGCCGACGCCTGCAGAGAACCCAAATCCAGCGACAGCAGGGCCGGGTTGATGTCTCCACTCGCAGGCTCAAAGAGCTGCGAGAAAAAGTGTATGAATACCAGGAACCAGGCGATCTTGCACAGCCGGTATCGCGCCGAGCGAACGTGCCGCTCCAGACAAGCGAAAATCCCCACCAGCACCGCAACTGTAATAGCGTCGGGAGTCTTTTCGAGCCAGATCATAGCGACACCACAATAACGAGCATCTCTCAGCCGCCCCAGCCAAACAAGGTGTCTCCAGTCACGCGCAGGTCGTTACTCGGTTATGAGCCATTGGTGCCATCGTCGGGGCACCATCACTCCTTCGTGCCTGGCACTCATGGGGGGTGACAAAGTGACTCTCGCAACTCGAGCAACAGCGCGCACTAAGTCAATCCGGAAAGATGTTGGCTGCCGATGTCCCGCCCATAGAGGGCGTCTTGAATTTCATGTAGAGACACGGTTTGCCGCGTCTCAGGCGACGGCTAAAACAAAACGGGCAAGCCCCGGCTCGACCGGGTTCCGAATTGGGGCGACCGGGCTTGCCGTATTGGCATTCCTGAATCGGCGCTGCCATCTTCGCTTACTCCTCGTTTCCGTCCCTGTTCCGATCGAGTCATGGCCATTTCCTCCGAAATTGCCACCCGGATTCATCACAAATTGACGTGATGGCTCGCACTTAGCCGCGAGGGGGTTGCACTCTACACTTTCCCTAATCAGGTTTACCGCGGTTCATTCACGGAAAAATCGCTCCCGCTTTTTCCCAGGTTGGAATCGCGATGGGCCCTGACGACCACCATTTTCTTGCGGTTTCTCCGCACCGCAAACAGATGTCCGACCGGGCGGCGGGTTCGATCTCACGAGGAGTGTCGCGATGAACGTCATCACCCAGTTTCCGGCGGCGCGCGATTGCGACCGCGATCTGCGCTTCCAGGCCATGTTTGAAGCGGCCTCGGTGGGAATCGGGATTTGCCAGCTCGATGGCCGGATGCTGGAAGCGAACCCCGCGCTCGCGAAAATGCTCGGCTACAGCCCCGAGGAACTGACGGGCGAGCAGGCGGACACGCTCTTTCCAAAGGTTCGGCCCGCCATCCACATCGAAGTTGGCCGCGGACTTTCTCCCGGCAATCCTCCTTCTGACAGTCCGTCTTCCGGCAATCCGTCTTCCGGCAATCTCTCGCCAGACGATCGCTGGCTGGGCGAGTTGATGCGCGGCGAGCGCGACGGGTTCGACATCGAGAAGCCCTACCGGCGCAAGGATGGGTCCGAATTCTGGGGACATCTGACCGTGTCGCTCGGACGCGACTCTCGCCGCCAGCCCGCGTTCCTGATCGCGACGCTTGGCGACGCAACCGAGCGCAAGCGCGTGCAAGAGCGTCTGAGCGAAGCCGAGAAGATGGAAGTCATCGGACGGCTGGCGGGCGGAATCGCCCACGACTTCAACAACCTGCTGACCGGCATTCTCTTGTATTGCGACCTGCTCAGCCTCGGGTTGGAGAGCGGCGCTTCCGAGCACGCCGCACCCGGAAACGCTGGATTGGCGGGCACCGGATGGGAGCGCAACGAACTGCGCCAGCACGTGGAAGAAGTCCGCATGGCCGGCAAGCAGGGCGCGGCGCTGACCCAGCAACTCCTGGCCATCGCGCGCAAGCAACCTGCGCAGCCGCACCCGATCTTGATCGACGAAGTTGTGGCCTCCACGGAAAACCTGTTGCGGCGGCTCATCGGCGAACGCATTGAACTGGTCGTATCGCTCGATTCCGCCGCCGGACGGGTGCTCGCCGATCCAGCGCAGGTGCGGCAGATTCTGTTGAACCTGGTGCTGAACGCCCGCGATGCGCTGCCCCAGGGCGGAAAAATTTGGCTCAGCGCGCGGGCCGAGAAATTCTCCGCCAACGGCCAACCGGGCAAGGCGCGCCGCGCCGTTTCGCTGGCCGTGAAAGACAACGGCTGCGGGATGAATGCGGAAACGCGGGCGCGGCTGTTCGAGCCTTTTTTCACCACCAAAAGGCCGGGGGTAGGCACAGGCCTGGGCCTGGCGACGGTCGCGCGCATCGTCGGCGAATTGGGAGGGGCGATCGAGGTCGAGAGCGAACCCGGACGCGGCGCTTCCATTGCCGTTTTTCTTCCGGCGCTCGAACCGTCGACTGCTGCGCCGCAGACGGGCAAGCGCCACCCGGCCACGCGCGACGGCGCAAGCCCCATCTCCACGGGATATCGCTGAGATCGCTCGTGGATCGTGCCGTTTCAGTTTCTTGAGTTCGAGTTCGTGAAGCTCCGCATCGCCATGGAGATTGATCATGTATAGCGCAACCAACGCCGCCGTCC
>JBEKQG010000018.1:0-28737 GCA_049519955.1 Terriglobales bacterium
TTCCAGCGTTGCCGCACCCTGCCAGCGTAGAGACGGGGCTTGCCCCGTCTCCCTCGCAGCTTGCGGAAAAAGTCGGTGTTGCACTTGATTTTGGGTGGCGCAGCGCCGGGGTCCCCATCACGCCCGGGTTTGGCGTGATGGGGTGGAGCGCTTCAGCGCTGCGATAACTGCACTGTTTTGAATCGCCGCTTTAGCCGCTGACGTCAGACTGCCGCGCAGAAGGCACTTTTTCCGCAGCCTGCTAGACCGAAGGCTTCTTCAGGTACGCGCTCCCCAATCGCTGAGCTTCTGGTTGCGAGTTGGATGGTTATCTCTGGCCGAGAAGGGCGTTCAATTTCGCCACCACTTCAAACGCATCGGCCACGTAGAGCACGTCCGCTTTGCCTCTCGCCCAGCCGCAGTTCGGGTCGAGGTTCACCGCGCGGCGCTCACCGATGAAACGCCAGCCCACCACATGCGGCTCCTCGCCATGACAACATGTGGACAAGCCCTTGGGATGACGCGGCGTCGCGCCGGTCTGGCCCACCTGGTTGAGATGAGTCATGAAGCCGAGCACCGTCTCGCTCTCTCCCGATTGATCGACCAGCGACTTGCTGCCTCCGAGCGATGCGCCCGACGCGCGAAGGAAGTCGAGAATCAGAGTTTCCGCTTCGGCGCTATGGGTCTTGCCGTCGGCCTGCTTCTTGGTCCAGCCCGCACCCGCCACAAACAGCAAATTGGCGTCGGGCCGAATGGTCTGCGCATCGCTCTTTGGAGCGCGCACTCCGCTGACCACCGTTCTTTTGGCCGCTTCCGTAAGTGATACCGGAATCTGTTCAACCTTGGCCGCGCCCGGCGCTCCTGTCCAAGCCGCTTCGCAGCCCGACTCAAGCAACACAATCCAGGGCCGCGGGTCGCGGCGAATGACGGCCTCGATGCGCTGGCGATAATGCCAGCGCGTGGCACCGAGATCGCCGTCAACCGCTTCGAGCGCAGTGACATGCGTGTCCACGCACCCATTCAGACGATGCGCCACTCCCGCTAGAACGCGCATGAACCGTGAAGTTGCGGGCGCGAGAACCAGTTCGGCTCCGGAGGCCCGGCAGAGCGCTTCCGCCGCCGCCGCATCGCTCGCGTAGCGCGCGGTCGCAAAGCCGGGCCCCGCGACCGCAAGAATTTGATCGGCCCCGGCGGCGGCAATCGTTTCCGCCGCGGCAGTTACGTCTTCGCCGATTAAGCCAATGGTCAGGCGCGCGCCTAGCTGCTTCGTCAACTTCAGGGCAGCGCCCAGCACTTCATACGACACTTTCGGGAGCGTGGCGCCATCTTCCGCACCGTGGGCCAGAAATAAAATGTTTTTTGACATTAGAATCTCGGTCTCCGGATATTGTGAACTACTTGCCGATCCACTCCGCAATCTCTTGTGCGATCTGGTCGGTGGATAGATCTTTGACCACGCGCGTCTGCCGCTGTTGTTTCGGAGGGCTCGCGCTCAGAAAGTGCAATCCACCCGCGGGCAGCGGCACGGACTTGGCTTTTTGCAGCGCCGGCATCACCGTGCGCATGTTCGCCATGCCGACCTGCGGATTGTTGCGCGGCTCGGGCAGATTGCCCGTCGCCCAGCCGAACAAAGCCGGAGGCCCCGAGCAGACCGAGACCTGGTGACGCCCGCCTTCGATGCGCTCCAAAACTTCGAGCGAGCCGTCGGCTTGAACCGTCAACTGGTCAACGCCTTGAAACTGATCCAGTATCTGAAGCCGCTCACCAACAAGCTGCATGGTGGCGCCCGCGCCTCGCGAGGCCGATTCCCAGCCGCCGAATACGAGCAGGCGCGAGCGATCCAGTCCGGCGATGCTTCGGATGGTTTCCGCGAGCAGCGCGGCCGTCGCGTGCGCGTCGGCAAAGCCGCTGGCGCTGGAATCGACCGGAACCAGTTCGAAACTCACTCTCTGCGCAATCGTCATCATCACTTGCTGGAGCTTCGCTTTAGGACCCGCGCTGACCAGCCAGACCTTGCTTCCTGCGACTTTCGATGCCAGGTTAGCGGCTTCATACAGAGCGTGGGCCGCCCACGGATCGAGCACGGCGGGCAGCATCATTTCGTTCTTCAGCGCGGGGCCGGTTGGGGTCGAGACCGGCTCTAAAGTTTGCAGCGGGTCGGGCACGATGCTGCCGCAGACGACGATTTGATATCCGTTTGTCATTTAAGTCCTATCAAGTTAGTAATTCACGTTCTTTCGCCGAGGCTGGTCGTTAATAGCTCGCCGGTTTGCTAACGACGAACGACCAACGACCACCGACCAACGACTTCAGTTCAGCGTGGAGTGCAGTCCTCCCGCGCCAGCTTTGAATTCGATATTTCCTTTGGCACCGTCGACGTCGGCCTGGCAATTCCACAGGCACGCGCCACAGTAAACGCACTTCTCGCGATCAAAGGCGGGCACGCCGTCTTCATTGTCGCCGCGAGTAAGGGCCTGGCCCGAGCACATTTCCACGCACAACTTCGTGTCACACGCGCGGCAAATCGCCTGACGCGGAAAGCACACGTGGTTCGCATAGCCCGGCGGCGCTTGCACGCCTCCGCCCATGAGCAGCGCGTCCTGGTGCGAGATGAAGAGCTTCCCATCCATCGGAATCGGCGGCCAACCGCAGCGGTCCATGATGCGGTCGTGCAGCGAAGCGCCCTTGGCGGCACATTCCTCCTGAATCTGCTTCAACTCGGCAGGCGGAACGCGCGAGCCGTAGGTTTCTTCGAGCGAGGGCAGCGTGCTGGGCACAGGACGCGAGCGCAAGGCGAAACGCCCACCCGTCATGCCTGCGACGGCCATGCCGATCATTCCCGTGACCACGCCCTTCTGGAATCCATTGCGCGCCTGGGCCGCGACTTTCGACTCGGCGTCAACCCAACTCTCGCGGCGGCGGCGCACGTAGGTTGCTTCCAGGTTTTCGCGATTGAACGCGAGCTTTTGCTCGGCGAGTTCGATGACCGCTTCGGCCAGTTGCACGCCGGTGGTCCAGGCTTCATCCACGCCAGAGCCGGAGAGCACGTTGGTGCTTCCCGAGCCCTCGCCGATGCGGGCATAGCCCTTGCCCACGAGAAAGGGCTCGCCGTGGCGGCCCGATTCCTGCAGCGATTTCGCTCCCCACGACTTCAGCGTGGCGCCCTCCAGATAGCGCCACAAATAGGGATGAAGCATGAAGTGCTGCAGGTAACGGTATCCCGTGCGGATCGGACTGCGAAACCACGATGGAACAAAAATGCCGACCGAAGCCAGATTCCCAGGATGAACATAGAGAAAGCCGAAAATTTCCGGCTCCGGAAACCCGATGGTGTGCAGGACCGTGCCGGGCTCCAAGCCATTCCCTTCCCTCAGTTCAACCACCATCTTCATGCCCAGTGCCCACTCGCGGGAGCGATGGCCTTCAGGCATTCCAAGGTGCGCGTCGATCTTGCGCCCGACTGCTCCCACTGGACCGTCACCTACCACCGTGAGTGCGGCGCGCAGATCCATGCCCGGCACAAAACCTGCCTCCGGGCGGCCATGCAAATCGGTGCCCTGATCGGCCAGCCGCACGCCCGTAACGGCTTCGCCTTCAATGAGCGGTTCGGCAACCGGCATGCCCGGCCATATCTGCACCATTCCGGAGGCTGCGACTTGATCGCTGACCCACTGGTTGAGCTGACCGAGCGACAGCACGAAACCCTCGTGTTTCCGCATGAACGGCGGAGTATAGGGCAGCTCGAACGCATCGTGCTTCAGCCCAAACATAAAACCGAGCGAGCGCAGCACGCGGTCGGCAACCTTGAATGAAAACGACCGGCGGCTCGCCCGCACGGGATCGAGCAGGTAAATGAGCTTCTCTTTTTTCACCTCGACCGACATCGGAACTTCGGTGAGATCGACATCAGGAAAACTGCCGCGGATGCCACGCGCCCGCGTGACCACTCCCGAGACTCCGAAGCCCAGCCCGTCGGCGCGCTCGTAGCAAATCACTTGCAGAGGCATGCCGGGAGAGCTGGCGCTTTCCAGACGCACGGTGCCATCGGCATTCATCAAGCTTCGGCTGAGGGTGGTGAGGAAGCCGCCCATGGCGGGGCCGAAGCCCACGCACGCGATGTCGACTGCCATTTGTTGCCGCTCGATCTTTGCTTGCTCGCTGGCGGCTTGTTCTTGGGAATCGGCGCTCATGCGGGATAATCCAGCGCCTCCGGAATCATAATTTTTGAAATCGCCTCGGCGGCCCGGTCTTTCGACAAGCGGCATCCGGTGAGGCAAGTGGAGAGCTTGGTTTGCAACGAGAGAAACTGCTCGGCGCCATTGCACTTCGCGCACGGCCCGGCTTTTTTCGGATGCGAGCCATCGTTTCCGATGACATCCAAGCCGTAGGAACCGATGCCGGGGATAATGCCTTCCAGAGAATCCAGTTCGTCCTGCTGATAGCAGCCCCGATATCCGGCTTCGTCCCACGCGGGGTGACGGTTGTAGCCAAAAACCAACTCCGCGCAGATGCGCGCCACTTCTCCGCTGGCGCGCGCCGATTGCACATGGCACAGGTCGGTCATGAAGTTCACCAAGCCGGCCAAACCCTCGGCAACGGCAGGGTCGTCGGCACCGCGCCGCTCCAGTTCGAGCGCGTCCAGAATCTGGCAGCGCGCGGCGAGCAGCCAGCAGAGCGCGTCGGCCAACGGGAAGGTCACGCCTTGACGGGCGCTCTGATAGAGACGTCCGCCGTCGGCATCGGTCGAGCGCTGCAATCGCTCCAACGACCAGTACCACATTCCCATCGCGGTTGCGAGGGCGCACGCGCCGGTGCCCGGACGCTCGCTCGCGATGCCGCGCATTTCCTTGATCCACGCCTGAAACTGCGCGAGAAAGACCGGGTTGGCCATGGTGATCGAGAGCTGGCGCCGTTGCACAGCTTCGGGACCCTCGTAGGTTGCCTCGAGTTGCGCGTCCATCCACTTGTTGCCGAGGAAGCCGGGGCAATCTTCCGTGATGCCATAGCCGCCCATCAGGCTGACCGCTTCGCGCATCATCTGCGTGCCCCATCCCGTGTTCCATAGCTTGGTGGCGGGGCAAAGGACATCGGCCTCGGCGTCCAATGCAACGAAACGCAGCAGCGGATCGGATTCCAATTGCGCGCGATTGGGATCGCTCGGAGGCAAGCGGACTAGGTCCGCGGCGCGCGCTGACACTTCGCGCAGCCGCTTGGCCCGCGCCTTTTCGCCGGCGACACCTTGTGCCGCCAGAAGTTTGTCGACCTCGCGTTCGAGGGGATCGAGTTCATCGAAGGCCCGCGCCGCCGCAAATCCAAGCGAGGCGCTGGCCTCGCCCGTCGCCCACACATCGACCAGGCGATGCAGCGCGTCTTGCCGCGCTTGCAGCCCGAGCTCATAGCGCACCGACCCGGGCGCCGCTGTCTCCGCGCCACGGAACCGCCCGCGCTGATACCGTATGACCGGCTCGACCGCGGAGAGCAATTTCGCCGCGGTCATAACTCCCACGGTCACGCGCGTCCGCCGGAACACGGCTTCAATGACCTCGCTGTGGTTGAAGCGCGGCACGATAACGCCATCTTTCACGTCGTAACCGCCGACGATTCGGCTCGCCGGAACGCGTAGGCTGAAGATCGGATCGCCGGTCGAAGAGAGTTGATGCACCAGCTTGCGCGTCGGAGTGCCGCGATCGAACGCGCCGGGATCGCCTTCCTCGAGGATCACGATGCAGCTTCCCTTGATCCGCTCGTCGCCGGAATCGACCGCCGCCGTTACGAAATTCGCGAACGCAATATTGGTAATGAAGCGCCCGCGCTTTTCCACCTGCAGCGTTGGCTCTTTTCCATCCTTCCACTCGGCAATGCTGATTTTTCCGTTGAGCATGCCAGTATCCACGCCGACGTAAGGGATGGGCTCGGTCAGGCAGAACGATCCGCGCCAGGGTTTGCGGTCTTCCCCGGCCTGGGGAGGCGCGGCCAGGCTCATGTACTTGGCTTGCTGCTCGGGCGTGCCGCGCTCGTGGATGGGCGACAGCGCCAGACAGCTCGCGAGACTGCCGGTTGCGGCCCCGCCGTCCACCCAACCCAGTTCAAACGCGATCAACGCCAGCGCCAGGTTCTTTGGGCCCGCGATAAACCCGCCCTGCTCGGGCTCCATGAAGGCGGCCGTGATGCCGGACGCATCGTAGGCCTTCAGCAGTTCGTTCTTGGCCGGCGTCCAATCGTGCGAATTGCGGCCACCGCTGGCCACCAGCCGCGCCACCGGACCACGCGCCACGCCTCGCACCGACTGCACCAGCATTTGCAGGTCGTAGCGGTCGGCGAATCGCCATTGGATCTGGCGCGCGGCGTCGGAAGGAAGCGTCCGCACCAGTTCCGGCTTGACAGGGGTGGCAGTAGGGGCCATGTCCTTGCTCCTTAGATGCTCAATAATCGCTTGCTAAGTTGTTGTTTGCAAAGTGGTCTTTTCGATCTTGCCGTCGCATGACCCACGGGTCTGTGATCCGGATCATGAGCGCCTGTGATTATCATACATCGCTCCCCAGCCTGCGCGGATGCGGTCGGGTGGGTGAGAATGGTGCGAACCGGAAAACGAACGATGAATGGAAAGCGTCTGGCAGACGGCGGTGCAAGCACTATCCCCAGTGCTGAAGCGCTGAGCTAAGTTCGGACGCCCTTCCGGGGCTGGAATCTCCCGCGCTTCGATCCACCGAGTTGCCCGAGGACGATTTCTCGGGCGCGCTCTTCAAAGCGCCTCATTCAAACTCGACAACGATCTGATTCACTTTTACCGCGTCTCCCTGCGCCACTCTGACGCTCTTCACTTTTCCGGCGCCGGGCGCGGTGACGTTGGTCTCCATCTTCATGGCTTCAAGCACCATCAGCAGTTGGTCGGCTTCAATGGCTTGCCCCGGCTCCACTTCCACCTTAATGACCACGCCGGCCACTGGACTGCGGCACACTTTCTCTTCGTCGACGTTTTCCTCGGCCACAGCGGACTGTGTGGGCGCGGCCGGAACCGGCGCCGACTTCAGCGTCGAAGGGACCGGAGCATACGGCCCATAATTCGGCTGGCGCGGAATCGCATCGTCTTCTACAACCTCGACTTCGACCTCGTAGGTCTTTCCACTAATTCCAATCTGAAGCTTCAAGTTATCAGTTCCTTCTCTCGAGGCGGCCTTCCCGCAGCCTTAGCCCCTCGAGCGTAAATTATGCGAAGCCTGAACAAATACCCGCCCCTGCTGTGACCAGGGATTCACGATTTCGTAGGGCGACTGCAGCATTTTTGTCGATCGAATCCGGACTTTCTTGCCCAGAAACGCGGTGACGGCGGCGGCAATCACGATCATCATCTCCGGCGCGATTTCCTCATCCTTCTTTGGAACCGCTGCCTTCGCGGCGGCTTCCGCTTTGACTGCCGGAACAGGAGCGGCCACGGGCGCCGCTGCCGCGCTGAGTTCTGCAACGCGCGTCTCCAGTGCTTTGATCGCACTGGTAAGCGCCTTCAGTTGTCGTTCCGTTTCCTGCCGCAGTTCCGCAACTTCCCGTTGGAACGTGCGCTGCAAGCCTGCTACGTCTATGTCGTTCGATCCCACGCGTCGCTCCTCGTCGTCATCCTCGTCGTCGTTGTCCTTGCCGTTGTCTCTCTCGTCACGCTCGTTAGAGTGGAATCAAACCATGCTTCTTGGGAGGACGAAGCTCCCGCTTGGCGTGCAACGACTCCAGAGCCAGCGCCAGATACTTCCTGGTCTCGGAGGGCTCTATGATGTCGTCAACCAGCCGCCGGCCTGCCGAGACATAGGGGTTGGCGAACGCGTCTCGATACTCGCCAACCAGTTCCTTGCGGCGGCTGACTTTATCCGTCGCCGCATTGATCTCCTGCCGGAACACGATCTCGGCCGCGCCTTCGGCCCCCATGACCGCAATCTCAGCCGTGGGCCACGCCACCACTCGGTCCGCGCCCAGATCCTTGGAGCACATGGCGAGATAAGCGCCGCCATACGCCTTGCGCAACACCACCGTGATTTTCGGGACGGTGGCCGCCGAGTAGGCAAACAGCATCTTGGCGCCATGCCGGATAATACCGCCGCGCTCCTGCTGGACTCCGGGCAGGAATCCCGGCACATCTACAAAGGTCAGCAGCGGAATGTTGAAGGCATTGCAATACCGGATAAAGCGCGCCGATTTATCGGAAGCATTGATGTCGAGCGCGCCGGCGAGAACGCTCGGCTGGTTTGCAATAATGCCCACCGGCCGGCCTTGCAGACGTCCCAGTCCGATGACAATGTTGGGAGCGAACCCCGGCTGGATCTCGAGAAAATCCTGATAATCCAAAACGCGGGTGACAACGGCCCGGACATCGTAGCCCTGCTTGGTCTCGACCGGAACAATTCCGTTCATTTCCGGATCGGATTCGATCGGCAAATTGAACGCCATGCGGGGCGCGTCTTCCAGGTTGTTCGAAGGCATGAAGCTCAGCAGCCGGCGGCAGGCCTGCAGCGCTTCGTCGTCGTTCTGCGCGATGAGGTGGACGACCCCCGAGTGGTTCATCTGCGCCTGCGGACCGCCCAGGTCCTCGGCGGTGACCACTTCTCCGGTCACCTGTTTGATCACCTGCGGCCCGGTGATGAACATCTGCGCCTGCTGCGTTTGCACGATAAAGTCGGTGAGTGCCGGGCTGTAAGCGGCGCCGCCCGCGCACGGTCCGCAAATCAGGGAAATCTGCGGCACCGTTCCCGACAGCATCACGTTGTTGTAAAAGACGCGGCCATATCCGGCCAGGCTGTCAATGCCTTCCTGCACCCGCGCCCCGCCCGAGTCGTTGATGAAAACGAAAGGGCTCCCGGTCTTGAGCGACAGGCGCATCATGTCGGCAACCTTGTCGCTGTGGACTTCGCCGGCAGCTCCGCCCGCCACCGTAAAATCCTGGCTCGCCAGATGCACCAACCGCCCGTCGATGGTGGCACATCCCGTCACCACTCCGTCGGCTGGCATCTCTTTTCCGGCCATGCCGAAAAAGGTCGCGCGATGGCGCGCAAACAGTCCGATCTCCTGGAAGCTGCCCTTGTCCACCAGCCGCTCGATTCTTTCCCGCGCCGTCAGTTTGCCGGCCGCATGTTGTTTCTCGATGCGGTCCTTCCCGCCGCCGAGTTCAATCACGGCCCGCTTGGCGCGCAGGTCGGAGACTTTGTCGGCGATTGTCTTTTGTTTCGGGTTCGCTGCTTGCTTGGCCATCCTCACTCCTGAATCGGTCTTTGTGAAATATGAACCGCGAACTATAAACCGTGAACCATGAACGACGAATTCCCTTCTACTTTTCCGGAGCCACCGTCACCCGGTGCTCTTTGCCGTTCAGCGTAATGACGTAGCTCACCTTGGCCCCCAGCGCCTCTCCGCCGCTCGCCGCACCGCCTGGCGCCGCCGGAGCTTTCGCCTCCGCCGCCTTCTTGGACGGATCCTTGCCCAAATTCTTGCGGCCCTCCGCGCGGCTCTTAAAGAACTTTGGAGCCACCTGCGGGAACATGGCATACGTCAACACATCCTCATCGCTGCCGTCGTTGCCTTCGAGGGCATGCGCAGACGTGCTCAACTGTTCCCACTCCGGCTTGAGCAGGTCGGCGGGACGGCACGTAATCGCCGGCTTCTTCGCATGTGCCTCGGCCTTTTTCAGCACTTCGGGGTTCTTTTCGCCCAGCGTGCTCCCGTAGTAACCAAGCATCAGATCGGCGAATTCCCCGGTCATCACCTTGTATTTTCCCATGAGCACGTTGAATACAGCCTGCGAGCCGACGATCTGGCTCGACGGCGTGACCAGTGGCGGATAGCCAGCGTCTTTACGAACATTCGGGACTTCCAGCAGCACTTCCTGCAGTTTGTCGCCCGCGCCCTGCCCTTTAAGCTGGCTTTCCATGTTCGAGATCATTCCACCCGGAATCTGGCTCTTGAAAATTTCCGTATCCACGCCCGTGAACTCACTGAAGAACTCCCGGTAGCGCAGGCGGATGGAAGCGAAGTGGCGCGACACACGCAGGACCCGTTCCATGTCTATGCGGGTCTCATACCCAGTGCCTTCCAGCAACTCGACCAGAGCTTCCGTCGGGTTGTGTCCCGGGC
This sequence comes from Terriglobales bacterium, assembly GCA_049519955.1. Classification (GTDB taxonomy): domain Bacteria; phylum Acidobacteriota; class Terriglobia; order Terriglobales; family Acidobacteriaceae; genus Acidiflorens. The sequence goes on from JBEKQG010000018.1 coordinate 10,090, forward strand.
CTAACGACAAGGCGCTGACCGCGGTGTCTACAATGTCGGCCCCGGCCTCGATCGCCTTCATCAGCGAGACCAGCGTGACCCCAGTGGTGGCATGTGCGTGGACGTGGACGAGCATGTCCTTGCCGCACTTCTCCTTGATTCCTTTCACCAGGTCGTACGCGGGCTGCGGCTTCAGCAGCCCGGCCATATCCTTAATGCAAATCGAATCGCATCCCATCTCCTGCAACTGCCCCGCCATCTCGGCAAAGGCCGCTACGGTATGCAGAGGACTGATGGTGTAGCAGATGGTGCCCTGCGCGTGCTTGCCTGTCTTCTTCACCGCATCAATGCTGGTCTTCAAGTTGCGCACGTCGTTGAGAGCGTCGAAAATGCGGAACACGTCCATCCCGTTCGCGGCGGACTTCTCCACAAATCGCCGCACCACCCCGTCTTCATAATGCCGGTAGCCGAGCAAGTTCTGGCCGCGCAGCAACATCTGGAGCCGGCTCTTCGGAAGCAGCTTGCGGAATGTGCGCAGCCGTTCCCAAGGGTCCTCATTCAGAAAGCGGATGCAGGAATCGTAGGTTGCGCCTCCCCAGCACTCCACCGACCAGTAGCCGGCATTGTCGATGTCTTCGCAGACCGGGATCATGTCGTCCATAGCCATGCGGGTGGCGATCAAACTCTGATGGGCATCTCGAAGCGCGAGTTCTGTGATCTCGATCAGGCGGGACATTTGCAACTCCTTCTAAAATCAGTCTACAGATTAAAACCTGCTGCGGGTGGCGCTCCACGTCCAAACCTTCGCGCAACTTCCCATAATGGGCCGCGCAACAGCATCCCGTGCCGACGGTTCGAACCTCATTCGTCATTGCGCGGAGCGCCCCCGCAAAATACCCGCGGGCATCCGACTCCAGCAATAAGACTGGGCGCTCTTCTTCGATTCTCAATCCCAAGCCCGTGCCACGACGTGTTCTACATCACTGTTCTAGGTGACGGCCATCCTTGTTTCCGCGCAATGGTCTGATTACTATGCCGTGCGTAGAGCAGAAAGAGCCTTTTCTCAACTGCTCCACCACGGCAGCGCCGGGAGGCGCTCATGGCCCGTCACCTCACGACGTGCACGTTTTGCGGAGTGGGTTGCGGTCTCTACCTCGAGACCGCGGGCAATCGTGTGGCGGGAGTGTGCCCCAGCCGTTCCCATCCGACCAATGCTGGACGAATCTGCGTGCGCGGTTGGCACGTCCACGAGATCGCCGCTTCTCCCGACCGCCTGACCAAGCCCCTCATCAAAAAGCACGGTGAGTTTCAGGAAGCCGGTTGGGACGAGGCGCTCGCCTTTGTCGCTGCCCGCCTGAAAGAAATCCGCCAGCAGTACGGCCCAGACTCCCTTGCCTTTCTGAACTCTCCGCGCTGTTCCAACGAGGAATCGTATCTCCTGCAAAAGCTGGCCCGCGCCGTCATTGGCACGAACAACGTGGACCATGGGACTGGCGTATACGGCAATAACTCCATCGACGTCCTGCTCGACATGATTGGCGTCCCGGCCACGACCAACTCCATTTCAGAGTTGGCGAATAGCGAAGTGATTGTGGTGGACGGTGTCGACCTTGCCCGCCGCCTACCCACTTTGGGCGGCGTCGTAATTCGAGCCAAGCTCAAGGGATCCAAACTCATCGTGATCGGAACACGCCGTCATCGCGTGGCCGAAAGCGCGGATGTGTTTCTGCAAATCAGGCCGGGCACGGAAGCTCTGCTTTACGGCGCGATGGCCAAGATCGTCGTCGACCGCGGGCTGATCAATCTTCCTTTCATCAAGGCCCGCTGCTCCAACTATGACGATTTCGCCCGCGGCGTCGAGCCTTACGATTTGTCGAGCGCAGCCGAGGCCGCCGGCGTTCCGCCGGAGCTGCTGGAATCGGCGGCGTTGACCATTGCAGGCGCTCAGTCCGCCGCTTTTCTCTATTCCACCGGGATCGAATCGCGCACGCCCGATCATATCCGCGCCATCGTGGACCTCGTCTTACTCACCGGGAACCTGGGCAGGCCCGGGGCTGGCATCTTCGCTCTAAGTGAACAGAACAACTTACAGGGTGTGTGCGACCTGGGTAGCCTGCCCGATCGCCTGCCGGGCTACGCGGTAATCAACGGCGCCGCCGGCCGGGCTCTGTGTGAAGAGACGTGGGGATGCGAAGTTCCCACCAGCCCCGGCCTAAGCGCTCGCTCGCTTTTGGCTGGGCAAGGCAACGTCAAAGCACTGTGGCTTTGCCGCTACGATCCCCTTAGCACAGCCCTTCTGTCCGACGCCGCCAGCTCGGTTCGCCGATGTGAGTTCGTCGTCGTGCAGCACTTATTTATGACCGAGACCGCCCGCTACGCCGACGTAGTATTGCCCACCACTGCATTTGGCGAGGAGCAGGTTTCTTTCACCAGCACCGACCGGCGTATTCAGTTGGCCGAAAAAGTGATTGAGCCACCCGCGGGACTGACTCCCGCCTGGCAACAAATCACCGGGGTCGCCCAGCTTATGGGGGCCAACTGGAATTACCACTCGGCCGCCGAAATAATGGACGAGATTGGCACCGTCGTTCCCTTCTATGGCGCCGCCGGCTACGACAACCTGGCGCGCGAGTATGGCCGCCAGTGGCCATGTACAAAAGAAAATCCGCTTGGCACTCCTTACCTGTTTGCCCACAAGAACGGAGAGTCTCGCTTCAAGTTCGTGTCCGTGCCCAAACCGGAACGGGAATTCGAAGCGTCGCGAGATTTTCCTTTCATCCTGGTCTTTGGACACTCGCTCTATTACTGGAACCAGAATGTAGTGATTCGTCATAGTGAGACCCTCAATCGCGAGTACCGGGTCTTATTGCTCGACTATCCCGAAGGCTTCGTCGAAATTTCCAGCGACGACGCCAAAGAACTTGGCATCCGCGATGGAGAGAAAATCCGGCTGCGTGCGGCAACGGCATCGGCCGTTTCCACCGCGCGCGTGACGCCGGAAGTGCGCAGCGGAACCATTTTCGTCCCTTACTTTGTCCGCGAAGTGGAAGACCAGATCCTGGGCGCCGGCGAAGAAGGAAACGTTCGCGTGCGCGTGGAGAAGGAGGCTGCATGAGGGCCCGCATCCTCGACCGCGCCGCCGTGCTTAAAATCGTGGACTTGTTGCGCGCGCAAGGCTATGAAGTCATCGCGCCATTTCATGGCCGCGCCCACGACACTTGCTTCGACACCGTGACCGATCAGAATCGCGACGAGATCGTACTTCATCTGCCAAATCCCTTTTACCCGCCCAAGCGCTTTGTGTTTCCTCCCATCGAACGCCTGCTAAGAGTTCATCGCGAAAACGGAAACATTCGCATAGAACCAGCTTACCGCGAGCCCAAGCGCGCAATCTTCGGCATCCGCTCCTGTGATGTTGCCGGCATCGACCATCTGGATCGCTTCTACCTGGGCCGCGAGCATCGCGACATTTACTACGAGAAGCGCCGCTCGAATTTGTTCCTGGTGAACCTCGTCTGCACCGATCCCGATCGCGACATCACCGCCGATTGTTTCTGCATGTGCACCGACACGGGCCCGGCCGCGCGCGACCACTTCGATTTGCAGCTCATGGACCTGGGCGACGAATTCATGGCTGTGGCGGGTACGGCGGCGGGCGAAGCCCTTTTCGCGGACCCGATCTTCCGCCCCGCGAGCGCGGCCCATGTCACCCAACGCCGCGACATTCTCAACCATGTTCGCAAGCGTTTCCTGGAAACGACAAGCTGGTTTTCGGCTACCATCCGTTACATCTCGCAGGGCAAGGTCCTGGAGAAAACCTGGGAAGAGATTGGCAATCGCTGCCTGGAGTGCGGTGGATGCACCTACGTCTGCCCAGCCTGCACATGCTTTACGGTGAGCGACCGGCGAGTGGGGCCGAACGAGGTCGAACGCGTTCGCATCTGGGATTCCTGCGCGCTCGATGGATTTACCCGCATGGCAGGCGGGTTCAATCCTCGACGCGCCGTACACGACCGGCGCAACCGGCGGTTTTTCCGCAAGCTGGCCCACTACTTCATACAGCGGGAGCTGTCGATGGCGTGCGTGGGTTGCGGGCGCTGCGTGCAGGTTTGCCATGGCGATATTGGAATGCCGAGCGTGGTGGAGATGATTCGCCGCGCCACGACGGAACTGGAGAAGCCGGAACTGGAGAAAGCCGGAACTGGAGAAAGATGAATCCGTCTGCCACTGAGAACGTTTATTTGCCGAAGCCAGCCGTCCTCGACCGGATCGTAAGCGAGATCCCGGAGGTGAAGACTTTCTATTGGCACTTCGAGGATCCCGCCGCTCAGCAGGCGTTCAAGCAATTTCGGCCGGGTCAGTTCGCGGAAGTTTCCCTCTTCGGCGTCGGCGAGTTTCCCACCTCGCTGCCTCCCAGTCCGACGGAGGACGAAACTTTCTTCACCGTGCGCCAAGTGGGCAGTTGCACTTCCGCCCTGCACCAGCTCAAGCCCGGAGAGAAGTTCGCCGTGCGCGGTCCTTACGGCAACGGGTTTCCGATGGAGCAGTACTACGGGAAAAACCTGGTGTTCGTCGCCGGCGGCATCGGATTGATTCCGCTGCGTTCGTGCATCGTCTATGCCATGAATCACCGCGACCAATACCAGCGCATACAGATTTTTCATGGTGCAAGAACGCCGAAGGAACTGATGTATGTCGCGAATCTCGAGCAGTGGTCGAAGTCGCCGGGTATCGAATGCCACTTGACGGTGGATCGCGCGAACGATGGTTGGGCAGGCAACGTGGGCGTGGTGGGCAGCCTCTTCAAGAAGCCCGGCGCGCAGCTCCCCGTGGAAAACACCGTCGCCTTCGTTTGCGGCCCGCCCATCATGTTCCGCTTCGTGATCAAGGACCTGCTGGACATGGGTTTCGAAGAGCAAAATATCGTCTCGACGCTCGAGCGCTACATGAAATGCGGCGTCGGCAAGTGCGGCCATTGTTGCATTGGCATGGCCTATGCCTGCCTCGACGGGCCGGTCTTCACCTATCAACAGATCAGAAAGCTGGGGGAGGATATCTGATGACGCCGTTCCGCCATCTCTTCGACCCGCTCCACGGGCGCCGAATCTGCTTCATGGGACTAGGCAACCCCGACTATGGCGACGATGGCTTTGGCGTGCAACTGGCGGAAGCACTGATCGCAGCCGGAGTGCCAGATGTAGTGGTCGCTGGAATTGCGCCGGAAAATCATCTCGGCCGCATCGCCGCCGAAGAGTTCGCCGATCTCGTCTTTCTCGATGCCGTTGAATTCGGTGCCGAAGCCGGTTCGCTGTTTCTGGCAGGCAGCCGTGAGATCGAGGCCCGCTTCCCGCAAATCTCCACCCACAAGCTCTCGCTCGCGGTTCTGGCGAAATTGGCCGAATCGAACGGAAAAACCAAAGCGTGGCTGCTGGGCGTGCAACCCGAATCTCTTAAACCCGGACAGACGCTCAGCCCGTCCGTGCAACGAACCGTGAAGATCGTCCGGGAACTGCTGACCAATCGCGAGCCACAATACGCAGCCAACAGAGCGGAGTTTGAGCGAGACCTGAGAGTGCACGCATGTTAACGCCGGAACAAGCCGTCCTCACCTCGATCCTCGTCTGCGTGAGTGGAGCGGTGCTGGTGCTTCCACTTTCGCGGAAGAAGACGATCGCCGGCTGGTTCGCGTTTCTCGTGACCGCAAGCAGCGGCGTTCTGATTGCATCGGCGGTCGCGAAAGTCCTGCTGTCTGGGCGCTCGCCGCATTCCGCCGAATTCTGGGCCATGCCGCAAATCGCTTTCGCCCTGCATATTTATGTAGACGGCCTGACCGCTACTTTCCTTCTCTTGGCCGTCGTCATCGCCGTGCCGGCGTCGTTTTACTCCATCGTTTATATGCGGCACTACCAGGAGTACGGTGTGGCCCGCTACTACCCGTATTTCCTGCTGTTTCTGGCGGCGATGTACGGCCTGCTCAGCACCACCGACATGATGTGGTTCTTCTTCATCTTTTGGCAGATGATGACGCTGCCGGGATATGCGCTCATCCGCTACGAAAACAAGAAGAAAGAAAACATTCGCGCCGCCAACAAGTTTCTCCTCATGATGCAGATTGCTTGCGCCGCCACCATGGTCGGCGCCGAACTGCTTGCCGTGACCGGCTCGGCCGCGCAAGGCACGGCACATTTGAAGTACGACTTCGATACCGTTAGCGCGAATCTTCCAATTCTCTTGAGCACCCGGCCGCTTGCCACTACGCTCGCCTTTGCGTTGTTCCTCGTGGGATTCGGAATCAAGATGGGCATGTGGCCGTTCGGTCAGATCTGGCTCCCAGACGCGCATCCCGCCGCGCCTTCGCCGGTGAGCGCCATGTTGTCCGGCGTCATGATCAAGACCGGAGTCTACGGCTTGATGCGTTACTTCCTCTGGCTGGTTCCAATTAGCGCCATCAAGGTTTATCCGCTGGCCCGGTGGGGAATGGTCATCGCCCTCCTCGGCACGGCCACGCTCTTCACCGGAACCATGCAGGCGCTCAAGCAGGAACAATCGAAACGCTTGCTCGCCTTCCACAGCATTGGGCAGGTCGGCTACATTCTGCTGGGCGCGGGCGCTTGCATGGCTTTGCTTCCCCTGGGCGCGAGTGCGGCGGCCATTGCAGCCATTGCCTTCTTCGGAGCTCTGCTGCATGTGCTGAATCACGGCATCTTCAAAGGGCTGCTCTTCCTGAATGCAGGCTCCATGCTCCATGCCACCGGCACGCAAGACTTGAACAAGATGGGCGGCCTCATGCGCTTCATGCCCTTGACCGCAATCACGGCGCTCGTGGCCTCGTTTTCGATTTCCGGCGTGCCCCTGTTTAACGGATACGTGAGTAAGTGGAGCATCTATGTCGCGACCATTCAGGGCAGCGCGTCGGCCCGCTATCTCGTGTTCTGCGCCATCGTCGCCATTTTGACCAGCGTCCTTACGCTGGCTTCGTTCATAAAATTCTTCGGCGTCAGTTTCCTTTCCCGGACCAGCGCATTGGTGAATGCGCAAGCCGCCGCGAGACCGTTGGAAGTCCCCTGGATGATGCAAGTCTCGCAGCTAATTCTCGCCACACTCTGTCTCTTGCTGGGCGTAGTGCCGGCGATTGGATTCCGTCTGATTCAGCACGCGCTCGATGCCAGCCGCCAAGGCTATGGCGTAGCTATGGCGAACGCGCTCGCCGTAAAGACCGGGCCCATTGCGGGCATCGGGATGGTCAACTCCGTCGCGGTCTTCAAACCAATTGCACTCGCGCTGGTCATGGGCCTTCTCTTCGCGCTTGTTGCTGGAATCTCGAAACTGGGACGCGCCCCACGCCGCGCTGCCGCGCCCTGGCTGTGCGGATACGCGCGCGAAGCGGAGTGCAATCGTTACGTCGCCCATAACTTCTATGGAGAAATCAAGCGCTATTTCGGCTGGATCGGCGGCACTCCGCATTTGCCCAACGACACCGCCGCGCGGAGGCTGAAATGACCGCGCACGACCGTCTTGATCAACTGCGCCAACATCTCGGCGCCGCCATCCAGCGCGCGGATTTCCCCGCCGATAACCGCTTGTTTGTTCACATCGAGCCAGTGGCCGTGAAAAGCGTATGCGAGTACATTTTCAACGATCTCGATGCGCGTTATGTGATCAGTATCGGCACCGACGACCGGCCCTATTCCGGCAACTTCCTCGTCGCCCACAATTTTGCCTTCGACCAAGACCACTTACTATGCAGCGTGCTGGTCGAATTGCCGTCCGATCGTCCCAGCATCGAGAGCATTTCCGAGGTGGTGCCGGCAGCGAGCTGGGCCGAACGTGAAATGCAAGACTTGGTCGGCATTACTCCCATCGGGCATAAGTATCTCAAGCGGCTTGTGCTTCCCGATGGCTGGCCGGAAAATATGCACCCCCTGCGCAAGGATGCGCGCTGGGATGAAGTCCCCACCGGCTTCAGCAGCGAGCAAGAGCTGACCTTCGACGATCCGCCGGAAGGCTGCATCGTGGTTCCCTTCGGGCCTTTCCATCCCACACTCGATGAACCGGCGCATTTCCGCCTCTACGTTGAAGGAGAAATGGTGCGCGGCTGCGAATACCGCGGCTTCATGGCGCATCGCGGCATCGAGAAACTGGCCGAATCGGTGATGAACTACAACGATATTCCCATGCTGGCCGAGCGCATCTGCGGTATCTGCGGCTGCGTCCACAGCGTGGCCTACACTCAGGCGGTGGAGTCCGCCGCCGTCCTAAAGCCGCCGCCGCGCGCCGAATACATCCGCACCATCATGCTTGAGATCGAGCGCCTGCACAGTCATCTTCTCTGGACCGGCCTCGCGTGCCACATCGTCGGCTTCGACACGCTGTTCATGCAGAGCTTCCGCATTCGCGAGCCCATCATGTGGATCGCGGAAAAAATCACCGGCAACCGCAAAACCTACGCGCTCTGCCAAATCGGCGGCGTGCGTTGGGACATCACTCCCGCTCTAAAAGCGGAGTTGCGCCAGATTCTCGACAAGCTTGAAATGGAATGGCATCCGGTAGTGACTGCCGTCGCAGGCGACAAAAACATCCAGAAGCGCACCCGCGCCGTGGGCGTCGCGGACAAGAAACTGGTAAAGAGCATGGGATTGGTTGGCCCGGTCGCGCGCGCCGCGGGCGTGGACATCGATTGCCGCCGCGATCACGCTTACGCCGCCTATGACCGCATCGAGTTCGACGTCATCACCGCCCAAGATGGCGACGTGTGGTCGCGCTTGCTGGTGCGCGTCAAGGAAGTTTTCGAGTCCATCCGGGTCGTTCGCCAGTGTCTCGATAAGATGGAAGACGGCCCGCTGCAACTGGAAATCAAAGACGAACTGCCCATCGGCCGCATCGGACTCTCGTCCGTCGAAGCTCCGCGCGGGGAAAGCCATCACTTCGTCATCACGGGCGAAAACAATCGCCCGCGCCGCTGGCGCGTTCGCGCTCCGACTTATCAGAATCTGCAGGGCGTACCCATGATGATCAAAGACCAGCAAATTGCCGACATGACGATTTCGCTCGGTAGCATCGACCCCTGCTTCTCTTGCACCGACCGCATGGAGACGATTGACCTGCGCTCGGGAAAAATTAGGGTGTGGTCGCAACAGGAGTTACTCGACTTAACGCAGTCCAACACACGTGGCAAGGACGACTCGCGCTCGACTTAGCTGACAATGACTTGGATGACAATAACCTGGACAATCCTGAGTGGCCTGCTGAACGTGGCATCGATCCTGCTGCTGGCGCCGCTCTTCCAGGGCGTGCTGCGCAAAATCACCGCCCGCGTCCAATCGCGCCAGGGGCCGCCCATCTGGCAGCCCTATTTCGATCTGCTGAAGTTGTTAGGGAAAGAGGACATCGAATCGGGCGAGACGCCGCCCATGCAGCGCTTCGCTGCATATCTCTCGCTGGCGACCGCATTGACGCTCGCTTGCCTTGTGCCTATGGGCTTCACGGCCCCAATGAACGCCGGCGGAGACGCGATTCTCCTGATTTACCTTCTCACCCTATCTGGAATCTGCACGCTGCTGGCTGGACTCGCCGCCGGTTCCACTTATTCGCTCTTGGGCATCAGCCGCGAAATGATGACCATGATTTCGCTGGAGCCGCTGCTGGTTATCGTGCTCGTCGCGGGCGCCATCCATGTGCGCTCTCTGCGCCTCGATTCCGTACTAAACGGCTCGGTGTATGCAACGCCTGGCATCCCTTGGTCGGGATTGATTCTGTTGGGCGTCATGCTGCTCGCTTTTCAGGCCTTCGTGCAACGCGTCCCCTTCGATATCTCGGAGGCCGAAACCGAGCTGATGGAAGGCCCTTTGGTCGAGTATTCGGGCCCCAAGCTGGCGCTGTTCAAATACGCGCAAATGGCGAAACTGATCGTCTACAGCGCGCTCTTCGCATCGCTATTTGTACCTTGGGGTTCGCGCCTGTTTTTCCCGTTTGCCTGGTTGCTCTTCTGGGCAAAAGTCCTCGTATTAGTGCTGGCGGTAACGCTCGTGGCTGCAACCCACGCCCGCTACCGCATCGATCAGGCAATTCGTTACTTCGCCGGATTCCTGGCCGTGGCGACAATAGGTCTGGTTCTGGCGAGCTATGGCTACTAAGAAGGCAAGTCCATGTCGGTGATGAGCAAACTCGAGGAAACGTTGGTCTGCATGAAGGCGGGCCGCGTGACGCTGCCCTATCCAGCGCATGCGGAACCTGTGCCGGAGAAGTTCCGCGGACGGCCCATCTTCGATGCCGCGAAGTGTATCGGCTGCGCCGGCTGCGCCAATAACTGTCCCGCGCGCGAAATTCTGGTGTTCGACGTCTGTCAGGAAGTTCGCATTCTGAAGTATCTGGGCCGGCGCTGCACTTACTGCGGACGATGCGCCGACGTTTGTCCGGAAAAAGCCATCGTCATGAGCCACGAGTTCGAGAATGGCACCAACAGCATCGGCGACCTGCAGCAGCAACTGGATTTGTTTATGAGTACGTGCCAGAGGTGCGGGCGCTGCTTCAAGTCGCCTTCGGTATTGGATGATTTGAAGATGAAAGGTTATCGCTTTGACGATCTGCAAAACGAGCGCTGGATATTCCGCTCCAAGGCTTACTTCGAGGGCGATACCGTAGTGGATGACGTCGAGATCGAACTGGACTGATTGTCATGCTGAAGAACTTGTGCCAAAAGATGTTTGGCCGTTCGTTGTGGGTTTACCACGCGAATAGCGGCGGCTGTAACGGCTGCGATATTGAAGTGCTGAACGTGCTGACGCCCTACTATGACGTCGAACGCTTTGGCATCAAGCTGGTCGGCTCCCCGCGCCATGCCGACGTGATGCTCTGCCAGGGCCCGGCCATGCGGTCGACGGCAGCGGCGCTGAAGCGCGCCTACGAAGCCATGCCGGCGCCGAAGCTGGTCTTCGCCATTGGATCGTGCGCCTGTGGCGGCGGCATGTGGTTCGATTCCTATTCCGTCCTCGGGCCCGTGGAAAAAATCGTCCCCGTCACTTACTACATTCCCGGCTGCCCACCGCGCCCGGAAGCCATCGTCTACGGCGTGGCTGTGGCCCTCGGTTTGGTCGACAAGAAGACATCCCCGGTCAAATTCAAACAGTTGGAATTTCCCGTCCCGCGCTACCACCCTGAGGATCTGCGCCTGGAAGGCGATCTCGTGGTTTACACGCGGTCCGAGAAGGTGTAACTCCGTTCGCACTCAGAGCGCCCTTGCTCCAACATTCATGTTTGCCTGCTGCAATACTGGGTTGGATCTGAATTCCGGTCTAGAATAATAGGAACAGTTCTTTTCTCGGGAACCCAGCCTGGTTTGTGACCCAGGTATTACTTCATAATGGAGTTCGTTCATCTGTGAAAATCGGCATAGATTTCGGTACCACCCGCATCGTGGTTGCGGCCGTGGACCGCGGTAACTATCCGCTCGTCAACTTTGAAACCCCGGACGGAAACTCCCGCGACTGGTTCCCTCCCCTCATCGCCGTGCGTGGCGATACGCGCGCATACGGATGGGACGCATGGCTCCTGCAAGGCCAACCGGGCTGGACAATCCTTCGCTCGCTGAAACGTTGTCTGAAGGACGCCGGCCCTGAGACTCGGATCGAAATCGGTGACCAAACCCTTGAGGTCAGGCAACTGTTGCGGGAGATGATGGCGGCTTTGCGCGTCCAACTGCGCGACCATTCCACCTTGCCCGACGATGACAACAAGCCTTTGGAGGCAATGCTGGGTGTACCGGCGAATGCCAACAGCAATCAGCGCTTTCTTACCACCGAAGCCGCTCGCGAGGCGGGGTTCGAGGTCCTCGGCCTGATGAACGAACCCTCCGCGGCGGCGGTTGAATTTGCCCATCGCGACCTTCTGAACCGCAAAGGCCGTTCCGGGGGCCGGCTTCTGGTCTACGATTTGGGCGGCGGAACTTTCGACGCTTCGCTCATCGAACTCGGCGACGGCGAGCAATCCATTGTCGCCTCCGACGGCATTCCAACCTTGGGCGGCGACGACTTTGACGAGGTCCTGGCCGAGCTCGCGCTCGAAGGCGCTGGGATTTCTCGTGACGCGCAGGACCTCCTCTCCGCGGCTGAATGGTTCGCCCTGCTCGACGAATGCCGCGAAAGAAAGGAATCGCTCGGTCCCAACACACGCAAACTCACCGTCGATCTCGAGCGCGTGCGCCACGACTGGCGGGAGGTCTCAGTCAGTGCGAGCGCATTCTATGAACGCTGCCGCCCGCTCATCGAATCGACTCGTCGCGTCGTCGATGAATTGCTGGCCGCCCACACGCCGCGCTCCATCGAATCTTTATACGTCACCGGCGGCGGTTCCGAGCTGCCTCCGGTCGCGCGCATTCTGCGTGAAACCTATGGCAGGCGCGTGCGCCGCTCGGCCTACATGCGATCGGCAACGGCCATCGGATTGGCCATCCGGGCCGACAGTCAATCCGGCTTCATCTTGCACGAGAGGTTCCTGCGCAACTTCGGATTATGGCGAGAGGAGCGCGAAGGACGCGGCGTTGTCTTCGATCTTGTGTTCTCCCGCGGCACCGAGTTGCCGGGCCCCAAACAGCCACCGCTGCGCAGTGTCCGTTCTTACCGCCCGGCCCACAATGTCGGGCATTTCCGTTATCTCGAATGCGCCCGTCTCGCCGCGGACGGCCGGCCGGTCGGAGAGATCGCCGAATGGGACGACCTTCGATTCCCGTTCGATCCAGCCCTGCAGGACGTGGCGGACCTAGCTTCAGTGCCAGTGCGTCGAACCCCCGCGCCCGCGGACTTCTTCATCAAGGAGACATACACCTGTGACAGCAGCGGCAATCTTGGCGTGGCGATCTCCAACAAGTCCACCGGCTATCAAAGGAAATTTCGGCTTGGCCGCTGGTCCGAAAAGCAACCGACGATATTACCCAACCGCCCGGCAAAACGCAGCGCCTAACTCGTGTGGGGACAGGCGGCCCTCGACTGTCCAAACCGCGCACAGCGCAGCATCTGCCTACGTTTCCGGCAATTCTGAAATCGCTATGACGCCCTGCGCCGATGCCCTACCGCTGCCGCACCTCTAACAGCACTGGCCGCGCTACTGAGCTCACGTCGGGGTCATAGTACTCATACACCCGCGACTTAAATGTCCGCGCGCGGATGGGATATTTGGCGCGCAGCCGAAAATGCAGCGTGACCGTCTCGCCCGGCCCTAACGAATTGAAATAAAGGATGGCCTGCGTCGCCGTAAGACTGAACTTTTCCAAGCGGCCACTCTTATTGTTGGCGGTCTTTTCAACAAAAGTCTGAAGGTCCTCGCTGAGCAGATCAAATCCGGGAGGAATGCCCAGATCCACCATCACCATGTTCGCGGACTTACTAAGATTGCTTCGGATGGTCGCGGTAGCCGTCACGATGTCGTCCTGCGCAAGCTGCGTGCGTTCATAGGTCACATCGATCGAAAGCGCTTCATTCGCCGGTTTCTCGTCCCAAGGCAGAAAGTAACTCCCCACCACCTGATACGCCAGCCCGCCCTTGCCCTCGAAGCGGATTTCCACTGTGTTGGCGCCTCCCGGACTCATGTCTTTCGCATCGACGCCTTTCGCATCGCTGCCCTTGAACACAAACTGATGGAGTAAGTCGTTGTTTTCCGGAGTCAGCGTGAGTTTCTCGACCGGCTTGCCGTTGAAAATCACTTCCAGTGTGCCGCGAGTGTCCGCCGCACCTTTTTCAGTCGCAAGCAGCAAGGCTCGCAACGCCATGATTGTCGCTTGTGTCGTCCCCCACGTGCCGCCGGCATTCTTCTTGGACGCAATGTAACTCATGGCCTTGCGGGCCGTTCCTGACGCTTCACCCCATTTGAGCAATGCCTGCGCCGCCAGTGCCGTAGTCTCCACAGTGGCGCTGGCGCCGGTCGCGTGGACACCGGTTTCGTCCGCGTTCCACCACGCTTGATCGTCTCTTTCCGTGCGCGCGTCGAGCAGAAGCTGCATGGCCTGGCGAGTGAAACCCCGGTCCTTTTCTTGCCCGGAGGATGAATGATCGCCATCCGCATAATCGGCGGCGAAGTTGGCCACAACGGCCAGCGTATAGGTGTCCATCTTCGCAATCATGTGGCTGTTAACGTACTGTTCGGCCCTCTCGACGGTCGGCCCCTGATAGCCCGTGTTCTCGAGCGACCACGCGATGTACGCCGTGATGCGAAGCACGTCGGAGTTATAGCGGTTCGTGGCGCCTTCGTTAATGAACTGAGTATCGGGCTTCCAGCTTCCATCGGCTTGCTGCTGACTGGCCAGCCATTGCTGCGTCCGCAGGATAAGTTTCGGGTCCACGTCGTAGACCTTCGACATATCGCCGAACTCCATCAGTCCGTATGCCGTCAGGATTTTGTTGGCGGGCGCGTTGCCGAACCAGGAAAAGCCGCCGCCCGGCACTTCAAACGTCAGCAGCCGTTGATAGCCATTGGCGATATATCCCTCCGCCTTGGCGTGCACTTCCGGAGTTAGTTTCTTGGTGCGCTTCATATAATCGAGCGCTAACACGTTGGGGTAAGTGCTGGAGGATGTCTGCTCAAAGCAGCCGTTGGGCATTCGCAGAATGCTATCCATGCCTTCGATGACCTGGCTCAACGGGCCGGGATAGAGCCGCACGAAAATCTTACTGGCCTCGGGAATGGCGGTCGCGGGAAAATTCACTTCGTGCCGGACTGTGTTTTCCAGGCGTCCGTTAAAGACCATGTTCTGTTCGCGCCCATTGGGAATGACTTCGATTTCCCTCACTACGATGTCGGCGCGCTTCGCATCACCCTTCATACTCGCCGAGAGCGTCAGCTTGAACTTGCCGATGCGCTTGGCTTCCAGCGTGAACTGCGATCCGCCCACGCGAGAGGAATCGACCGCAACCGACTTCTCCGCAACGTCGTCTACCAGCGAGAACCAGTCGTCGGCCTCTAGTCTCAGGCTGACTTCTCCGCGCGCGCCCGAGTAGTTATACACGGCAACGGGGACGGAAACCCGGTCGCCCTGCGTAAGCGTGACCGGCAGATCGAGATCGACAAAGAAATCCTGAAAGACCTTCAGACTCGAAGTAGCGCTGCCCAGCGCGCCATGTTCGGTGGAAGCAATCATCGCCATGCGCCACGTCGTGATCGAATCCGCCATCGGAATCACAATGCTGGCGCTGCCGTCCTTATCGGTGATAATTTCCGGATTGATGTAGAGCGCCTCGGGAAAATAGGACCGCACGCGCGCTCCGGGCGATCCGGAGTCCTCCTTGGCGAGAGTCGCGCTGTTTACCGCCGAGAGTTCCGTGATGTTGCGACCCTTTTGCGCCATTGCCATTGGGGCTCTCGCGACGATACCTCCGATAACGCCACCGGCGTGGCCGCCTGGGACTCCACCAACAGCCGCCGCTTCGGTTTCAACCACTACATTCGCCGCTGCGACCTCAACGGTCTGGGAAGTCGCGCCCACAGCCAGAATTGCCGAGAGCACTGCGCGATCTCGCGCTTGAACGGAAACTCCCTGCGAAGCGACCTTGAACCCCGGCTGCGAAACTCTAACTTCATACTTGCCGGCAGGCACGCCCGACAGGCTGAATTGCCCCGCCTCATTTGTTTTTGCGGTGCGCGTCTTTTTCGTGGAAACTTCGCGCGCCTCCACGCTGGCTCCCGGCACCGCTGCACCCGTGGGATCCGTAACGGTCCCCACGATTTCCGCCAGCCCATTGAACGGTCCGCGATCGTGTTCGATTTTCACATCGACAGAGCCCCCGAACGAGCCCGCGTCTGGGCGGCCAACGATGCTCCCGGTGCGGACCTCGACATACGCCACCATATCGTCCCCGTTGTCGAATTGGCGGTCCGCGCCCGCGCTGCGCACAACATAGTGCGTCTTGTACGGATACCATTTCGCCGGTTCCATGCGAAGCTCGGTGCCCCACGCGTCGCGAAAGTCGGGGTCGCCCGCGTTCTTCATCTTCACTTTTGCGAAGACCTTGGTCAGGTCTCCGCTCTCGGAATCCTGCGCGTAGGCGCGGCTCAGGCTGTCCGCCAGCCGATGCACCTGCGCCATGAAACGCGCCGAATAGCGGCCCGAATACTCCGCATATTTCGTCATGGGCACTGTCCGGCCGAATGCCGTGTCGAACTTGTTCGCACTCACGATTTCAGTCGCCGCAAACAACGCGCGCGCCGCCCGGTCCCGTTGCCCGGCTTGCGATTGTTCCACCGGCTCGACGATCTCCGGCATGCCGATCGAGTGGATCTCATAACGCGGCTTCATGACTTCCTGTTCGAGATAGAAGAAGACCTTGGCAAAGCCGGGCTGCTTTTCCGCCAGCGCGAAAACGGCCTCATCCACCACCTGCAGCCCCAGTGCCGCATGGACTCCCTCGCCGCGCGAGTTGGTCACGCGAAAGCGAATCCGCGCGTCGCCGCCGGGTTTGTAAACCGGAGCATCGGCCACCGTCTCAATCTTCAGATCGTCCGCGGGCTGCACGAAGACCAGCCGATGATCGCCAACTGGCCTCGCGTTGCGACCGAACAGGTACGCGTTGAAATCCACCGTGCCCGCCAAATCCGGCGTCGCGGTCAGCGAAAGTTCAGCCTCCCCATTTTCGATGTCGAGATCGCGGGTGAGCACCGTCTGTCCGTCTTTCACGATGTCCACATATGCAGTCCCGTGTTTCCTGGTGGAAAAGACCCTCAGTTCAATTCGTTCTCCGGCGCGATAGACGGCGCGTTCCGTCCGCAGAAGAATCTGGTCATCGCCCTCGCGGGCCTTCAGTTGGACCGTGCTCGATGCGCGGTTCCCTTCCTTGTCCTCCGCTTCAATCCTTAAGGTTTCGGCCTCAGCGCCGGAACTCATCCGCGCATTGATCCGAATCACGGCCACTCCGCCGTCATCGGAGGTCGCCTGCTGGTCGCCGCTTCCTTCCTCGTGGACCTTCAGGCTTGCGCTGGCGGGCGTTCCATCGGGATAAGAAGTCAGGATGAAAACCTGGTTCTCAAGATTGGGGACCAGCGTGCCCCCCTCCGGCACCGCCGTGATGAGCAGTGGCGATTCGCTGACCGTGATGGGTTCGCCGCGAGTTTCCGCGTGGCCCGCCGAGTCTTTCACCGTGGCCTCGATGAGCACGCGGGCCGCGCCCGCACTAAGAGGGCGTCCGGCAAAGTAAGTCGGCAGCTTCAGATCGAAACGATAGGCGCCGTCGCGGTCCGTCTTACCCTGCGCCGAGCCCACTTCAAAGATCGCGACATCCATGCTGGAAGCTTTGACTGTAATCTCAGCTTCGTCCACCGGCTTGCCGAAGAAATAGTTGGCGCGGACGGTCCCCGTTACATGGTCGCCGGGCCGATAACCGCGCTTCGCGTGCTTGCCATTGTCCGTGCCCGCAAAATTCTGACCGGTGAAATCAATGGCGACTTTGAACTTCGGCAAAACATATCGCTCCACGTTCAGTGCGATCTCTGCCGTATTGGTGGGTGCTTCGCTTTCGCTCGTCTCGGGATTGCCCGTCGCCGGCCCGCTCATGAGTGCGCGCAGGTGGTAAGTGCCGAGGTTCACCTCATCCGCCAGCCCAAATTCCGCCGACGCAATTCCGAACTTGTCGGTCTCGGTCGCCTTCTTGAACACCTTATTGCCGCGAGAGTCTTCCACTTCGAAAATCAGCTTGCGGTTCGCGGCGGCCTCATGATTGGCGCGATCGAGCGCCAATGCACGCGCGTGAATGGTCTGCCCCGGCTGGTAAATTGGCTTTTCGGTCGTGAGCAGAATCGAGACCTTGTCTTCCAGCCGCACCGGCTGTGTAAATTCCGTCGAGCCAATCGAAGTGTCCACCACGTAATGCAATTGATAACTGCCCACTAAGTCGGGAGGAAACCGGAACTGCGCTTCGGTGGTTCCCCTCCGGTTGAGCCGCCCCGTAAAGAGCGGGAGAGCTTTCCGGCTGGGCCCCAGGAGTTCGATCCGCACCGAGCCGCGGCCGGCGAGAACCTCGTCATGCGAATCGGTAACAATCACGCGGACCGCGGCTTTGCCGCCTGCCAGATAGGATTGCTGGCCGAGAATGTGAATCACTGGCGTGCGCAGGATCTCGGAGATCGATTCCGTACCCTCAATCCTCGCGCTCTTGCCGTCGCTGTATTCGAAGCGATAACGCACGCGATGCCAAACCAGTTCGTCAATGGCCAATGGCTTCGAGAGCTTGATCTGTTCCCGCCAGCGCCCCTTGCCTTCCGCTGCCTCTACTGATTGATCCGCGCGACCCAAGACATGGTCTTCCGGATCGAGAACCTCCACGGTAAGTTGCCCCGCGCCGGCATGAACGGCATGGTACGGGATAGTCACGTCCAGGATTCCGTTCGAGTAAGTCGCGCTTGGGACCGATTCGCCACTGGCCGCTTCGAACTTCTGCACCGCCACAATCGCGGCAATGACTAACAACGCGGGGAGTAAGAACAACCAGAATCTCGATCGTGTGATACGTCCGTCGGAATCTTTCATATCGTCTCCCTGAAAACCCTTGTAGCAGCGCCGCTTTCGCTTCTTTCCACTAACAGGCTGCTGAAAAATTGATGGATACGGTGTTTTTCTTGCCGTTTCTCATCGTGGGTGATGTCGAGCGAGTTGGTTTCCGGGTTTTCCGGGGCCTTTTGCTCTGCTCCATTCGC
>JBEKQG010000019.1:0-28662 GCA_049519955.1 Terriglobales bacterium
TGCGAATGGAGCAGAGCAAAAGGCCCCGGAAAACCCGGAAACCAACTCGCTCGACATCACCCACGATGAGAAACGGCAAGAAAAACACCGTATCCATCAATTTTTCAGCAGCCTGCTAGGGAACGCTCCTTTCTCTGTGGGGAGGGTTTTTGAAAGGCAGTGGTCGCTGGCGGATCGGGTCGATTGGGTGATGGGCAAGCACACGTTGCAATTCGGTTTCGATATGAGCCGCGCGTGGGATGCGGACAACAACGATGGCGGCGCGGACCCCAATGCGGAAGTCCAGTTCGGGTCGCCTTTGGGGAGTTATGAGTTTTCGAATCTGGAGGATTTTGCGCTCGGCGAATACAACCTCTTCAGTCAGTCTGCGGGAAACCCAACTTTTTCTTTTGCCGTGCCTTACTACGGATTCTATGTGCAGGACTCGTTTCGCGCCTTGCCCAAGTTGACGCTGGAAATGGGCGTGCGCGAGGACTTCCAGATTTACCCACAGCCGGCGAAGAATCCGGCGTTTCCGCTTACCGGACAGTATCCCAACCAGTTTCTGCGCATGGCGCCGCGCTTTGGATTTGCGTGGCAGCCCGAATCGAAGACCGTTGTGCGCGGAGGATTCGGGCAGTTCCACACCAACATGAACGGCCTGAACTACCGCAACGCAGTGGTCTCGAATGGGCTGGCGTCGCAGCAGTCTTCGGTAAGTGTGAGTTACACGGCGGGGCCGCCGGACCAGCAGATGCCAGCGTTTCCGAATATTCTCCCGGCTAATTCCCCGCTGTTTCAGGCTTCTCCGGACATTTCCCTGGTTTCTCCGCAGTTCAGGGCGCCTTATATTTTGCAGGCGAGCTTGCAGATTGAGCGCGAGATTTTCGAGAACACAACTCTAAGCATCGGCACGATGTGGAACCACGGGGTGCATCTGCTATCGGGCAGCGCCTATGATTTGAACCTGAATCCGTTGCACGGCACGACGACGTATATCGTTTGTCCGCCCGGCGCAACTGCGGCGCCGTGCAGCGGGCAGGCGATCACGCTGCCAAACATGGACAACGGTCTGCTGACGGAAGGCCGCATCAGCGCAAAATTCCACGAGATCAACGAACTGATCAGCCCCGGCCAGAACCATTACAACTCTTTCTTCGTGCAGTTGCAGCGCCGCATGTCGCAAGGTCTTGCGCTGCAATTTTCTTATACGTTCGCCAAGAGCATGATGCTCGACGGGATGGACTTCAACAATCAGTTCGATTTCGGCAATACCCATGCTCCTTCGCTGCTCGACCAGCGGCACCGAATTAGCCTTGCCGGAGTTTACCGTCCGGGGCTGGAAAGACTTACCGGTTCCGGTACGGGGCGCGCGCTGCTTTCGGGCTGGAGGGTGAGCACGGTCATGGAATTCTCTTCCGGCCGTCCGTACGCCGCGTTGTTGAATCCGGCGTGCACGAGTTCCACGCTGTCATTCGGCAATTGCGACGGCGCCAATGGAAACCTGAACGACACCGCGTTTAACGAAGACACGGCGAACACGGCGGCCGGCATCAATGGGGCTGGTCCGACGCCGGGCATCGGGCTGAATTCCTTCTACGGCCCGTGGCTGGAGAGGATCGACGTTGGACTCACGCGCAGTTTTTCGATCAAGGAAGGCAAGGAGCTGCAATTTCGAGCGCAGGCGTTCAATTTGTTCAACCACGCCAATTACTATGTGCAGAACGGCGACGGGATCAACCAGTCGCAATACAACCCCATCGGCCCCAACTGTGGCGACGGCGCGACGCTCAACCAGACCTGCTATCTCGTGCCTAACTCGGGTGCGGGCAATTTCGGAGCCCTGGGGGAGATTAGCCCCAACGGACTTCCCCGCGTATTACAGTTTTCAGCCCGATTCACGTTCTAATCGCATTTCGCCGAGATCTGGCAGTGGCGACCTGCTCTTCTAGAATTCCACATGGGCCCGCAGGCTGGGCACCAGGACTGGCCCCCGGTCGCGGTTGTAGCCGGGATTATCGATGTGCTGCACTCCGGGAGCGATATAAATTCCGCGCCAAAGGTGCGCGGTGTAATAGGACTCGACGATGTTCTCGCGCCCGTAGTTCAGCCCGCCATCGCCCAGCAGAAAGCCAAGCCCGCCATCGGCGAGATATAGCTGATGGTCTTTCTTGATCCCGTTGGAGACGAAGGCAAAGCCGGCGCGGTCTTGCTTGCGATGCCAGAGAGCGCCGTTTGCGCCGAGGCCCGCCGCGAACGATTGGCCGACCTCCGTGAACGCGAACGATTCGGTCTTGTCGTTGTTCCATCCGAAACGCCCGAAAGCGGTCAGATTGCGGGTGAGGTTCTGCTCCGCGTTCACGCCGAAACCGTACTTGCGGGTGATGTGCCAGGGGTGGGCCGTGATATCGGGGACCGCGCCTCGCTTAAAGTGTGCAACCGCATCGCGATAAATGCCCATGTTGGCGTAGTTCGTGTATGCGAGCAGGCGGACCGCCCCAGTTTGTTTTGGAAGCACGCCACGGCGCAGTTCGTATTGCCAATTTTCCGCGTGGGCCTGCCACGGTTTCCACACGAGGTCGATGCCGTTGGCGACCTTCGGCATGAGGGCCTCAATGAAGCGGAAACCCCAGTTGCGGTCCTCGAAATCGCCGACGATGCCGACAGTGTAGCCGCGCGTGTCGGCGGCGTAGTCCCAGGCGCCGTTTTGGGCCACGGTCCAGTTGGTGAACTGGAAGTGCGAGTCGGACCCGACGGAGTTTTGGTCGAGGAAGTCCGGCTGGCTGAACTTGCCGAAGCGCAGTTCCAGCCGCCGTCGCGGGAGTTCGTCGAAGAGGGACAGGGAATTTCGGTCGTTCGCGACCTTGTCCTTGCTCAGCGCGAAGACCGCATGGACCATGCCGCGGGCCAAATAGGGCGCAGTGCTGAGGGGCGAACCTTTCCCTGGGATGCGGACCACGTCCAAGTTTGTGATTCCGGCCAGGCCGAGGGCGTTGCTCAACCCCGAACCGGCCGCGTCCTCGACATCCGCCAGAAACTCGACCGAATTGTTCAGGCGCACGCCGGTATAGAGCGTCATGACGCGTGAGATGGCTTTTTCGTAATGTGGCCTTAGGCTGTGCGGCCCACTGTAGTCGGCATGAAAACCGGGATGAGCCTGAGAAATGAAATTCATCTGCCCGCTGAGCCAGAAGCGCGAACTCTTGAAATGCGGCAGCATCGCTTCGGTATCGGCGCTGGCACTACCATTGACGGGCGGGTCGGATGGATCGTCCGCATCCGGCGCAGCGGAAGAGGCGGATTGGGCTGAAAGGGAGGCGGTTTGTGCCTGCGCCCAGCCGGCGGGAGCGGCGGCGCCCAACGCGAAGGCGAGCGCCAGGGCCAGAGCCAACGCTGGCGCGGCGGCGCGGCGTTTGTCGGCGCGGGCCACAAGGGGGCCGTTCATAATGAATATGAATTTCATTTTCAATATCATGAGTCCAAGTTAACGGCTGGCTGCCGCGCCCGCCACGCCCTCAGTCACGCTTCGCTGTGATTTCAATCACACTGGCATGCGCAGTGCACCAGTGTGGGCCGCATCGGTTAAAAAGGCGTCACAGTCGCCGCCCGAGTCACAAGGTCACTCTGCCCCGACTGGATCGAATTCGCGCCAGGTCCCTTATCGAACCGCGCCGAATTGCCCCACGGCGGTCGATTAACGATAGTATATCATGAACAATTAACCATAGTTAATACACAAGACGCCACGCAGGCTCGTGCATGGGGCCGCGCATTCTCGGATCAGTTTTGGGGGATGGAAGAAGCAGAGGTGAACCGATAGGGGGAGGAGTAATGCGGCTATCGCCTCACATCTACTGCTGCCATCCAGCGAACCGCAAGCTCAGCGGCCCGCACTCACTGCTCGTTTTCATACGTCCTTATGCTAAGGTTTAGCGGGAGGCTTATTTTCCCGCTAACCACTGTATATCATACCCCCCTAGGGTACCTGTCAAGGAAAAAATGCGGTAAAATCGAAAAAAATATGAAAGATAAACTTCCGGAAATCTCGAAAGAAAAACAGAAGCTGCTTTCCCGCATCAGGCGCATGGGCGGACAGATCAACGCGGTCGAGCGCGCGGTGACGGATGGCGACGAGTGCGCCGACATTTTGATGCAACTGGCGGCGATCCGGGGCGGCGTCAACAGCCTGATGGCGGAGATCCTCGAAGACCACATCCGGCTGCACATCACGCATCCGGATCGCGGCACGGAATCGCCCGAAGAATTGACCGAAGATCTGATTAGCCTGGTGCGAGCTTACTTGAAGTAGGACGCGCGTCCTCCTGGAAGCAAGGCTGGTCTGCAAATACCGGCATAAGTCAAAGTAATTCTGCCACCAATTAAAAAAGGACAGCCCGGAGCCCCCCAAGGCCGTCCCAATAAACCCTCCCGGTTAGAAGGGCAACTGGGGTGAGCATAGCCGCGAGAGATTGCGGGAGTATTGCAATTGTGTGAAAGTCGCGTGAATTTGCGTGGGCGTTGCAAGGCCCTAATTGGGTCCCGGGCCAGCAGACGTTTGTTGAGAAACCTCGGGGATTGTCGTCCAGTGGTGTGAGGCCGCGGGTTTTTGCGTCACCTTGGCGTTCGCATTGTAAGAGTTGCGGCAGCATTCGGGCGTCCCTCCGGGACTGGATTCGCGGGCGAGGGCGCCCGCGCCACATGATCAGACTACTTCGGTCTTCTCGTCCACAAATTTCTTGTCGTTGTCGTCTGTGCCGGTCAGCTCGAAGGAGTTCGTCAGGATGGCTTTGCCCTTTTCCACGCAGGTGATTACGTAGGAGCAGCCGAACCAGTGGGCTTCGGCGAGATCGGTGGGCGACCACTCGGCGGGGTGGTCGGGATGGGAGTGATAGAAGCCGACGATATCTTCATTTTCGCCGCGCTCGCGGGCTTCGCGCTGGATGCGGATGAGGTCCCGCGGATCGATGTGGTAGCGGTTGTGGGGCGCGTCGGCGCGCGTGTTGGCGCAGCGGACGATGCGGGAGACTGTCTTTGATCCGAACTCTGTTCCGGACGCTGATTCGAACTGTGATCCGGACTCGGCGGCGATTTGGTCGAAGCGCCCGAGGAGCACGCCGCAGCACTCGCGGGGATAGGTTTCCTCTGCGTGCTGGCGAAGGGAGGCGTAGGCGGATTGAGAGAGCTTGAGCATTAGGAGTCAGAGACCATTGCACCACGGAGGCACGGAGAGGACCGTTCTCTTTGATTTTTCGGCCCATCCGAAAAGTTTCAGGTGGGGAAGACTGCGGGGGAAGGGGTCGAGCGACGGGGGCGCAATGCGCACGAGGAGGGATTGTTCTGCCAAGCCGGGCGCGGCTTTTGGCTTGGGTGGCGACGGCGACGGCGCGGAATCGAAAGCTGCTTGTGTTAATGACATGCGATCCCCTGATGACTAGAGTAATGTGCCCGCAATCTCAAAAAGGTATATCTATACTAGCGTCGTTGAATTGCAGCGTCATTCGATTTCGGTTTGCCGATTTCGGGCGGAGAGTTTTAGTTCCATCGAATCCGAGAATGCCGCATCTAAACGGATGCGGCGAGAATTGAGTGTATAAGATGCCAGCGAAAGTCGAACAAAGGACATACGAAGACGCAGTCGGCTGGCTGCGCGATCATGGCTTTGACCTGATTGAAGCTCCGGGGACGCAAACGCGCGTCTTCCTGAAGAAGTACAACTGCTCGGCGGCGATCCAGAAGACGGAGGACGGCGGGGCGAAGATTTTCGCGTATCCGGGATACATGATCGGCAGCGAAATATCGAAGCTGGTGAATCGCGGCTACCAGCAGTTCATGAAGACGACGAAGACGGAAGTGGCGGCGACGGCCGATCACCTGAAGGCGCTGCACGAGTTCTCCGAAGAAATGAAGGAAGCGCTGGCGCTGCCCAGCCTTTACAACGAGTCGCTCGGGACCACGAGCGATTCGTATCAGTACGACCGCATCAAAGACCGCGACCAGCCCGAGGTGGATCGTCCGAAGCGGCCGTGGGAGACGGTGAAGGTGAAGGCCGCCGCGGCGTCGAGGAAGAGCCGGGCGTAAGGGGAGCGGGCAGGCATCAGCCGTCAGCCATCAGCGGTCAGGTCAAAGTTGTGCGCTGAATGGGACCTTGAAACTTTCTAACATGGCAACCTTCTAGCTTTGCAATCTTGAAACTCCGCAAATTGGCTTCTATTTACCTCGATCCATCGCCTCGTTTGCCAGGCGGTCCGCAATTTTGTTGTGTTCGCGAAGGGCGTGGCGGATTTCGAAGCGCTCGAGCTTGCGCACGAGTTGCTGCGCCTGATCGTAAAGCTGGCGCAATTCGGGATGGCGAACCTTGTAGATACCTTTCATCTGGCGCACCATCAGTTCGGAATCGCTGACCACCTTGAGCGCCTTGATTTGGTTTTCGGCGGCGTAGCGCAACGCGGCGAGCAGTCCCTGATACTCGGCGTAGTTGTTGGTGTGGTGGCCGAGGTATTCGCTAAGCTCGGCGACGGTGTGGCCGGAGGCGTCGGCGATGGCCACGCCGTAGCCGGAGGGCCCGGGATTGCCGCGGGCCCCGCCATCGACGTGGGCAGTGTGGGCGGCGGGCGCGGGTTTCGGCACGGGGAAAAGACTGCCGGAAGCGGAAGAGCGCGAAGGCAAGACCATAGAGAGAGTTTACAACGGCACTGGCGCGGGTTTTTCCTTGTCGAAGTCGCCTTCCCAGCGCGCCACGACCACGGTTGCGAGGCAGTTCCCCAAGACGTTGATGGAAGTGCGGCCCATGTCCATGAGCTGATCGATGCCGAGCAGAATGAAGACCGGCTCGGTCGGCAAGCCGAACGATCCAACGGTTCCCAAGAGGATGACGATGGCGGCACGGGAGACGCCGGCCACGCCCTTGCTGGTGAGCATGAGGGTCAGCATGAGCAGGAGTTGCTGGCCGAGGCTGAGGTGCACGCCGGCGGCCTGCGCGACAAAGATCGCCGCCAGGGAAAGATACAAAGTGCTTCCCACCAGGTTAAAGCTGTAGCCCATGGGCATGACAAAGGCCACGACCTGGCGGGGCACGCCGATGGCTTCCATGGCCTCCATGGCGCGGGGCAAGGCGGCCTCGGAACTGGCCGTTCCGAACGCAATGGTGACGGGCTCAGTGACGGCGGCAATGAATTTCTTGAGCGGCACGCGCGCCAGCAACGCCACCGGCAGCAGAACGCCAACGATGCAAATCAGCAGGGCGACATAGAGGGTAAGCAACAGCTTGCCAAGATTGAGCAGGATGCCCATGCCCGTGCTGCCGACGGTGTAGGCAATGGCCGCGCCCACGCCGAAGGGAGCAAAGTACATCACGATGTTCGTGAACTTGAACATGACCTCGGCCAGGCTCTCGGTAAATTTCAGCATGGGCTGGCGACGCTCCTCGCGCACCATGGCGAGGGCCATGCCGAACAGAATGCTGAAGACGACGACTTGCAGGACCTGGCCGTCGGCGATGGACTTGGCGATGTTTTCGGGGAAGATATGGAGGACGGTCTCGGAGGCAGTCAGCTTTTGGGTCTGGAGATTTTCGCCGCTGGGCGCGGACACATGCACTCCGACGCCGGCTTTGCTGATGTTGATGGCGGCCAAGCCGATGAACAGCGCCACGGTGGTGACGATCTCGAAATAGACGATCGCCTTGATGCCCATGCGGCCGACCTTCTTCAGGTTGGAATGGGCCGCAATGCCGCTGACCAGCGTGGCGAAGAGCAGGGGCGCAATAATGGTCTTGATCAGGCGCAGGAAGATCATGCTGATCAGCCGCAGGTTGACCGCGGTGTTAGGCCAGTCGTATCCAATGGCCGCGCCGATGACCATCGCCACAAAAATCCAAGTGGCGAGCGTGCGCTTGTAGAAGGCGTAAACGACGAGGGCGCCGATGGCGATCCAGCGCACGGAGAAGAGCAGAGATGCGGATAGCGGCGTGAAGAAGTTGTTCACCACGCTGAGGATCGCGGCCAAGGTGAAGACGCCGACGGCTAATAGCAGAACTTTGTTCTTCATGTCCGGTCTACAACCTTAACTCAAGTTGTGAGGTTCGCGGAAGTAATGCGGGGAGTGATGTGGGGGGCAATCTTTTTCGCGTACTTTGCGAGAAGGGTGGGCGATGGGGTCATCGGTGCACCGTCTGGACGAAGGCACTTCCGGAGTCAGAGAAGAATCCGAAGCGGGAGACGGCCGTGGAATCCCACCCTTCACGGAACGAAGTAAGGTGCCCCCGTCTATTCTTCAACGATGGATCGGTGTATACGCGCCTTCCCTCGTATTAGCTCCACAGCATCAAGCACTTTTGATAGAAGTTCCTCCGACACGGTGTGCGCTTCTTTGAACACTGCGGTGGCAGACAAAAACGCGTCAACGGCAGGATTCACAGGGAATACATCAGCCATAGCGTGTGCTCCCCGTATAACACCCATGAGGTTATTCCACTCCCTTTCCCGTTCTTCCGTGTTCCAAGACGCCGATAGAACGCGGAAGCGATCAAGTAAATCGTACACCTCGTTTGCCTTGAGATACACATCAACCCATTTCCGCTGTTTCCAATCTCTTTGGTCCCGGTCGGCAACCTGTTTGGCTTGAGACAGCGAACTTCTTGCAATCAACGTGGCAGCCGCAGAAAGAAACAGCGCAGCGGTTCCAACCAAGAGGGAGACGTATTCGTAAGTAATCGCGTAGCGCACGGTCCCAAAGTCTATCACCGCTAATCGGATTGCGAAACAAAGCAAGAAACACCATGCAACCAAGAACATCATCGGCGGCGCTTGCACTAAATAGGGATGTTTGACGTATACGGAATCTGTCCTAGTGCGCTCCTTCACTTGCCTAGCAAAATCGATGCCTTGCTCACCAGCGCGCTTTATGAGTTTGTCTTCGAGCGCGCCAGCTGCCTTCAGCCAGAAGACCGCATATTCGTGGGTTTTGTTATTGCTGAGAAACCAGACTACAGTCAAGGCAATACCCAAGACCGAGAGCACAACGCCAGCCCAACGCTGGCAAGACGAATCAGTTAGTACTTTCCAACATGCCGCTACGGCGACAGTTTCAAACGCGGCAAAATAGGAGCTTCGTTGCCAGTGAGAGTTAACCTCAAAGCGCCAAGTGTCGTACAGCGACTTGTACACTTCAAGTAGTTCTCGCGTTTCCATCATTTCAGCAGAGCGTAGTGCGACTGGTCGAGAATGTCAATGCAGTCCCGAGCGCGGGCAGGGCAAGGCGGACCATCGCATAGCGGTCGCGAAATATATCTTTTTATCTTCCGGTGGCGAGCCGAGTTGCCAAGCGCTGCGGCAAGTTGGCGGCTAGGATTTTTTCCTGGGCTAGGCGCAGATTGTAGGGGACACGATAGAAGGTCACGATCCAGGTTTCGGAATCGAAGACGGCAAAGGCGGCGCGCCAATCGCCATCGCGGGGCTGGCCTACGGAGCCGGGGTTGATGAGATAGCGGCTGTCTTCGTTCTTATTCTTGTCCTTATCCTTATCTTCATTCTTGCGCAGCGGCCAGTCGGAGGACTCGGGCTTGCCTACGGTGCGATATCCGGGACGGTAGGCTTCGCCGATCTCGCCCGTGAGCGAGAAACCGCCCTGGAGGTGAGTGTGTCCGAAGAACGTGACGGGAACGGGATTGGTGGTGAGCGGCGCGATGGCGTCCTGGGCGCTGACTATGTATTCGTCTTCGTCGAGCGGGGAGCCGTGGACGAACTGGATGCCGGGAAGTTCGTCGAGGCGGACGGGGCCTTGCGGGAGCGCGCGCAGCCACGCGAGATTTTCGCGAGTGAGCTGGTCGCGCGTCCAGAGCGTGGCGAGGCCGGCGACGGGGTTGAAGTCGTCGATGGTCATGAGGCCGCACGCGGCCCGGTCGTGATTGCCGCGGACGAAGACTTTTCCGAGAGCTTGCGAGCGGGCAATCGCTTCGTTGGGATTGGCGCCGTAGCCGACGGTGTCTCCGAGATTGACGACGACGTCGTGGGCGGGAGCGGCGGCGATGCAGGCGTCGAGCGCCTCGAGGTTGCCGTGAATGTCGCTGAGGAGAAGGATGCGCACAAAGGGAGGATTATAGCGTTTCTGGAGGGGGGACGACGAGAGTCAAAAGCGGAAACCACGAAGCGAGGGCAACGAAAGTCAAAAGCGGGAACCACGGGGGGCACGGGGGAACACGGGGGAAGTGCGGGGACATGTTGGGACTATGCAGACTCGGGTGTTACGGGGAAGGTGCAGGTCCCTCGCTGCGCTCGGGATGACAAATCCCTGAGAGTTTTTGTTGGTCAGTCTTGAGTCGGATTCGCTACGGGGCAGCGGGCCCAGTGGTCGGGGCTGACTTCGACTAGCGGCGGAAGATCGAGGGCGCAGGCCGGGATGCGGCGCGGGCAGCGGGGTTCGAAGGGGCATCCGGGGGGAAGCTGGGCAATCGCCGGGACGGCGCCTTCGATGGTCGAGAGGGGAAGGGCGCGGTCGGTTGCGAGAGTTGGAATGGCGCGCAGCAGTCCTTGAGTGTAGGGATGCGCTGGCGCATCGAAAATGGCGGCCTTGGCACCGAGTTCGACCAGGCTGCCGGCGTACATGACGGCGACGCGCTCGGCGACGTGCGAGACGACAGCGAGATCGTGCGAGATGAAGAGCATCGCCAGTCCGAATTTGTGGCGGAGATCGTTGAGCAGGTCGAGAATCTGCTGTTGGATGGTGACATCGAGCGCGGTGGTGGGCTCGTCGGCAATGAGGAGCTGAGGGCGGTTGACGATGGCCATGGCGATCATGACGCGCTGGCGCATTCCTCCGGAGAGCTGGTGCGGATAGCTGCGGGCGCGCTGGGCGGGGTCGGAGATGGCAACGTCGGCCATGCCTTCGACGGCGCGATGCCAGGCTTCGGATTTCGAGACGCGATGGTGAGCCAGGACTGCTTCGGCGATCTGGTCGCCAACGCGCATGACCGGGTTGAGGGCGGTCATGGGCTCCTGAAAAATCATGGCCATGCGCGAGCCGCGAAGGTGGCGCATCTGGTCGGAAGGCAAGTTGATTAGGCGCGTGGGGCCGTCGTTTGTTTGCGGGTTGCTCTGAGAGTGGTTCTGAAAAGCGATTTCGCCAGTGACCATGGCGGCGGGCGGAAGCAGGCCCATGATGGCGAGCGCAGTGATGGATTTCCCCGAGCCGGATTCTCCGACCAGTCCGAGGACTTCGCCGGGTGCGATGGAGAAGGAAAGGTTGCGGACGGCGGCCACGGACGCGGCGGCGGTCGATGGCTGGGCAGCACGGGGCTGCGGGAACCGGATGGTCAGGTCGCGGACATCGAGCAGCGGGGGCACGAAGGGTATGGTATCAGCGGAGGCGCCGCTTTTTCGGGTGCTATTTCTTTGGCCGCGACTCCGCGCGACTTCCAACTCCAATTCCAATTGTAAGGACCGCTGTTTTACTCGATCCCGGTTTTCTTGAGCAATTCGAGGAACTGCTTCTGGGTGCGCATATCGATGGACTGCGCCGCCAGCTTGCCTTCGCGGTCGTAGATGAAACTCTTCGGGATGCCTTCGACGACAAACATTTCGTTGACCTTGCGCTCGGGATCGAGCAGCACGGGAAACGTAACTTTGCGGTCGCGGATGAACGGCTCGACCTTCGCTGCCTCCTCATCGGAAATGCCCAGTATCAGTAGCCCTTTCGAGCTGAAGCGTTCGTAGAGCGCCTCCAGATCGGGCATCTCCTTGCGGCAGGGCGGACACCACGTCGCCCAGAAATTTACCAGCACAACCTTGCCGCGCAGGGCCGAGAACGTCCAAGACTTGCCGGAAAGATCTTTCAGGGTGAAGTCGAGATGCTCGCGTTTGTGGTCGTCGGCCTCAAGGCGCGCCATGGCTGCGCGATATTGCTCGTCGTTATTGAGTTCGGGAGGCGCTTCGACATGCTCGTAGCGCACGAGCGTGGCCAGCTCAATGTATGGATAGGCGGGCTCGCGCACGGGTTTGGCGGTCGTGGCGGCAGCCTTCGACTCGGACTTCGGTTCCGTCCAGGGCGCTGGCCGCTCGCGCAACGCGACGGCCAGCGTTGTCGCTACTTCCTGCAGCGTGTCGTGGCCGAAATCGCCTTCGGTGGAAAGGCCGGACAAATTGACCGCCAGGCGCAGCTTGTTCGCGGTGGGCGGAAGCTTGCGAATGTTCAGCGCCAAGTCTTTTGTCGCTCCCGCTCGGACATCATCGGCGAGCGAGCGCAGGCCGTGGATTTGGTCGGCGAGCGGCTTCTCGTCCGCGCTCCACACAATTTCTTTCTGCTGCGCCGAAGCGGCGTGCAGCGCGAAAGTTACCAGGGAAATGAGTACGAAGAAGAGTTCCAGGCGGCGAAGTAAGGCTTTGGATTTCATGGCGCAACCAGATTAACAACAGACGGGCTTTCGCACCAACTCCCGAGACTCTAGCGGATCCAAGAGCGGTGTAGCCACTGGGGGCGCCTAAGGCAGGCTTGGGCGCGTTGCACATTACAGCTTGAAGAAGTGGGAGATTGGGACGATTTGTTTACCACTTGGTACCCCCTATCCCCCTCCCCACCGGTCAAATGGAATCATTTGGTTAGCGGGGGATTTTTGCTTTGGTCTTTGAATCTAAAGGACTTAAATTAAAGTATTCTGGAATAAGGACTTAGCGGAAATTGGCAGTGAAAAGTGGGAAATTTTCAGTAGCCAGTACCCAGCACCCAGAAAAAGCCTAGATGCAAACATAATGAAAAAGGGTGCGGGAGGAAAGCCGCACCCTTTTTGATCTCATATCTATTGTATCAAGTTGGAGGGGGGTACACCGACAGATTTGGCGGATTTATTTTTCTTGGCGATGCAACGGGTTAGGGGGAAATCGGGGAAATGGGGGCTTGACAAGATTCGCTGAAATCGAGATTTCGAAGCTGGGCGGAGAAAGACCTTTACCACAGGGGGCACAGAGGAGCACAGAGGAAAGCTCGGGATGCTGGCGATAGCTAGGAAGGCGGAGGGGTGCGGGGTGAAACTGGCAGCGCTCTGGCCGGACGGGGCGGCTGGCGCTCCATTGTTTATAGTTTGGGTGGTGTACAGCAACGTTGGATTCGCTCTAATCTCGCCCGCTCTTGCTACTATGCTCCGCGCCGCCGCTATTGGAGAAAAGCGTCGATCAGTTGAGGCACTGAAACGAGGAGAAGCAAGGCTATCATGCGCCATTGGTAACTTTCCGGCCTAGCCGATTTCGCAGTTAGGAGAAAAATTCCTGAAACCACGAGGCCGACAATGTATCCTCCCGCAATCATCTCGCCATGTAACGACATCGGGCGAAACCAGCCAAACCATCGAAAACAGGCGATGATTGTCCCGCTTAAGAAAATTGCGAAATAGAAGGCAGTAATAGTCGTCATGAATCTCTGACTTGGGGGCGGTGATGAAGTAGAAATTTGATCGAACATAACGCCCACATTCTATCCGATTTTCAGCACGATCTTGCCGTAATTCTTGCCTTCCTGCATCAGCGTGTAGGCTTCGCGGGCTTGGTCCAGGGGGAAGACTTTTCCGATTACGGGAGCGAGTTTGCCGGCGGCGAGCCACTCGGAAAGCCGCTGCCAGGCGGATTCCATGAGCGGGCGGTTGGCGCTGAGATAGGACAGCCAGAGGCCGTGGACGCTCGCGCCTTTGGCGTAGAGGAGGCGGGTGTCGAGTTGCGGAATTTCGCCGGTGGCGGAGCCGTAGCAGATGACGCGTCCGAAGGCGCGCAGGCAGCGCACGCTTTTGGCGACGTGCTCGGCGCCGAGCATTTCGAAAACGGCATCAACGCCTTCGACGCCGGTCAGGTCTTTGACCGCTTCGAGATAATCGCTCTGCTTGTAGTTGATGCCGTGCTGAAGGCCGAGCGCGCGCACGCGGGCCAGCTTGTCGTCGGAAGAAGAAGTTCCGTACATTTCGACGCCGAGAATTTTTCCGATTTGGACGGCGGCGGTGCCGACGCCTCCGGCAACGGCGTGAATGAGGACGCGGGACCGGGCGGGATTGTCGAGCAAACCGGCTTTCCAATAGGCGAAGTAGGCGGTGAAGAAATTTACGGGGAAAGCGGCGGCCTGTTCGGCGGTCCAATTTTCAGGGACGGGCCAGACGAGGTCGCGCTGCGGCGCGGTCTTTTCGGCGAAGGCGGCCCATTGCGTGTAGCCCATGACGCGGCGGCCGGTCTCTTCTTCACGGCCCGCGAATTCGCGTCCGGCGGTGAGCGGCGGCTTGGGAGTGCCGGCGTATCCGCCGCGCGCGGTGAGCAGATCGGCAAAGTTCAAGCCGCCCGCTTCCACTTTCACCAGAAGCTGGCCGGGCGCGGGATGCGGGTCGGGCACGTGCTGCAATTCGAGGACTTCGGGGCCGCCGAAACGAGTGATGACGAGAGCTTTCATGCGGAAAGTTTAGCAGGCTTGGTCCTGCTTCGCGGAGCGCTCCGTCGGCATCTATACTTCAGCATTCAGATCTCGGGACGACTGCCGAGTGCCGAACAGAGTTGAACTATCTACATGCCGACTGCTGGCGGATGATTGTTGAATGCAAGGCCTTACCGATAAATTCGGGCGGTCGATCCATGACCTGCGGATTTCGATTACCGACCGCTGTAACTACAGGTGTGTGTACTGCCGGACGGGGACTAACGGTGCGGCGTTCGCGGAGCTTCCGTTTGAGGACTATCTGCGGATGGCGCGGATATTGGTTGGGCTGGGAATTACCAAGATCCGGCTAACGGGCGGCGAGCCTTTGTTGCGCAAGGGGATTGTGGAGTTTGTAGGCGATCTCGCGAAGCTGCGCAGCTTGCAAGGCAAGAAGCCTGAAATTGCGCTGACGACGAACGGACACGTGCTGGCGGAGATTGCGCGGCCGCTGAAAGATGCGGGGCTGGACCGCGTGACGATCAGCATGGACGCGGTCGATCCGGAGCGATTTGCGCGCATCACGCGCGTGCCGAATGGATACGAAAGCGTGCTGGCGGGAGTGCGCGCAGCGCGGCAGGCGGGGCTCGATCCGGTGAAAATCAACTGCGTGCTGCTGCGCGGCTTCAATGAAGATCAGATCGTTCCGTTTGGGATGTTCGCGCGGGAAGAGCGGGTGGTGGTGCGCTTTATCGAGTTCATGCCGCTCGAAGAGGACCGCGTGTGGACTCCGGAAATTGTGGTGACGCTCGATGAGATTGTCGGGCGCATGTCGGAGTATCTGCCGCTGGAGGAGCAGGCGCACGAGCACAGCGCGACGGCGCGGCGCTATCGGTTCGCGGATGGCGTGGGCGAGATTGGGATCATTGCGCCGGTGTCGCATCCGTTCTGCGGACACTGCAGCCGGATCCGCATCACGTCGGACGGCAAGCTGCGCACTTGTTTATTTTCCACACGGGACCACGACCTGCATGAGTTGATGCGGCGCGGTGCGACGGACGAGGGGCTGGCGGAGTTCATCGTGAAAGTGGTGGAGCAGAAAGAAGAACGGCACCACATAGGAGAGCCGGGATTTGTGCCGGCGTCGCGGACGATGGTGCATATCGGGGGGTAGGCGTTGGTCGTTTGTCGTTGGTCGTTTGGAAGGGCGCATCGTTGCCGAGACGCTGAGTGCGCCGAGGGTTGCCCTTTTGCCGCGAATCCCTCCCCTTCGGCTTCGCTCAGGGTCGGGATGACAAGGGGATAAGTCGGGTAGCAATGGGACTTAGTAAAAGGAATCGTACTTTGTAACTGTCCAGCCGGGCTCTTTCTTTTCTTCGGTGACCGAGAAGAGGTCTTTGTAAGTCGCGTCCTGGCTGGGGGTGCTGTAACGCTGGCCTTTGTAGTGGAGAATCACCAGCGGGGGCGCGTCTTCCCATTCAACCAGGTTCCAGGAAATGAGCGGGTGTTGGGCTTCGGAGTTGCAGAGGAAGTCGGCGCGCTTCTTGCGGTAATCCCTTTCCCAGCCGGCGAGAAGTTGGCGGCAATTGCCGGCGCGCAGCTCGGAGATGAAGCGGTTGGCGGTGCGCTCGATGGTGCGATCGCGAAGCGGATTCATGGTAATGGCGACGGGCATCTGGGTGAGAGGGTCGCGTTCCTCGGAGCGGGACAGGACGGGCGGCTGGTTGCTGAGCCAATACAGAAAGCCAAGAACCACGAAGACGAGCAGGCTGGCGGAGCCCAGTGCGATGGCGAGATGAGTGCGAGAAGGCCGCATCAGGAGAAGTTTGTGGGATGGGCGAGGCGTCGGCAAGGTTACTTCAGGCACTTTCGTGCCGGAATGTGTAGTCCGACGCTCCTCAGCGGAGGTTGCGGCATAGAGGGAAAGCCTGAACCACAGGGGGCGCGGAGGAGCACAGGGGAAAGCCTATAGCGAATCCAGAATTACTGTAACCACAGAAAAATTCCGATTTGCGTCCGACTGAGACGGGGCGGAGCCCCGTCACCACACGAGCGGGGGTGCGGCAAAGGTGAGTTCGCTCTAAGCCAGCAGTTTGGCTGCTTCCTTGGCGTAGTAAGTCAGGATGATGCTGGCCCCGGCGCGGCGGATGCAGAGGAGCGATTCCATCATGACGCGCTCGCGGTCAATCCAGTGGTTGCGGGCGGCGGCCTCGATCATGGCGTACTCGCCCGATACCTGATAAGCGGCCAGTGGCAGGTCGAAACGGGCGCGGGCGGCGGCAATCACGTCAAGGTAGGGCATGGCCGGCTTGACCATGATCATGTCGGCACCCTCTTCAATGTCTAACTCGATTTCGCGCATGGCCTCGCGAACGTTGGCCGGATCCATCTGGTAGGAACGGCGGTCGCCGAACTGGGGCGCGGAATCGGCCGCCTCGCGGAACGGGCCATAGAAGCCGGACGAGAACTTGGCGGCATAGGAAAGAATCGGGGTATTCACGAGGCCAGCGGCGTCGAGCGCGGTGCGAATGGCCCCGACGCGGCCATCCATCATGTCGGAGGGCGCGATGATGTCGACGCCCGCGCGCGCGAGCGACACGGAGGTGCGAGCCAGCAACTCGAGGCTGGCGTCGTTGACGATTTCGAACTCAGGTGGTGCCGCCGCACGGGCAACAGACTCGGCCAGCGCTTCGATAGCTTTTTTCTTTTCCGCAGGGCCCTTGGCTGAGATCACCTTCGCCATCTTCACGCCCTTCAAAGCGCCCGGCCGTTGCGGGGCAACCTTAACGATGCCGCAATGCCCATGCGACATGTATTCGCAGAGGCAAACATCGCCGATCAAGAGCACGTCGCGCACTTCGCTCTTGATGGCGCGAGCGGCCCTCTGGACGATGCCGTCGTCCGCCCATGCGCCGGTGGCCACTTCATCTTTTTTCTCGGGCAGGCCGAACAAGATGACCGACGACACTCCCAGGGCGCGCGTTTCGCGCACTTCTTTTACTGCCTCGTCCACGGAAAGGTTGAAGACGCCGGGCATTGAGCGCACTTCTTTTCGGATGCCGGTCCCAGGGCAAATGAAGAGTGGATAGACCAGAGAATCGGGCGTGAGACGGGTCTCGCGAACCAGGGTGCGCAGAGTTTCAGTGCGCCGCAGACGGCGCAGGCGGTGAGTGGGGAATGCCATGACAGGAATTCTAGCAGTTGCCAACAGAAACGGCCGAACGTTACCGCAGTAACCCCCGGTAGCCAGTCGAGGATTAAACATTGGGTGGCGAACGACCTATGATGAAAAGTGGTGTCCCGGATCCAAATCTCGTGGCTGCTCGGGGGAGCCTGTCTGGTGCTGGCGTTTGCGCTGGCTCCCACGGTGTTTCCCAACCCATGGTTTCGCATGGCCATGGGCGACGTGATTCCGCTGTTATTGATCGCGGCTGCCTTCATTGTTTCCGTCCGAAACGCCTTCGACAGCAGCGGGCATACCCGCCTGTTCTGGAGTCTTATGGCGGCGGGCATGGTCCTGTGGTGTGTCAACCAAGCCGGCTGGGTGTGGTTTGAGGTTGTGGTGCGCAAGCCGCTGCCCGATCCTTTCCAAGGGCATATCGTTTTGTTCTTGCACGTTGTCCCCATCATGGCGGCGGTAGCCATCCGTCCGCACCAGGCCGACGAGCGCGAGGGGATGTTGCCGAGCGCGCTGAATGTCGTCATGTTGCTGGTGTGGTGGGTCGTGGTGTACGCCTTCTTTGTCTTTCCCGAGGAATACATCGTCCCGAATATCGCGGTGTACAGCCTGCGCTGGGGCCTTCTGTACCGCGTCGAGGGAGTGGCGCTGATTGCCGTGTCGGCATCGGCATTTTTCAGCAGTTCTGGATCGTGGCGCAAACTCTATCGCAACATCTTTCTCGCCAGCGTTCTCTACACCTTTTCCACGGAAGCCATGCAAGCGGCCATGGTGCGCGGCGCCTACCAGACTGGCGAAATCTACGATCTTCCGTTTCTTGCCGCGCTGCTTGGGTTTCTCTGGGTCGCGATCGCCGGGCGGCGCTCGCTTGGCGACACGGAAATAATGCCTTCGCTCGCCCGCACCAATCGTCCGGTCGCTACCCACTTGGCGAAGGTCGCCCTGCTGTCGCTGCCCCTCATGGGGTATTGGGCGCTGCTGCTGGGCGACGACCAGCCGTATCTGCGGCATGTCCGTTTTGGGGTAGCCATGGGAGGCGTCGCCGTCCTGGCATTTTTGGTTTTCCTCAAACAACACCTGCTGGACCGGAGGCTTGTCCAGTTGCTCGAAGGTTCGCGCGAAAGCTTTGACAATCTCCAGCGGTTGCAGGGAAAAGCGATTCAACAAGCCAAGCTGGCTTCACTAGGGGAACTGGCCGCGCTCGCCGCCGGCGAGCTGGAGTATCCGCTTTTGGCCATCCTCAGCAGTTCCGAACGCATGGCCACGAGCAGCAACCTGAGCCGGGAACAACTGGCCAACGCGCAGAAAATCGGGCAGCAGGCGCGGCGCACGCGGGAGCTAGTGGGCGATCTGCTCAGGTTCGCGCAGCAGACTCCGGGAGAAAAAAATCCTCTCGAAGTCAAGCCTCTTTTGCAGCGCGCGGTCCAGATGGAAGGATTCAAGCTGGAAAACAGGAAGATCAGCCTGGCGGTGGAAAGCAGAGGTGCGTTGCCTCGCGTGCTGGGCAACGCCAGCCAGCTCTTGCAGGCCTTTCTGCAGATCGTCGAGAACGCGGTGGACGCATTACAGGAAACCGGGGGCGGGCGTCTGCAGATCTCAGTCTGGCGCGAAGGCAACGAAGTCGTCGTACAGTTCGCCGACTCGGGCCCCGGGCTGCGCGATCCGGGGCGCGTGTTCGATCCTTTCTACACCACCAAGCCGGTCGGGAAAGGCACGGGTCTCGGACTCAGCGCCACGTACGGCGTGATCCAGGACCACAAGGGACAAATCACATGCTACAACCGGCCCGAAGGCGGAGCCGTGTTTGAAATTCGCCTGCCGGTGCTCAAAGCCAACGCCTTCGCCGATGCCGCCCGGGCCTGAGGGCACGGGAGTCTTCTTCGCCGGCTGCTTGCGAAGCGGGAGACGGGGCAAGCCCCGTCTCTACACTACCCTCCGTTGGCGACGATGGCGTCCGCCACGCGCGCCGCATCCGCTGCAAAGCGCACATCGTGGGTGCGAATGATATGCGCGCCTTTCAGGATCAATGCGGTTTCCGCGGCCAGCGTTCCGTAGAGGCGGTCGGCAACCACGGCGTCTTTGTCCTTGTCGTTGTCGTTGTGGTTGCCATCGCGCGCCAGGGTTCGTCCGATGAACGATTTTCGCGAAACTCCAGCCAGCAGCGGAAAGCCCATCTGCTGCAACTCGGCGAAGTGCGCCAGCAGCGGATAATTCTCCTCGAAGCGCTTGCCAAATCCGAAGCCGGGATCGAGCACGAGGCAGTGGCGCTTGATTCCCGCCAGGGTCGCCGTCTCGGCCCACTGCCGCAAATCGCGCTTCACCATCAGCACCGGATCGCCAATCGGGGGCAGCGCCGCCCATTCTTCCGGGCGCCCGCGCGTGTGCATCAGCACCGCTCCCACCTTGAGTTCGGCCACCGTTTTCGCCATCTTCGGGTCCCAGCGGAAGCCGCTGACATCGTTCACAATCTCCGCGCCGACATCGATGGCCGCCCGCGCGACGCTTGCCTTGTAGGTATCGATACTGATCACCGCATCGGGCCGCCGCCGCTTCAAGTCGCGGATGACGGGGAGCACACGGCGCCGTTCCTCTTCTTCGGACACTGGTGGCGATGCCGGCTCCGGCGGTGTCTGGGCGGCATCTGAGTGCGCAGGATCGTCCTTGGTGTCGCGGGCGGCGATATCGCTGGCCACCGGCGCGCCGGGCCGGGTCGATTCCCCACCGACGTCAATGATGGTCGCGCCGTCGTCCAACAACCGCTCGGCGTGGGCAACGGCCTTTTCGGCGTTGATGTAGAGTCCGCCGTCGGAAAATGAGTCGGGAGTTACATTCACGACGCCCATGATTAAAGTGCGCCGTCCCAACTCCAGAGTTCGAGAACCCACCTTCCACTGAAAGATCGCTCGCATGATGCTGCTATTTTAGAGCGGATTCATCGTTGTGGTATTGCGCTTGTGGGGGGAAGGGCGTTGGCGTCGAAGAGCGCAGCAGTTCACGCCCGTGTGGCGGGGCGCAACGGGCCGCGGCGCGGAACCCATGACTTGGATTGCGGGTGGTTCTACGCCGCCTTTGTTGCCGCGCTGGGCGTCTAATGGCCAGCGGCGTTGCCGGCCCGCAGCTCCGAGGCGATACAAATCACGAAGGACACAACACAGATCTCGAGCAGGTTCCGCTGCGGCAGGTGCATCGCCATGAAAAAGTTGGCGGCAATGTTGGTGTGCGCCAAACCACCGCAGAGGAGCGCGAGCCAGCCAATGTAGTAGGTGACCTTTCCGATGAAATGCATACGAGTGGAGCGATCCATGATGAAGCCTCCCGCTTTCAAAGAGTAGGGGAATGACCTGAAATCAGGGCATTCGGCAAGCGGGAGGAATTATACACCGGATACGACGGCTTGGAAGAAAGGTTCGGACTAGGCCGCCGCTGCGCTCATCCGAGAATTCCCATCTTCTTTCCCACGCGTTGCAGCACATCGAGCGCCTGCTGCAGCTCGTCTTGTGTGTGCGTGGCGATCACGATGGTGCGCACGCGGGCCTTGCCTTCGGGGACGATGGGGAAGGCGATGCCGGTCCCGAGCACGCCTTCCTTGAAAAGCTCGCGGGAAAAATCCATGGTCAGGCGTCCGTCGCCAATGATGATGGGCGTGATCGGCGTTTCGCTGGTGGGAGTGGTCTGGCCTCCGATGTTGAAGCCGAGCAGACCGAGCTCTTTTTTCCAGAAGCGCGTGTTGGCCCAGAGTTGCTCCATCCACTGCGGCTCGGTTTCGAGAAGATCAAAAGCGGCAATGCAGGTGGCCGCGACGGACGGCGGATGCGAGGTTGAAAACACGAATGGACGCGCGCGGTGATAAAGAAAGTCGATCAAATCGCGGGTGCCGCAGACGTAGCCGCCGAGAGCGCCAATCGCCTTCGACAAGGTCCCGACCTGAATGTCAACGCGCCCGTGCACTGAAAAATGATCGATGGTGCCGCGTCCCTGGCGGCCGAGCACGCCGGAAGAGTGCGCGTCGTCGACCATCATGATGGCGCCGTATTTTTCGGCGGCCGCGCACAGGCCGGGCAGCGGGCCGATGTCGCCATCCATTGAGAAGACACCATCGGTGATGAGCAGCTTTTTGCCGGGCTGGTCTTTGACGCTGGCGAGCTGCTCCTCGGCGTGGGCAACGTCGGTGTGGCGGAAGACGAGGATCTTGGCGCGCGAAAGGCGGCAGCCGTCGATGATCGAGGCATGATTCAGTTCGTCGGAGATGATGAAGTCGTCTTTGCCGAGGAACGAAGACACCGTTCCGGCGTTCGCCGTGAATCCCGACTGGAAAACGACGCAGGCCTCGACGTTCTTGAAGCGCGCGATCTTCTCTTCCAGCTCCATGTGGATTTTCATGGTGCCGGCAATGGAGCGCACAGCGCCCGATCCGACGCCGTACTTGCGCGTGGCTGCGAGCGCCGCTTCACGCAGTTTGGGATGCGTCGTGAAGCCGAGGTAATTGTTCGAGGCGAGGTTGATGACGCGCTTGCCGTCGAAGGTGCAGACGGCGGCCTGCTCGTCATCGAGGACGCGCAGCTTGAAGTGCGTGCCCTTGGCCCTGAGTTCGTCGAGTTGAGCGGTAAGGAATGAGAGCGGGTTGGTGCGTGTGGCGGTGGGCATGGGTTCCTCGGTTGAAGGCTTAATCAGTCTAATACTGGGGGCGACTCGATGGGAACTTTGGGTTCGTGGCGGTTCGGTGAAAAATTCCTTTACCACGGGGTACACGGAGGAACACGGGGGAAACGCAAGATTGATATTTCTTACTGGTTGTTCTTCTTCGGTTCTGCTAGCGCCGCAATCGTTGCTTTGGTTGCGCGCAGATAGTCGGCGGGGGCAAGCAGGATCTGCAGGCCGCGAACTCCCGCTGAGATGGAAACTACGTCGAAGAGTTCGATGGTTTCGTCCACGTACACGGGGAAATCGCGCTTGGCGGCGAGCGCGGTGACTCCGCCGCGAATGTAGCCGGTGAGCGCTTGCAGTTCTTTCACCGGGACGAGCTGAATTTTTCTTTCTCCGGCGGCGGCGGCCATGGCCTTCAGGTTGAGTTCTTGATCGCCGGGAATGACGGCCATGGCGATTCCGTTGCGGTCGCCACTCGCGACCAGAGTTTTGAAGACCTGCTCGAGCGGCAGGCCGATTTTGGCGGCAACGGTTTCCGCGGCCAGGTCGTTGGGATCGACTTCGTATTCGCGCAGCTCGTAGTGGATCCCCATCTGATCGAGCAGGCGCGCGGCGTTCGTTTTAGGAGGCGGTTTCACGGTGTATAGTATCCAATCATTACTTAATCAATCATTCCTTGCCAGTCGCGGTGAAGGAGGTTCATTGTGCGTCTTCTGCTGCATTGGATTTTAAGCGCGGTAGCGGTGTGGGTCGTTGCCCACGTAGTGCCGGGCATCAGCGTAAGCGGCCCGATGGCGGCGCTGATTGCGGCGCTGGCCATAGGCTTCATCAACGCAACGCTGGGGTTGGTGCTCAAGATCCTCACGTTTCCGCTGACGCTGCTGACGCTCGGCCTGTTCTGGTTCGTGATCAACGCGCTGATGCTGGAGCTGGCGGCGGCGGTGGTGCCCGGGTTCCACGTGCGAGGATTCGAGGCGGCCTTTCTCGGCGCCATCGTGCTGTGCGTGGTGAGTGCGCTGTTGCAGTGGATGTTCATGCCGAGCCGCCACAAAAATTAGGAAGAGTTATTGTTTCCCAAGCGCAGCGCAGCAAAAACTTGGCGCACTTGTTGCTCGGTGGCGTCGAGCGATCCGGAGTTGTCGATGACGAAATCGGCGGCTTTGATTTTTTCTGCGTCGGAGATCTGCGCGGCCATGCGGCGAGCGACTTCGGCGCGGGCGGCGTCTTCGGAAATTCCGAGGCGGCGGGCGTAGCGCGGAATGCGCTGTTCGGGATGGCAGGTCACGACGATTAGGCGGTCGAAGCGGCTGGCGGCGCCCGCTTCGAGGATCAGGGCCGCTTCGACGATGGCGATGGCGTTCGGATCGCGGCGGCCGATTTCTTCCATCCACTGGTTCTCGTGGGCGATGACGGCGGGATGGACAATTTCGTTGAGTTCCTTGACGCGGGCGGGCGCGTCGCCGGGGGTGCCGAAGGCGGCTTCGGCCAGGCGGGAACGATTGATGGTTCCGCTGGGATTCAGGATTGCGCGGCCGAAGCGGCGGACGACTTCCTCATAGACGGCTTGGCCGGGTTCCATGAGCGCGTGCGCGATGGCATCGGCAAGGATCAGGTGGGCGCCGAGTTTGACGAACATCTCGCCGACCGCGGATTTGCCGCTCGCGATGCCGCCGGTGAGGCCGAGTTTTAGCAAAGGGTGCTCACGGTAAAACCGTCGTTGGTCGTTAAGTCGTTGGTCGTTGGTCGTTCGCTATTCGCCGTTCGCGCTAACGTTTGCCCTAATTCCGGCTCAACTCTAGATGTTAATGCCACGCCTTAGCATGGCGGCTTTTACGGTGTTGGCCATCAGCATGGCGATGGTCAGCGGGCCGACGCCTCCGGGAACGGGCGTGATGGCTCCGGCGATTTCGGCCACGTCGGGGTGAACGTCGCCCACCAGGATTGAGCCTTTGGCTAGAAACGTCTCTTCGCGTTTCTTGTTGCCAGCGAAAAAGCGGTTGAATTCCTGCCGGTCGGCGATGCGGTTGATGCCGACGTCGATCACGGTGGCTCCGGGCTTTACGAAGTCGCGGGTGACCATGCCGGGGCGTCCAATCGCCGCCACCAGAATGTCGGCGCGGCGGCAGACTCCGGGCAGGTCGCGCGTTTTCGAGTGGCAGACGGTGACGGTGGCGTTCTGATTCAGGAGCAGCATGGCGACGGGCTTGCCGACAATGTCGCTGCGTCCGACAACCACGGCTTCCTGGCCGGCGACCGGGATTGCGCTACGCTGCAAGATTTCCATGACGCCGGCCGGCGTGCAGGGCACAAGGCCGGGACGCTGCGTGGAAAGATAGCCAACGTTCATTGGATGGAATCCGTCCACGTCTTTGGCGGGATCGACCGCCAGCAGAACTCTCTTGGCATCGACGTGCGGGGGCAGCGGCAACTGCACCAGGATGCCGTCGATTTCATCGCGGCGGTTGAGGCTGGCGATGAGCGCGAGGAGTTCTTCGGTGGTCGCGCTTT
This sequence comes from Terriglobales bacterium, assembly GCA_049519955.1. Classification (GTDB taxonomy): domain Bacteria; phylum Acidobacteriota; class Terriglobia; order Terriglobales; family Acidobacteriaceae; genus Acidiflorens. The sequence goes on from JBEKQG010000019.1 coordinate 24,683, forward strand.
CGGCGGGCGTGTGTTGTTCGCTGTAGAGGCCGACCTCCTCGGAGCTTTTCACCTTGCCGCGGACGTAGACCTCGGACGCGGGATTGTGGCCGACCAGCACGACGGCGAGACCGGGACGCACTCCCGACGATGCCAGGGCCTTGACCTGGGCGGCGACTTCGGCGCGGATTTCAATCGCTATTTTGGTACCGTCGAGAATCCTGGCTGCCATTGCACCTCGCGGCGGCTTGCAAGTGGATTGACAGGCGATTCTATCGCATTGCGAAGTCCGCCGTGAGCAGCGGGCCGTCCCTCCGGGACTTGAGTCAATCTTCTCAGCTTCCCCAGCGCTGAAGCGCTGGGCTAAGTTCGGTCGCCCCTGCGGGGCTGGATTCTGGCGTTGCCGGCTCCGCGCTACAATGGAACGGCCATGATTTCGCAGGATTTGCTCGACATGCTGGTTTGTCCGGTTTGCAAGCAGCCGGTGGCGCTGAATGCGGACGGGGAAAGCCTGAAATGCGGCGAATGCCGCCGCGTGTATCCCATTCAGGATGGCATCCCGATCATGCTGGCCGACTCCGCCACAATTGACGCGGCCTGACGCCAAAGCGGGCAAAAGTTCGGTTTTCTCCCATTCCGAGAACACGTTTGGTGTCATTCCGGCAACAGGCCAGGGTGTTATGTCGTCCATTCGCCTGCCTGTTGCCATCGCCGCAACCTTTTGCAAAATCTTGGGTTCTAGGAGTTTGGGTGGTGGGGAACGGTATCTGACGGGGTACCAAAGTTACGGCATTACGATTGCATATAACCAGGAAAGTTGCCGATGAGTCTAATTGGGCAACGGTAGAGAGGTCGAAGGTGAGAATGGCCACTAGAGAGAAGTTTACGGTGATGGAACTCAGCGCCTTGCAAAACGACCTAATCCAGGGTGGCATGGGGGATTCCCGCGAAGCGGCGGAACTGCTGCAGGTGTTTTTGGCGGGGCGGGGCTATGGCGTTTCGCAGATGGCAGCGATCGACGCCGCCGGACGGGTGGGAATGGCAGGCTGTTCTCTGCCGGTGCTGGAGCGCGAACTGGAAAGGTTGGCGCTGGTCATGTGAGGGTTGCGGACAGAATTCGAACGAGGTTAACGGGAAACTGATCTAGCTCAACTCAGCGATCGACAGTTTCTCAGTGCAAAGCGCCGGGCTCAATCGCCCGGCCTTTTTATTGGATGAAACGCGGGAGCGATTTCCCGAGCGGGCTGCTTATGCCGCCGGCATCATAAAATCCAGCGCCCGGGCGATGTATGCCTTGAGGTCCCTGCGTGCGACCACGGCATCGAGCATGCCGTGCTCGAGGAGGAACTCGGAGCGCTGAAATCCCGGCGGTAGTTTTTGGCGGATGGTCTGCTCAATCACGCGCGGTCCGGCGAAGCCAATCAGCGCGCCGGGTTCGGCGATGTTGAGATCGCCCAACATGGCAAACGATGCGGTCACGCCGCCCGTGGTGGGATCGGTCAAGAGCGAAATATAGGGGACGCGCGCGGTGTCCAAACGCGCCAGCGCGGCGGAGATCTTGGCGAGTTGCATGAGGCTGATCGCGCCTTCCATCATGCGCGCGCCGCCGGAGGCCGAGACGATGACGAGGGGCGTCCGCGTTTCCAGCGCCTTCTCAATCGCCCGCGTAATGGCCTCGCCGACCACGGCTCCCATGCTGCCGCCGATGAACGAATATTCCATCGAGACCACGATCACCGGGCGCCCGTTGAGCTTGCCACGGGCGTTGATGATGGCGTCTTTCAGGCCAGTGGCGGCCTTGGCCTGCTTCAGGCGCGAGGAATACGCTTTCAGGTCCACAAACTTCAGCGGGTCATTGGAGACGAGATTGTTGTCGAAGGTCTCGTACTGGTTGTCGTCAAGAAGCTGCGCCAGACGGGCGCGGGCGTCAATGCGGAAGTGCTTGTTGCACTTCGGGCAGACGTTGAAGTTTTCTTCGAGGTCCTTCTTCCAGATGATCTGGCGGCAGCTCTCGCACTTCACCCACAAGCCCTCGGTGCGCACCTTCTTCTCGCCCGAAGTGTCCAGTTCGCCGGATTGTCGTTTGAACCATGTCATAAAGAAGAAGCTATCAGATCTCAGTCGTCAGCTCTCAGGCAACCCCGCTCGGCTACGCTTTTGCTGATAGCTGAGTGCTGAAAGCTAGTATTCGATCCCTTTCTGGGCCATCACGCCTTTTTCGTAGGCATGTTTGACCTGGCGCATTTCCGTCACGGTATCGGCCAGTTCGACAATTGTCGGATGCGCGTTCCTTCCGGTCAAGATGACGTGCACCATCTCCGGCTTTCGCGCCAGGGACTCGGCCACTTTCGCCGCGTCCAGCATACCGTATGCGATGGCGTAATTGATTTCGTCGAGGACCACCAGGTCCCATTCGCCGGAATGGATCGCCTTGTCGGCCTCGGCCCAGGCTTGCTCCACCATGCGCACGTCTTCCGGGTGGGGCTTCCCGGCGCCGACTTTGACGAAGCCGCGCCCCATCTGCTTGAGGACGAACTTGTCGCCAAAAGCCGCGACCGCGTCCAGCTCTCCATAATGCCAGGAGCCCTTCAGAAATTGCAGCATGAGGACGCGCATTCCCTGGCCCACGGCCCGCAGCGCCGTCCCCATGGCGGCGGTGGTCTTACCCTTGCCCGCGCCGGTATTCACAATGATGAGACCACGACGAAGCTCTGACATAGGGCGAAGGTCTGATTGTACGCGGATGGGAATGTCAGTGCCAGGCTCATCGTTGAAGAGTCAAGCTTGAAGGCTGAATCTTGAAAAACAACTTGACCAAGGTGCGAAAGGCTCTGCTAGCCTATCCCTATGCCGGTGTCCGTCAGCGAGCGCGTTAAGAAGTTGCGAGAAGAAATCGCCGAGATCAGCGAAGCCAACCGCCAGTACCTGCAAGGTGGCAAGAAGACGATCGGAGCGTCCGATCAGGAACGGCGGCTGCAGAGATTGCAGGAGATCATGGACGAACTCTCGTCCTTGACCGACTGGAAGAAGACCTGATCCGCGGGGTGGAGAAGCTGCGCCCAGGATTTCGGGTGAGAGGCGTTCAGTTTGGCGCCTGCACTTGCATGTCTTCGGTGACCCAGAGTTCGGCCGGAGCGCCTTTCGTGGTGCGAGTGGCCGTCGCGCGGAAGCCGCTGGAAGTCATTTCGACAGCGTAGATATAGGGAGGGCGCTCGCCCTTGATGGTGAGGTAGCTGCCGGAAGTCAGCTCATCGAGCGACGCATACTTGCCCTCCATGGCCTGGTATCCGCGCTCGGCGTTGGCGATGGCGATCAGGTCGGACTTCACGCCGGTGAGGGTGGCAGCCTCGGCCGGATTGCCGCTTCCCCCGGCCGGCGTCAGCGTCTTGACCTGGAGAGAGTAGATGTACATTCCGATCGCCAGGGTGACGATCGTGCCGATAAATCCAAAAAGGCGTCCCATAGTTCGCTCCGAAGTTTGCTCCGCAAGTGCCATTGCACCGCGAAACCGGACCGGCGGCAAGTGACCAGAGTGCAGGTGCCGAAGCTGCGCGTGAAGTTACTTGCCGATTACGAACGCATGGTCGCGAAAAATATCCGCCAGTAAGGCGTCATCCAATAACTCGCCGCCTGGCAACCCAAAGCTAGAGCGTGTTTCCAAAATATCTTTCGGGCCGGACGGCGCATCCCTCAGGGGCTAAAGCCCGCATTTCTGTTGGCCCGTGGCGGCACGGCTAAAGCCGTGCCCTACCCAGTACCTATTTCTGAAATACGCTCTACGAGGCTGGTGAACTGGGACCGGCCTTACTCCGCAGCAGGTTTACGATCTCTTTTTCAAAAACTGACGGATCGGTTGCGCCGATATGCCGGGCACGGATGCGGCCATCGCGGCCGATCAGGAATGCGATCGGCAATCCGAGCACTCCTCCGTAAAGCTCGCCCGTCTTCGCGGTGCCCATGGCCACGGGATAGTTCATTTTGAAGCGCTGGTAAAAGTCGCG
>JBEKQG010000020.1:0-28482 GCA_049519955.1 Terriglobales bacterium
AGTCGTAGAATGCACGAAGTGGGTGCGGAATTCGGGCTGGGACGAAACGCGGTCCGCGCCCCAGCCGCGTTCCCCACCACAACGACGCACGCAATGATTTCCGACCGCAAGCCACCTTTTGCCAGCGACTCCATCAGCGCCGGGGAACTCAAGCCCCCGGCGGAAACATCGGCCCCGCTCGCTCCAATTTCCGCTTCCAGGCCCTCGCCTTCGTGGGCGCGCGTATGGCTGCGCCGCATCGGAGTGCTTCTGTTTGTGTTTTTGTGCGCGACGCTGGGGGTGATGCTCATGATTGTGCCCTGGCGTCCGGAGTGGTCGGACAACCCGCTGCTCATGCCGTATCCCGCGCTTCGCGCCGCGGTTGGAAGCGGCTTCGCGCGGGGCGTTGCGACCGGGCTGGGGGCGCTGAATGTGTGGATAGGATTCTGGGAGGCGATCCAGTATCGGGAAGAGGAATGAGGATATTGAATCATTTAATCATTGAGGTATTGAATCATTAAGTCGAGGCCCAATGATTCAATACCTCAATGATTCAATGTCTCAATAATTATGACCGATCAACAGACCAAGCCCGCTCTCCTCGCCTATAAAAACGAGCCGTTTCTCAGTAGTCCCGACGGCAGGATTCTGCGGCTGCTGTCGGAGTACAGCGAGCCGCTCTCGCGCTTTCGACGCGAGCAGATCCAGGACACGGTCGTATTCTTCGGCTCCGCCCGCATCCAGAGCCGCGACCACGCCACGAGGCGCCTGACCGAAGTCCGCGGCAACGGCGATCAGGTTTCTCCGGTGCAGCAAGCCGAGGACGTGAAGAGGGCCGAGGCCGCCCTCGACATGGCACGCTACTATGAAGACGCGCGCCGGCTGTCGTTCCTCTTGACCGAATGGTCCACCCAGATTCCCGCCAAGCGCCACCGCTTTGTCGTGACCACCGGGGGCGGGCCGGGGATCATGGAAGCGGCGAATTTTGGCGCCCACGAAGCGGGCGGAAAAACCATCGGGCTCAACATCAACCTGCCCTTCGAGCAGAACCCGAACCCTTACATCTCACGTTCGCTCAACTTCGAGTTCCATTATTTTTTCATGCGGAAATTCTGGTTCGCGTACCTGGCCAAGGCGCTGGTGATCTTTCCTGGCGGCTTCGGCACGCTCGACGAACTTTTTGAGATCCTCACGCTAGCGCAGACGGAGAAGCTGGCCAAGAAGATTGTCGTGGTCATTTATGGCAGCGATTACTGGAAGAAGATCGTCAATTTCGAGGCCATGGTCGACGCGGGCGTGATCTCGCCGGAAGACCTCGAACTGTTTAAGATGTCCGATTCGCCGGAAGAAAGTTTCGAGTTTTTGAAAGAAGGACTGTCCAAGTACCATCTGGGCCCGCAACAACCGAAGCGCACAGGGGAAGCGGCGGTCCCGGAGATTGCGAAGACGCGGCCGTAGTCCAGCCTCGAAATTCGCCCGCAAGGTCCGCCACTGGCAATCGCCTTCCCGCAGTGACGAGGCTTGCCGCGTCTCTCGCCGGGTTTGTCCACGCTCCAAACAGAACGGGGCAAGCCCTCGCCTCTGCGAATTGAACTCCCCGCACCCGGACTTCGTATACACTTCTACGCGTAAGTGTTTCAGGAGACGAAGAAGATGCTTTCACGAACAGGCTTGGCTGTAGGACTCTTTTGCGCGACTTTTTTCTGCACGGCGATTGCGCTCGCTCAACCACCAGCGGCGAACGAGATGCCATCCGTGATTCAGGTGCCGGCGGAGGCGCAGGCCTCGCCGCACTTCGATGCGACGGCGGCCACCAACGCTTACCTGGCGCAGATTCCCGCCGACAAGACGGCCCGCTCCGACGCTTATTTCGAGGGCGGCTACTGGATGATTCTCTGGGACTTTCTCTATGGAGTCGTGGTCGCGCTGCTGTTGCTGAATCTGCGCTGGTCCGCCGGTATGCGAAATCTGTCGGAGCGTGTGACCCGCTTCAAACCCGTACACACGTTCGTGTACTGGCTGCAATATCTCGTGCTCACCAGCATCCTCGTTTTCCCGCTCACGGTTTACGAAGATTATTTCCGCGAGCACAAGTACGGACTGGCCACGCAGACTTTTGGCCCCTGGATGGGAGATCAGATGAAGGGGCTCGGCATAGGACTGGTGCTGGGCGGCCTGCTGGTGATGCTGCTGTTCGGCATAGTGCGCCGCCTGCCGCGGACCTGGTGGATATGGGGCGCTGTGGTGACGATTGTGTTTTCGGCCTTCACCGCACTGATCGCGCCCGTCTACATCGCTCCCATCTTCAATAAGTACACGCGCCTCAACGATCCGAAGATTGTCGAACCGATTTTGAGCATGGCGCGGGCCAACGGCATCCCTGCTAAGGACGTGTACACGATGGACGCTTCGCGGCAGACGACGCGCATGAGCGCCAACGTCAGCGGTTTCGCGAACACGATGCGCATCACGCTGAACGACAACCTCTTGCGCCGCGGATCGCCGGAAGAGATTCAGGCGGTGATGGGACACGAGATGGGGCACTATGTGATGAACCACATCTACAAGGGGATCATGTTCGGGGCGATCATGACGGTGCTGTCATTCGCCTACTTGTATTATGGACTCGGCTGGGCGCTCAAACGCTGGGGCGAGAAGTGGCAGATTCGTGGCGTGGGCGACACGGCTGTGCTTCCGCTCGCGGTGCTGCTGGTATCCATCCTTGGTTTCGTCTTCACTCCGGTCAATAACACAGCCAGCCGCACCGAGGAACGCGAGGCCGACATGTTCGGGCTGAACACGGCCCGGCAGCCCGACGGATTTGCCCAAGCGGCCATCCATCTCGGCGAATATCGCAAGATGAGTCCCAGCCCGGTCGAAGAGTGGATTTTCTTCGATCACCCCAGCGGGCGCAATCGGATCTACGCGGCGATGCGATGGAAAGCGGAAAATTTGAAGTTGTTCGCCGTTCCGCAGCCCAGCCTGGAAGGCTCGGCAGCCGCAGTACCGGTCAACGCCGAAAAGAAATGAGGGCGTTCTCGTAGTACGCTGAGAGCCGATGGCGGACCGCTGTGTGCTTTACTACATCACCGGCCGGAGCGAGTTTCGGGGCGACGAAAACGCCCGCCGCCGGGCCCTGCTCGCGAAAGTCGCCGAAGCTGCGCGCGCGGGCGTCGACTACATCCAACTCCGCGAGAAAGATCTGAGCACGGGTGAACTGGAAGAGTTGGCGCGGGAGGCGGTCGCGGCCGTGCGCGAGCATCAACTGGCCACTGACCACTGGCCACCGACCACTCGTCTCCTCATCAACTCGCGCACCGACGTGGCGCTCGCTGCGGGAGCCGACGGCGTTCACCTGCGCGCGGACGACGTCGCGCCTGGTGAAGCGCGCCGTGTGACGGAACTTTCTGGCCACTGCCCACTGGCCACTGGCCACTTTCTGGTGGCTGCCTCCTGCCACAGTGCCGAGGACGTCTTGCGCGCCGAACGCGAGGGCGCCGACTTTGCCGTGTTCGCTCCGGTGTTTGAAAAGAAAGACGCGCCGGAAACGCAACGGGCGGGCCTCGCCGCTTTGCGCGAAGCCTGCGGCGCGAAGATCCCGGTGCTAGCCCTGGGCGGCGTCACGCTGCAAAATGCCGCGTTGTGCCTGGACGCTGGAGCGGCGGGTATCGCGGGCATTCGCTTGTTTCAGGAGAACAAAATCGCAGACATCGTCTGCGCGCTGCGAACGATCTGACACCAGGAATGCCGCGGTAAACGACTGCCAGACTATGGCTTGAGCGCAGCCTCCCGCCGCTGCGCCAGCGAGGCCGCCTCGGTGGAGGGATTTTCTTTTTGCACCTGGTCGTAAAGACTCTTGGCTTCGCTTGACTTCATCTGCGACTCATAGAATCCGGCGAGTTCGAGCTGCGCCGTCGCTTTGCTGACGACGATCGTGGGCTTGTCGATCAACTGCTTATAAAGGTCGATGGCCTGCGTGTCCTTTTTTTCCCCGCGATAAACGGAAGCCAAAGCGAGCTTGCCAAGCGCGGCCAGGTCGCCGTTCGAAGAAACGGCCGTATCCTGCAGATTGCGCTCGGCGGCCGCATTGTCATTGAGCTGCGCCGAGGCCAGTCCCACGAAATAACGCGCCATGTCGGCGGTGTGAGTGTGCGGATACTTGTCGGCGATGGCCTGGAACTGCTTGCGCGCCGCCGTGGCCCGCTCCTCGGACGAGGCGAAGCTGTCAAACCCCTCCTGCGGCGGCATTCCCGCCGGACGCAGCGGCGTTTCAAATGTGCGGAGCGCCGTCGAAAGCTCCACGCCCGCCTTTTCGTCCTGCGTGTGGACGTAGTACCAACCGCCGAAGGCAAGCAATGCAATGGCGGCCACCGCAATCGCGGCGAACGTCAGTTTGGACTTGTGTTCCGCGGTCCAGTGAGCGGTCTTCTCCGCTGCCTCGATCGTGACCTTGCTGAAGCGGTCTTGTTTCAGTTGATGCCGGGTTTCTGCGCGCACAGGGTTCCTTCTTCGCTCAAATGTAGGCTGACAAACATTCAGTTTAACAGGCGGATTTCCAGAGCGTCAAAGCGGACGAAAATCGGTGCGGTCCGGCATCAGTGCAGCGCCTTGTCTGCAGTTGCGCGAAAACTGCGCGGACCTCTGGCTGGTGCGGAGTTCGGCGTGGACAGGAGCGTCCTCGCCAAAATTTTATGGTGCCGTTTCGAGCTGGCCGCTCTCGGCCTTTTCCTGGCAGGCGATGCAGTGACGGGTCCAAGGCACGGCTTCGATGCGCTTGGCGTTGATCTCCTTGCCGCAGGAGACGCATTCTCCAAAGCTGCCTTCGCGGATGCGGGCGAGCGCGCTATCGACCATGTTGAGCAATTGGCGGTCGCTGTTGCTCTGGCTGAAAAGGAATTCCTTGTTGTAGGAACTGGCGGCGCGATCGGCGACGTCCTGCGTGGCCTCATCGTCGGCGGTGCGGCCGTCCTGCTGATTGCGGGTCACCATCTGGCGCAGTTCCTGCCGCCGGGTTTCCAGCCTTTTTCTGAACGTCTCTAGTTTCTTCTTATCCATGATTGCTGCCTGCCGTGGCGCAAAGGTCGCGTCTCACGGGACCCCATTCCACAGGAAGTCGAACGAATATCCTAAGCGCGGCAGAGACCGGCGTCAACTGGAGGCTGCGGCTGGGTACAGCGAATCCATCTCGGCGCGCTCGCCGCTACACGATCAATGCTGCAGGTGTTCGATGGGATGGTGCGGCGACCACTGCGGATCTTCGTCGGGCGTTACGATCTGGCCGTCGCGCATGTGGACGATGCGGTCGCCGTACTCGGCAGCCTGGGGATTGTGCGTAATCATGAGCACGGTCTGGCCCAGATCCTTGTTCGACTGGCGCAGCATGTCGAGGACAACGGCCGAGCTTTTTGAATCCAGGTTGCCGGTGGGCTCGTCGGCGAGCACGATGGCGGGGCGGTTGATGAGAGCGCGGGCGAGCGCCACTCGTTGCTGCTCGCCGCCCGACAGCTCGTTGGGACGGTGTTCCAGGCGTTGCGCGATGCCCAGCATCGCGGTGATCTTTTTCAGGAACGCTGGATCGGGCGCGGCCTTGCCCGCGATGTCGCCGGCGATTTCGATATTCGAGCGCGCACTGAGCGTGGGGAGCAGATTGAATTTCTGGAAGACGAATCCAATCTTGCTTTTGCGCAAGCGGGTGCGCTCGCTGTCGGAAAGAGTGGCGAAATCCACGCCGTCGATGGTGACGCTGCCGGAGTCGGCGCGGGTGAGTCCGCCAAGCAGATAAAAGAGCGTGGACTTGCCGCTGCCGGAAGGCCCCACGATGGTGACGAACTCCCCTTTTTGCACGCTGAAGGAGACGCCGCAGAGGGCTGGCACATCCACCTTGCCCACGCGGTAGGTTTTGCGTAATTCCCTGGCTTCAATAAAGGGTGGCATCCAGAGAAAACGATACCACAGCAAGGCGGAGAAACTCGGTGACGTTCACGCCGCGGTCGCCTGCTGCGCCGGACCCGGGACCAGTTCAGCGCGGCGCTTGGGACCGCGCTTGCGCACCAGCAGCAGGCGAATGCGTTCCAGCAGTTCCGCGGGCTCATACATACCCTTGGCCAGAAAAAGATCGGCGAGCGTTTCGCGCTCATAGATCTTGGTGCGGCCCGAGATGAGGACGGCCGGAGTCTGCGGCGAAAGACCCTTGATTTCTTCGATGAGCCGCGCACCATCCACGCCTGGCATCGTCAGGTCGGTGAGCACCAGATCGACGCCGCCGCGGCGGAAGGCTTCCAGGGCTTGTTCGCCGCTGCTGCATGCGAGCACGCGGTAACCCCGCGTTTCCAGCATGATTTTGCGAATGGAAAGGGCCTGTTCGTTATCGTCCACGCAGAGGATCGTTTTCTTGGGCTTCATTGTCCTGACCGGGAGACTGACGTAGCAAATTTCTTTTGAATCTTGGAACTAAGTTGTCTTTGAGAAGTGGAGCGAGGTTGAATGCTAAACAGAATCCGAGCGTCCGTAAAGTAGCGCGCTCGCCAATGGCACTCGGGTGCGAGGGAACATCGTGCCATCGAGCGGAAAGCCGCGAGTGGCGGGGTGTTTCGATGCGCTTGATCGCAATCGCAACTTCGCCGCGGAGGACTTCCACATAATTTCCACCGGCACGCACAGTGACCACCTGGTTATCTGGCCTGGTGACGCGAACAAGAAAGTGTCGTCGGGGTGGTGCACTTGGAGATCTTGTGGCGCAGGCGAAGCGGTCCGGGGTAGGTTACAAGTTCCCTTCTTCGCAAGGCTTGGAGAGTGTTCGATCTTTCGAGGATTGGCGGGGTAACAAAGATGGCGGGCCGGGTTCCAGGCTGGCGTCCTGCGACTGCTGCCAATGCTGGAGTTGCGCCACGGCTGCATTTACCAAATCCATGAGCGCAGCCTCCACGTCAGGAGACAAGGAGGTGCCCCATCCCGTGTTCGCGGGCTGCACGCCGAGCACAACGATATCCTGGGGTTTGGTCGCCATCAAGGCGAGAGCCGCAATCAGATCGGCAACTCCGAGTTGGTGAACACTCCATCCGCTCGATGTGTCGAGCACATCCTTTGCCGTCATGCGAGTGAGTGTTCCGGGGGCTTTACCGGAGTTCACGGCATCGAGCAGCAGCAGGCGAGATGCATCGGAAGCATACGGGATGAGATCGAGGCCGATGGTACCGCCGTCGAGAATCGTTATCCCGGCGGGCACTCTGGGGTCATCTTGCAGAAGTCGCGCGGCATGAACGCCGACGCCGTCATCGGAAAGGATGGTGTTGCCGACCCCGATCACGACCGTGTCTGAAGAAAGCAAATCGCGCATTTCAGGTCCTTAGACGGCGAGAGACTGCGAACCCCGTGCCCATGACGCAGGCAGACGTTTCACTGGACATGAAGACTCTCACTTGTCCGGGTGTCAACCTGTTCGTTCCGTTCGTGTCCGGGCTGCCTGCTTGTGTTTTCAAGCGGCAGCCTCGGCTCAGGTCTCGACACGGGCGTGGGTCCGCCCATGAAGATCGACCACGTGGACGGCGCACGCCAGACACGGGTCGAAGGAGTGGATGGTGCGCAGAAGTTCAAGTGGGCGCTCTGGATCCGCGACCGGCGTCTTCAGGAGCGCGGCTTCGTAGGCGCCGCGTTGACCTTGGGCGTCGCGCGGGCCTGCATTCCACGTGGAGGGCACGACCGCCTGGTAATTCTTGATCGCCTGGTTTTCGATTTCCACCCAGTGCCCCAGCGACCCGCGCGGGGCCTCGAAGGAACCGAATCCGCGGGCGGTTTGGGGCCAGGAGTTCGGGTCCCAGTATTGCCCGTTGTGAACGAGGAGGTTCCCTGCCGCCAGGTTGTTTCCAAGCTCTTCGATCCAGCCCACGACGTGATTGGCGAGGAGCTGGGTTTCGAGTGCGCGCGCCGCGACACGGCCAAGAGTCGAAAACAGAGCAGCGGCGGGGGCCTTCAGCGCTGCCAGCGTGGAGTCAACCAGCGCCTTAACTTCCGGATGGCCGGATGCATAGGCCACCAGGAGCCGGGCCAGCGGGCCTACCTCCATCGCTTTGTCCTGATAGCGGGGCGCTTTCAGCCAAGAATACTTCTGATCCACGTCGAGATGTTCATAGGGAGGCTTGGGACCGCTGTATTTCGGTTTGGTTTCGCCCTCGTAGGGGTGTTTGGCACTCTGGCTGCCTTCCGAATACTCGTACCACGAATGAGCAATGTACTCGGTGATGTTCTCCGGATCGACGGGGTGGACTTTGGAGAGGTCGTGATTCAGGATGATGCCCCTCGGAAGGAAGAAATTCGCCGGATCTTTCGTGCTGCCCTGCCGGTAGGCGCCGTAGGACATGAAATTTCCGAGGCCCTCGCCGAGTCCGAACCACTCGCGGTAGAAGCTGGCGACCGCCAGCACATCCGGGATATACACCTGACTTACAAATGTCTGAGCGGACTTCGCCACCTGCAATAAGAAATCGATGCGCTCCGGGTTGACGGTCGCGCCCGGCTCGTTCGGATCGAGCGATGTGGCCATGCCTCCGACGAGAAACGTCTGCAAATGAGGATTCTTGCCGCCGAGCACCGCGTGAATCCGGATAAAGTCCTTCTGGAACTGGAGCGCCTCGAGGTAGTGGGCGACGGCCATGAGGTTGGCTTCGGGCGGAAGACGATAAGCGGGGTGCCCCCAATAACCCGCGCCCAAAAGACTCAGTTGCTTGCTGGCAACCAACGCGCTGACGCGGTCCTGAACGCCCTTGAAATACTTGGCGCTCGACTTGGGCCAGTCGGAGATGGATTGCGCCAACTGCGATGTTTTCGCCGGGTCCGCCTTCAGGGTCGGAACCACATCCACCCAATCCAAGGCGTGCAGGTGATAGAAGTGGACAACGTGATCTTGAATCGCCTGGGTGGCGGAAATGATGTTGCGGATGAGGCGGGCATTGTCGGGAATCTCGATGCCCAATGCGTCCTCGACCGCGGTGACCGAGGCCAGAGCGTGGACGGTTGTGCACACCCCACAGATGCGCTGCGCCCAGATCCAAGCCTCTCGCGGATCCCGGCCGCGAAGGATCAACTCGATCCCCCGGAACATCGTGCCCGAACTCCACGCATCCGTGATGAAGCCGCCATCCACCTGGGCCTCAATGCGGAGGTGCCCTTCAATACGCGTCACGGGATCGACCACAATCCGCGCCATGCCGTCCTCCTACGCTTCGCTAGTATCCAGCGACCTGCCGATCTCGACCGGCGTCGTCTTCGTCCCGATCTTGCGTCCCTATCTTGTCGCGCACGACGATCCCGGCCGCCTGAGCAACCGCCATGCCGCCACTTCCGGCGCTATCCATACGACCTCGTCCGCCGTGACATGCACCCCCGAACCGGGAAAGCCGTGGCCATCGCCGGCAAAAGGGTGACTTGGTATCGCAAGAGCAATCCTATGGCTAGGTGACGTCCCCTTCACCAGCGGCGTGATCCGGCGGTGCAGGCGGGTCGCTCTTGACCAAAAAGTTGTCAACCAGCACCAGGATTCCGAAGACGACGAATCCCCAAGCCGCGTGGCTGAGGATCCCGACACCAATCGAGATCGACATGAAAGCAATAACCCTCAACGCTCGAGTTCCGTTCATATGCACCCCTTTAGCTGCTCTATTCCTGAAGTCTCGGCCGCGGCGCTGGCGTGCGCGGCGGCCGACGACGCCCCTGCTCCGTTATCCTCCGGCAGCGGCCAGTTTGCGCTGCACACCATGGCAATGGCCAGACGCCGACCGACTCCGCGGCGGCCGAGTTCGCCGGATGAATCGGTCACTGCGGTCCTCCCGTATGGCAGGAACTGCACGCCTGTTCCGCCCACGCGCTGCCGATGTCGATGGGGTGTTCGAAAGCCAGCCCTTTCGGCCCGGTGGCGAATTGCACGCTCCCCGCCTTGCCCTGTCCGAGGATCGTGTGGCAGGCGCCACAATCGGAACGGATGACCTTTCCGTCCACACTCTTATGCTGGCCGTCGTGGCAGCGGAAGCACCCCACGGAATAAAAGTGGGTGTCGTTGGTGGAATATGTATCCCACCGGACTTTCATCGACGGGAAGAAATAGCGGTCGTAAGTGTTCTGAAGATATCCGATGGCGCCCTCAATGGCTTGCCGCTTGTCTGCGTACACCTGAGGGTAGCTCTGCCGGTAATACCCGCGCAGGGCAGTGTCGATTCCCTGCATCGCCTGCTCCCGGTCGGTGTAAGCCGCAGTAAGAGCCGTCACGCTCTGCTGCTTGACGAATGGAAGAGAGGGATCGATGCGGCCATCGGCAAGGGCCACATCCACGCTTCTATCCGGCGGCTGCAAAATGTGGCTCGGGCGGTTGTGGCAATCCACGCAATCCATGGTCCGGATCTCACCGCCGGAGGGCGCGGCCGATCCTTGCGCCTTCGAGGTGAATACCTCCGCCACACCGGTCTTCGGATCCACCGACCGCACCCAGGGAATATTCTGCTTATCGGCATCGCTCGCCCGGTACTCGACCTTGCTGGTAACGTGCCAGTGAATACCCATTTGCGCCGCATCGGCGAGCGTGCCGCCGCCAACCTTGACCAACATGTCGATTTCCCAGCGCGTGTTCCGCTCGTCGGAGAGGAAGTGCACGCGATGTATCTCACGCGAGCCGAAGAAATTCGCCGGCCAATGACACTGCTCGCAATTGCCGCGGATGGGACGCAACGCCTCCACCGTGGACGGAATTGGCCGCGGGTACTCGTTCTGGATGGTCTCGACGAGTTCGGCCATGCCGCGAATCTTCGACACCATGTACCCGGTGGCGCCGGGGCCAACGTGGCACTGCGCGCATACCACGCGAGCATGAGGCGACTGCCGATAGGTGACGTACTCCGGCGTCATGGAGTGGCAATTGGCGCCGCAGAAGGAGACAGCGTCGGTGTAGAGATACGCCTGACCACTCCCATAAATCGCTGGCACAGAGATGATCGCGGCCCCGATGGCGACGGCCAGGAGGGCCTTTCTCTCACTGGGAACGTTGAGGTCCCACTTGGGAAAACGCGCGAACGACAACGGCTTGCGCATCCGCCACCGTATCCACTGAATGTACATGCCGATCAACACGACCGTGATGCCGAGCATGACGAATACGGGCGGAACGAAGAAGATGACCAGGTCGCCATAGGGTTGAGCGAGCGCGCCGCCACCGATCGTGTGATAAGCCGTCAGGATGGCGAACACGAGTACTCCGACGGCGGCGATGCCGGTTCCGGCGTAACTGATCCAATTGCGATAGAGGGCCACTGGGCTAGGCCCGGGCCTGGCCTTCGGCGGCACTTTCGCGCGTTCCTCGTCGGGCGTGCCGCGCGGCAGCAAATCGTGGCGTTTGGCGAAGCGCCGCACCTCCGGAATCGCGCTGATTTCATGGCGCAGTTCGCCGGCAGGCACGAATTTCCAGCCGGAGAAGATGCTGTCGAGCAGTCCGTTTTCTTCCTCGTTAGAAACCAGAATCGAGGCATAGACGTGGAAGATGACGAACGCGAAGAAGACGAATATCAGAGCGAAATGAATGAGGCGAAGATAAGAAGGGTCGATGAACTGCGGCAACCAACCGATGAATTGGTTCAGGACGGAATTGCCCAGGACGCGGCTGTAGAGAGCCAAACCGGTCAGGATCTCGACCAAAATCAGCAGATAAATGATGAAGTAGGTCAGCGCGGCCAGAGGATTGTGTCCCACGCGGCGGCCGGGATCGAACCGCATGAACAGGTAAAACTCCAGCATGTCTCCCATGCCCTGCCATTGTTTGCGGTGGATGGGGACGTAGGCGGACCACCTCGACCAGAAATTGCCCTTAAAGAACCAATAAACCCTTAACGCGAACGCCCCGATCAGCACGAAGGCCGAGACCACGTGAACGAATCGCATGGTGGCCATGACGAAAAGCGCCCGACCCGAAGAGAGCAGAAATGGGCGGTGGATATACAGGCCAGTGAAGGAGAGCGACACGAAGGCAAAGAAAATCAGCCAGTGGGCGATACGGACCGGTTTTTCCCAGACATAGGTGCGGACCAACCCCGTTTCCGGAAGCCTAGCCAACGCCGATGCTGGCGGTTTCGTTCTCCGCACTGCGGTTTCCTATCTCGTCCCGCCGCGATCAGCAAACGCGGGAGCAAGCTCCGTCATGATTTTTCCGGCGGCCCTTCGCGCTCCACCAAGCCGTCTTTGTGGGCGATCTCGGTGGGGCCGCCCCTCGGCTCTTCACCATGGGGACGCATCTGCGCCCGCGCCACGCTGGCGAGTCCGTGCAAGCCCAGCGCGGTACCGACGCCCCCGGTCAACCAGAGGCCGAGTTCGCCCGCATCGACATCCACACCGAACCCCGGCACCGATGGCAGCCGCTTGTAAAATGGCGACTTCGTATCCCAAAAGCGGTGCGATGCGCAGGCAATGCACCCGTGGCCGGATTTTACGGGCCAACTGGTGCCATCGTTCCAGCGGACGACGGGACAGTTATAAGTCGCCTCCGGTCCCTTGCAGCCCATTCTGTAAAGGCAATGACCCTTGCGGTGACCTTCATCGCCCCACTCCTCAACAAAACGGCCCGCATCGAAGTGGGCGCGGCGCTCGCACTGGTCGTGAATGATATTGCCGTAAGCGAACAGCGGGCGGTTGTACTGATCGAGAGCGGGAAACTCGTGAAAGGTCAAATAGTGGACAAGGACCGCCGCAGTATTGACCGGATTGTGCGGACAGCCACCCAAATTGACGACCTTCACGCCGGGCACAGCCTCCTGCAACCCCACGGCACCGGTCGGATTTGGGTTCGCTCGAACCAGGCCGCCATCCCACGCGCAAGCGCCAACCGCAATGTTCGCTGCCGAATTCGTGCAGACATGCCTGGCAATGTCGAGAGCGGTCTTGCCGCCAATCGCGCAGTACACACCATCTTCCGCCGTTGGGATCGCACCTTCCACGACCGCGATGTATTCGCCCTTGTGCTCCCGAACCACTCGTTCGAGCGCGTCTTCGGCTTGTTTGCCGGCGCCCGCCATGATTGTCTCGTCGTATTCCCAGGAGAGAAGATCCAGCACGAATTCAGCGACTGTCGGGTTGCTGGTGCGCAGCATCGATTCCGAGTTGCCCGCACAATCTTGAAATTCGAGCCAGACTAGGACCGGACGCGTGGTCTGACTGAGAGCTTTTTCGACGGCTGAGAGATACCGCGGTGGGAGCGCCAGCGTGGCGACCATCAAGTTGCAAAACTTCACAAACTCGCGGCGCGATACGCCTCGTGACCGCAAAGCTTGAGGCAGTGAGTTGCGCAGTGCTCCCATATTCGCACCTCTTCAGAGATTGAGGTCACGCCCCGTCATCTCTGGCCTTCTCTGGAAAGTGCGTAGAAGCTAGACTTTTATTTTTATTTTGTCTGTGATAGTTATCACAAGGCGCCGTGACCGCCCTTCCGAAGCAACGGCGATCCATCGCGGCTGACATTCGCCAAAGATCGCTTCTGTAAGTCGCTTCGGATATCCAAAGTGGTGCGAGGGGACATACTCCGCCAGCCAACGTTTTTCTCTGGCGGCAACCGCGCCACATTCGACTGCGTCGTCGCCTCTCCAGCTCTCTCGTTGGGAAAATAGGGCGAAGAGGTTTGGGCAAGTGATCTTTACGGGCGGGACTTCGCCGACATGACTCCGGCCATGAGCGGCGCCTGTGCGTGGGTGCAGCACATGCTCAAGTCCATGGCGCCGGCCAGCGGTGGCGATGGCGGGAAAAATTCAGATCGCGACTACCCGGTCCGCGACGGTGGAAGCGTGAATCCGATCTGGCCTCGACGGCGCGGTAGTGGGTCCATCAGCCGCTTGATGACGTTGATGATTTCCTGGATCGTGCTGTCGTGCGTCTCCAAGTGCTCTTCCAATTCTGCTATCCGGTCGGCGAGTTCTTTGTTTTCGGCCAGCATCTCACGCAAGCGCACAAAGGCGCGCACCACAAAAACGCTCATTTCCACTGCCTGTTCCGAGTTGAGCACCGTTGCGGCCATGATCGCGCCGTGTTCGGTGAATGCATAAGGCAGAGAGCGGCGCCCACCGCGTCCAATGTTTGAGGTCGAAAATTGCGACTTCAAACATTTGTTCTCTCGGGGCGTCAACCGGAACATGAAATCCGCGGGGAATCGTTTACGGTTGCGTTTTGTTTGTTCATTCAATCGCTTGACCGGAACTGCGTAGAGCTCGGCCAGGGCGACATCGAGGATGACTTTCTGATGGCGCAGAATCGTGATTCGGGATTCGATGGGGAGAACGGCTGCTCTGCGTCGGGTTGCTGCCGGTCGCCGGCTTCGTTCGTGTTTTGATGGACGGACTTGCATGCTGTCATCGTAGCGCGTGCAACCTGCGCAGGCTGTGATCAATGGGCGGTCAGAATGTGATGAAGAAAGCTCGATCATTCGGTACCCAATTGAGGGGGCGCACGAAACTCAAGAACAGATCTTTGAGGTCGCAAATTGCGACCTCAAACAAAGTTTATGTGACACTCACTTCCGTATAGGTTCCGTAAACCTGCCGCAAGGCTTCGCAGATTTCGCCTACGGTGGCGTAGGCGCGGACGGCGTCGACAATATAGGGCATGGTGTTGACATCGGAGATGTTGCCGTTCGTGCCCGCGGTGGGAGTCTTGGCGGCGGATTGCTTGAGGGCATCGAGACAGCGGCGGACGTCGTTGTTCGAGCGCCGGGCGCGCAGGGATTTGAGTTTCTTCTCTTGAGCGCGGGCCACCGATTCGCCGATGTAGAGAATGTGCGGCGACCCTTCTTCGATGACAAAATCATTCACGCCGACCGTGATCTTCTCGTTGGCTTCCACGGCACGCTGGTACTGGTAACTGGCTTCGGCAATTTCCTTCTGGGGATATCCGCGCTCGATGGCATTGACCATGCCGCCCATCTGGTCGAGCTTCTGGAAGTAATCGAACGCGCCGTTTTCCATGTCGAGGGTCTGCTTCTCGACAAAATAGCTTCCGCCAAGCGGATCGATAGTGTGGGCCACGCCCGATTCGAAGGCAATGATCTGCTGGGTGCGCAGCGCGATGCGCGCGGCTTCGGCCGTGGGTAGGGCAAGGGCTTCGTCGTAGGAATCGGTGTGCAGCGACTGCGTGCCGCCGAGCACGGCGGCGAGGGCTTGCAGGGCGACACGCGCAATGTTGTTCATCGGCTGCTGCGCGGGCAGCGAGACGCCGGCGGTTTGACTGTGGAAGCGCAACAGGCGAGTGCGATCGTTTTTCGCGCCGAAGCGGTCTTTCATCAGGCGATACCAGATCTTGCGTGCGGCACGGTATTTGGCGATCTCTTCAAAGAAATCGTTGTGCGCGTTGAAAAAAAAGCTGAGGCGCGGGCCGAACTCATCCACGTCGAGGCCGCGGCGAAGGGCCCACTCGACGTATTCGACGCCGTCGTAAATGGTGAACGCGAGCTCCTGCAGCGCGGTGGAACCGGCTTCGCGAATGTGATAGCCGCTGATGGAGATGGTATTGAAGCGCGGCGTGAACTTCGATCCAAATTCGAAAGTGTCGATCACCAGGCGCATGGAGGGTGCGGGCGGGTAGATGTATTCCTTCTGCGCGATGTATTCCTTGAGAATGTCGTTCTGGATGGTTCCGGAAATTTTCTTCCAGTCGGCACCCTGTTTTTCAGCCACGACCAGATACATGGCCCAAAGCACGCTGGCCGGTGAATTGATGGTCATCGAGGTGGTGACGTTTTCGAGACTGATGCCGTCGAAAAGGATCTCCATATCTTCGAGCGAATCGATGGCCACGCCGCACTTGCCGACTTCGCCTTCGCTGGCCGGGTGATCGGAGTCGTAACCCATAAGCGTCGGCAAGTCGAAGGCCACCGAGAGTCCGCCGCCGCCGTGTTCGAGAAGGTACTTGTAGCGCTGGTTGGTTTCCTCGGGCGAGGCGAAGCCGGAGAACATGCGCATGGTCCACAGCTTGCCGCGATAGCCGGTGGAGTGAATGCCGCGCGTGTAGGGCGGCTCGCCGGGATAGCCAAGGTACTGTTCGTAGTTCCAGTCGGCGGGGAGATCGGCCTGGGTGTAGAGACGGCGGATGGAAGCGTTCGAGATCGTGCTGAAGCGCGCGCGCCCGTGTTCGTCGAGGTTCGTGCCAGTGGGGGCACCGACCGGTTTCTCGGGCGCCTTATCGAGCGTGGACGCCAGAGTTTTCTCGGCCCAACTCTTTTCCGACGCGGCGGGATGGCGGCCTTCAAACACGTCGGCAATCGGGCTTTCCGCTATCGTCGTATGCAGGTCGGCATTCGGCTTGTTCTCAGTCATTCAGTTCCCCACTACAGCTCCCGTTATGACTTTGATGATAGAGGAGCGATTGCGATGCTGCAAAATGGCGCGACCGACCGAGCGGTTGGTGAGAATCAAAATCAAGTTCTTAACCACAGGGGGCACGGAGGACACAGAGGAAATCGCCGGGCGCTTGACGGCGCTTTTCGTGCGCACCTATGCTTGGCTTTCCATCTTTAGCGGAGGGAATTCTGAAAGCGTTCCGACGGTTATTGCAGCGTACTCCGGTGTACGGCGCGTACAAGGCGCTGGGCCACTATCCCGACTACTGGTATTGGATCCTGCGCGGGCGGCCGCAGCGTTCTCCGCACCTGTTGAAACAGAAAGTTGTGCGCGAATGCGGAAGGCGATTTGGACTGAAGACCCTGGTTGAGACCGGAACTTACTACGGCGAGATGGTCGCCGCGATGAAAGGCCGTTTTGACCGCGTCTATTCCATCGAATTCGTGCCCGAGCTGGCGGAGCGGGCGACAGGCAAATTCGCGGGCGACGCGCACGTCCGAATCTTTTGTGGAGACAGCCGCGTCGTGATGCCCGAAGTACTCGCATTGCTGACGGAGCCTGCACTGTTCTGGCTCGACGCTGGGTATTACGGCTGGGTGGGTAAACGCACGGACGATCAGCGCCTCTCGGCGGAGCTGGAGATGATCCTGAGCCATCCCTACGCGCATATTGTTTTGCTCGACGACGCACGCTGCCTGACCGGCCAGAACGGCATCCCCACGGTGAGCGACGTGAAGTCGTCGATCGAGTCGAAATTTCCCCGGAGGTCGGTGGAAGTGGAATTCGACATCATGCGCATCACGCTGCGGGGATAGGGGATGGAGACGCGGCAGGCCGCGTCTCTACGGTGGTCATTTATAACAACTCTTTCTTGCGCGCGAGTTCCCACGCCTTGGAATATTTCCACGATACGTAGACGGCGTGATACATGTGCAGCAGCAGGCCCTCGCGGCCGTCGAGAAATCCGAGGCGGCAAAAATAGTTATAGATGAACGTCACCAGCGGCCGCAAAACGATGTCGAGCAAGTTGAAGCGGCGGTACCCTTTGCCCACGGCCATCTTCGCGCCCAGCGAAGAGTACCGGTTCATGTGTTCGAGGTACAACGTGAGCGTGGGATAGGTGTAGTGCACCATCGGGTGGCGGAATCGTTCGACGGGCCCCTGGCTTTTGAGTTCGTAGCGATCGTGGGGATCGAATCCAGTGGAATAGCCGGCGCCGCGCCGGAACAAGCGCAACTTGGGATCGGGGTAGAAGCCGCCGTGCCGCATCCATCTTCCGAGAAAGAGATTCTGGCGAGGGATGGAGTAGCCCTCGATTTTGCCGGGCGCGGAGACCACGCCACGGACCTCATCGGCCAAGCCGGGCGAGACTTCCTCGTCGGCATCGAGCGCGAGGATCCAGTCTTCGGTGCAGAATTCCAGCGCATAATTTTTTTGCGCGACATAGCCGCGCCACGGCTCGTGGACGACCTTCGCGCCGAACTCACGCGCGATGTCGCAGGTGCGGTCGGTCGAGCCGGAGTCCACGACCACGATTTCGTCCGCCCAGCGAACGCTGGCGAGGGTCCGGCCAAGGTTGGCTTCTTCGTTGAATGCAACGATTGCGACGGACAGGCCCATAGACGATGTTGGTGCGAGCGGTGGCGGCTCGGCACCGCACATTATCGCATGGGGAACGCGAGCGATAGCAGCTTGTGCCGGATGCAGCCATCGAGGAGTGCCCGCAATGGCGAATTAATCCGCAAGCTGTGAGGTCGTGTTCCGGCAAGACACATCCGGGTGAAAAATGGGGAAAGTGGGATAATTTGCCGTTTTGTTTGCTGGTTAGTACCCCCTACCCCCCTCCCCCCCAGGTCTAATGGAATCATGGGGTTGGAGGGGCGTTTTTGCTTCGGTCTTTGAATCTAAAGGATTTATATTAAAGTATTCCGGAATAAGGACTTAGCGGAAATGGGCAGTGAAAAGTGGGAAATGTTCAGTTGCCAGTAGCCAGTTGTCAGTTGCCAGAAAAAGTCCAGCTGCAAACATAATGAAAAGGGTGCGGGAGGAAATCCGCACCCTTTTTGATCTCTAGTTTTATTGTATCAAGTTGGAGGGGGGTACACCGACAGATTTGGCGGAATTATTTTCGTGGGCAGGACAATGAGTTACAGGGAAAATGGGGGAAATGGGGGGTTGACAAAGAACAGCTACGAGCTACGAGCTGCGAGCTGGGGAAGCTCCGATTAAGTTCGACAGAAAGCATAAACCACGGGGTACACAGGGTTGCACGGGGGAAGCCGGGACTTAATTAGACACTCCCGAACACATCGCCTTGCCAGGTGTGAAGAAGACTTTCACTCCCAAATGAGAACGCCCTGCCGGGAGCAGCAAAAGGGAAACGCCGGGGGAGGACGCCCGGCGCTCCATCGAAGAACTTCTTGCTGCGCTATGGTTGCGGTTGCGCTGGTGTGCTGGCCGGCATTTGCTGGTCGGCGGGGCGGGCTGCCACGTGCGGGATATTCGGCGTGTGTGTGACCTGGCCCCGCTCGGCGTCGGCGATCTCAATGCCGGCGTGATCGAGCAGCAGACCAATGGCACGATCCAGTTCGACTTCAGCCTTCTGGTACAGGGCCTTGGCGGAGACCAGCGTGACCTCGGCCTGGGTCATGGCCGCCTGGTTCTGCAGCACGAGAGTTGAGGTGGATGCGCCGAGCGCGTACTTTTTCTGTTCGGCGTCGAGAGACTGGCGTGCCAAATCCACGGCGGCTTGGGCGGAAGCGACGCTGGCGCGATTCTGCTGCACGCCAAACTGCGCATTCCGCACCTCGATGCGAACCTGATTCTCGATCTGCTGGATGCGCAACTGCGCTTGCCGGTATTCGAATTCCGAGCGCACCTGCGTGGCCTGACCGGCGCGGTTGCGGAGCGGGATGTTGATCGTGATGCCCGCGCCCTTGTCGGGAGCGGTGGAATTGACCAGCTGATTCAAAGTGCCGCCGTAGCCGACTGCGCTAGCCGGGGTCGCGGTGCAAAAACCCGGCACAGAGTTCGGATTCCCGCAGAGGTTGGAGGGGTTTTGCGAACCTCCGAGACCCGCGCCGCCATAATAGGCAAACAGGTCCACAGTGGGGAGCAGAGCACTACGGATCGCCTTATTGCTGATGTCCGTGTTGGACAGGTTTATGCGCGCTTCCGCCAGTTCGGGACGATGACCAAGCGCATCATTCACCAAATCTTGGGTAGGGATGACCGCTTCCTGCGCGGGCAATTCCATGGTCGAAGTAGGAATCACCTCGGCATCGGCCAAGGTTGGGTCGACAAGCGTGCGGCTCAGCGCATTCTTCATGAGAAGCTGCTGCAGTTCGAGATTGGTCAGCGCCAGGGTTAGGGTTTGCTGATCGGAGGCGACGGTGCTCTGCGCTCGGACCACTTCAATCGGTGCCAGGGTGCCGATCTCCACTTGCTTCTGGGTGTCAGAGAGGGTTCTTTGTGCGAAAGTCAGTTGTTCCTTCTGCACCCTGACGTTCTCGTAGGCGTACACCAGGTCCCAGTACATGTTCTCAATCTGATCGACGGTGGTGGTGATTTGCAGGCGGAAAGCCACGTCGGAAATCTCACGATCATTCTTGGCAATCCGAATATAACGAGTGTTGGGGGCGAATCCGAAGCCCTGCAGCAGGTGCTGCGTAAGCTTGAAATTGAAACTGGAATTAAGTTGCGGACTTAATGGCGTGAAAGGTGCGTCTGCAATCGTCTGGCGTTGGTTGTTAAACCCTACCAACAGATTAGTGCCCCACTGGAACCCCTGCTGGTACGAGAAATTTGCCGTGGAGGTGTTCACCGCAGAGGCTGGACTGAAAGTACTGGACGGGAGAATACTGTTGTGATCGATTTGCAACGTGCCTGTGAGAATCGGATCGAAGCTGGTGATCTGCGGACCGCTGCCCAGGGTTGATACAACCAAGCCGCCCGAGCCAGCACCGGCACCGCCTGCCGCCACCGAGGTTCCGCCTTGGCCCGAGCCAACTTGCGTGCCGAGCCCGCCAACGCCGCCACCAGGCGTATTCTGCACGACGCCGCTGTTCACGCCGAGAATCGCCGCGCCGGCCTTGGCGCGCCAAACGTCGGTATCGGCGATGTTCAGGTTGTAGCGGGCGATGGCGATATCGAGGTTGTTTTCGAGCGCCAGCGCGACCGCGTCGTTCATCGAAATGTACAGCTTGCCGTCGTGCATGAGCTGATCGATGCGCGCCGTGTTGGCCAGGTTCGGCGGCTCCACGTGGCGCGGCGTGTAGGGGCCAATCGGGTCGGGGAAATACGACCGCGGTTTTGCGTACTCTTTCACATCAAACGGCTGTGAGGATGACAGCACGGCCTTCGGCGCCGACGGCGCGCTGGGCATGGGCGTGGCATTCTGCGCCCACGCAGCAGGTATCATGATGGCAGCAAAAAAGATGGCGGCGAGGAAAGGGGCGGCAGCCCGCTGAAAGGCACTCAACACGGTAGAACGTTGCATTCGCATCATCTCCATTGGTCGCAATTAAGCGATCCGGCTCAAGCGAACAGGCTTGAGAGAAAAGGACGTACTGGTCCGCACTTCTACTAACACTCTGCTAATACGCAGGACGAGAGGCAAGAGTTCCTTGCAATCTTCTGCTTGCAGTTCTCTTTTTGCAAAGCCGGGGGACAGGCAGTCTTTTCCATTGACCTTAAGTGAAATAGTATAGCTGACGCGGCGCCGCGCTTTCGGCGACGGCGACGGCAACACTTTGTAGATGCCAACGATGACGCGGGAACAGCTTAGGACCGGAAAAACAACGTGCGCAATCTCAAACTGATCCTCTCTTATGACGGCTCGGATTTCGCCGGCTGGCAGGTGCAGCCCGGCCGGACGACGGTGCAAGGCGCGTTGGCCTCGGCTATTGGACGCTTGAGCGGGGAAAATGTACTGCCCCAGGGTTCCGGGCGCACCGATGCGGGCGTGCACGCGCTGGCCCAGGTGGCGAGTTTTCGGACCGCGTCGGCGATTCCGGTGGAAAACTGGCTGCGCGCGCTGAACGACATTCTGCCGCCGTCGATCCGCGTGCTGGAAGCGACCGAGGCCGCGCCGGAGTTTCACGCCCGCCGGTCGGCGCGCGCCAAGACCTATCGCTATCGCATGTATCGCGGCGCGATCTGTCCGCCGTTTCTGGCGCGGTACGTGTGGCATTACCCGTATCCGCTGGAGGAATCGGCGATGATCGCCGCCGCGGGCGTGGTTGTGGGCGAGCACGATTTCACCTCGTTCGCGGCAGTCGATCCGGAGCGCGTGGAACGGATGGCGGCCGAAGAAAGCGGCGAACAAACCACAGAAAATAACCGGACGAGCAACGTGCGGACGATCTTCTCTTCCCTCTGGACGCGCGCAGGCGACGAACTGATCTATACGGTCCGGGGCAGCGGATTTCTTCATCACATGGTGCGCAACCTCGTCGGCACATTTTTGCTGGTGGGGAAGCACACGGTGGGCCTCGGAGATTTGGGCTGCATTCTCGACGCGCGCGAGCGCACCGCGGCCGGGCCGACCGCGCCCGCCAGCGGGCTGTATCTGGTAGGCGTGGAGTACTGATCGGAAGCGGTGGCGCGCCGGTTGCGTACCGCGTACACTTCTCCCGGGATGGCCACCAGCGCCGAGTTCGTCGTCCCCCAAGTCGCCTCGCCCGAGCGCTGTGGCGGAACAAATTGTAGGAGCGGACCCGCTGTGAGCTGCGAGCAGGCCTGAAAGTGTAAGGTCGCCCGCTCGCAGCTCGTAGCTCGAAGCCCGCAGCCGTTCCCGATCGAATGAAAGGAAAGTAGAGCACCCATGACCGAATCCCGCGCATTCCTGCGCCACACCCTTGCCACCATCGCCTATCGGGGAGCGAAAGCCCTCCGCAATGCTGGGCCGGACTTTGCCGAATACGGCGCGCCCGAAACTTCGCGCACGCCGGTGACAATTCTCGCGCACATGGGCGACCTCATGGACTGGGCTCTCTCCATGGCTGACGGCCGCCGCGAATGGCACGATTCCTCTCCGCTCGAGTGGGAAAAGGAACGCGAGCGATTCTTCGCCGCCTTGAAAAACTTCGACGACTACCTGGCTTCGGAAAAGCCGCTCGAAGCTTCCGCCGAGAAACTATTTCAAGGTCCAATCGCCGACGCGCTCACCCACATAGGCCAACTCGCAATGCTGCGGCGGATGGCTGGCGTCCCCATGAAAGGCGAAAACTATTTCGTAGCCGAAGTCACCGAGGGCCGCGTCGGCGCGAACCAGGCCGCGCCGCGCAAGGAGTTTGAATGAGATGCGTTTTGTAAGTGGGACGACATTATCCCTAAATTCGATAGCTGTGGTGTAATTTGCCTGTAGATGTTGAAAAAGGAACCAAACCAGTAATTTCAGCGTCTACGGCGAACGAACATTCAATAACTTACTAAACGCGTTACAAAAGTCTGCCGCGATGAAACTCCGACTTGTGCTTTGTACATTGCTGACATTCGTGCTGGTTCTGTCGACCGTGGCAAGGTCGCTTTTATTGGCGCAGGGGGCAACTCGTGGAGGCACGCTGGCCTCACTAATCGCGTACTGGCTAGTTTTTCCGGGCTGGTACTTGGCTCTGTGGATCTGGGGATATTCATCCGGCCCTTCCACTGGCGCCGATGTCTTCATTGTCGTCGTAAATTCCTTGCTGTATACAGCGATCCTTTCGGTTTGTTGGTTGATTGTTCTCTCAGCGCATGGTGGAAGAGGAAACGGCTCGGCGTAGTGGACGATCTGTTCTTCCGAGCACTGGCGGTAGCTGGCGATAAATCGCGATCTCGCCAGCAATCGCTAACCAGGCGATTTTCACTGCCACAAACAAACCAGCCCCGGAGCAAGAAACTCCGGGGCTGGCTGTTCTTGGTTTGCCGTATTGCTGTTAGTCGCTGGCCAGGGCCGTTTCTCTTGGCATCGGGTGCTCCACGTTCAGGCCTAGACCTGCAGCGACGCCTCGGCCGTAGGCTAAGTCGGCTTTCAGGAAATGCTCGATCTGCCTTTCCTGAATGGCTTTGGACGCGCCTCCCAACGATGCAGGCTTTCCGTCCTTGGTCGAAACGCCAAGGCTGGGTAAAATAGCAAAACGCGGCCTTTGCGAAGGCGCGCAGGAGATTCGATGGCTTCCGGCGAAACGGCAACTGCTGTCATGAGCGCGATTCCTCAGCTTCCCAACCACAAGGTCAAGATCAAGCAGACGGGGCAGCGCCCCTGCAACGAGAAAAACGACAAGGGTAAGTTCTGCGGCGGACACTTGAAGCGGTGGTTCTACACTGCCGACGTGCTCGAACGGGAATGCGGCTGCGTGGAGAAAGCCTGGGGAGCGGACGCCGAAGTCTATCGCTGCGAGTTTTGTCAGACTCTGTACCTGCCGAGTCCCGAAGATCCGCGTGGGATGAATGTCGCGGGCCGCGGACAGCTTTCGGTGTTCGGGCTGACGGTTCCTCCCAAGGAAGAGAAGAACGCGTAGAAACAGAGCGAGGTCTTAGGTGTTAGGTCTCAGGGTTCGGGAAAACTCAGTTGGCGGAACCTGAGAGCTACCACCTGAACCCTGAGACCTGGCTCCTGGACGGCCGGAGGGGTGCCGGCGATACCTGTGAACATTTCTGAACTGATCTACGACTGGAACACTCTGTATCCGAAGTCGCTGCATCCGCCGGGGCCGGTGCGGCTGACCGATGAAACGCTGCGCGACGGCCTGCAATCGCCGTCCGTGCGCGATCCCACGATCGAGCAGAAGATAGAAATTCTGCACCTGATGGAGGCGCTCGGCATTAATACGCTCGACCTCGGGCTTCCCGGAGCGGGGCCGCGCGCGGTTGAGCATGTGACGGCGCTGGCGCGCGAAATCGTCGCCCACAAAATGAAGATCACGGCGTACTGCGTCGCGCGCACGCATGAGAACGACATTCGCCCCATCGCCGAGATCGTCCAGAAAACCGGCCTGCCCATCGAGGTCGCCGCCTTTCTTGGAACGAGCCCCATCCGCCGCTACACCGAAGGATGGAGCGACGACTTCCTGCTGCAAACCACGGAAAAGGCGGTCAAATACGCGGTCTCGCTTGGCCTCGAAGTCATGTACGTGACCGAAGACACGACGCGCTGCGATCCGGACACGGTGAAGCGGCTGAATTTGGCCGCCATTAACTGCGGCGCGCACGCGCTGGTGCTGTGCGACACGGCCGGACACGCCACGCCCATGGGCACGGTCGCGCTGGTCAAATTTGTGCTGGAACAAGTGGTCAAGCCTTCGGGTGAAAAGATTCGCGTCGAATGGCACGGGCACTGCGACCGTGGACTGGCAACGGCCAACGCCATGGCGGCCCTGGTGGCGGGCGCGGACTGCATTCATGCGACGGCACTCGGCATCGGAGAGCGCGTTGGCAACACGCAGATCGACCAGATGCTGGTCAACCTGAAGCTCATGGGGATTGCGCCGTGGGACCGGCAGGACCTGACGAAACTCAAGCGCTATTGCGAGGCCGTTTCCGTAGCAACCGGCGTTCCGATTCCGGCGAACTATCCGGTGGTCGGCGAGGACGCTTTCCGCACCGCAACCGGCGTTCACGCCGCCGCCCTGATCAAGGCCTACAAGAAAAAAGACGTTGAACTCGCGAACACGGTGTATTCCGGGGTGCCTTCGCACTACTTCGGTCTGGAACAGATCATCGAGATTGGCCCGATGAGCGGGAAATCGAATGTTCTTTTCTGGCTGGAGCGGCGAGGATTTGCTGTCAACGACGACGTGGTCGAGCGCATCTTCAAGCGCGCCAAGTCGAGCGACCACACGCTGAGCGAAGCCGAAATTCTGGAGTGCGTGCAAGCGGCGAGTTGAACCGGGGTCCTTCGCCTGTAGGGACGGGATTTGCTTCGTCTTCGGTGGACGCGGCACCGTATGTCTTTTCAATTCCTTGTGCCGCGCTCGCTGCCGTTCATTCAGCATTTTGGCTGCGGACGCTTGACACGGAATTCACCGCGCGGCAGCGTCCGCCAGCAATAGGCTAGAATTCAAGGAGCCCATGGAACCCACGGATTCGAAGCCTGCGCGGAATGACTCGCCAAGGAAATCCCGGCGGGCGTTAGTCTCCGAGGCCTCACGCAAGCGCTCGCAGCCGGCCGCGGTCACGATCCGCGACGTCGCCGAACGCAGCGGATTTTCTTCGGCCACCGTTTCCATCGTTCTGAACAACGCGCCGCTGGCGCGCTATATTCCCGACACGACCAAAGGGAAGATCCAGCGCGCCGCCGCGCAGCTCGGCTACCGTCCCAATCTGTTTGCGCGCTCGCTGCGCGGCCGCCGCAGCCACACGGTTGGGGTCATGGTTTTCGATATGACCGACCCTTACTGCACGCTGGTGTTGCGCGGCATCGAAAACACGCTCTACCAGTCGTCATTCCTGCCCATTCTTACGGATGTACACAACGAGCGCAGCCGCTTCGAGCGCTATCTCGAGATGCTGCTCGACCGTCGCATCGAGGGCCTCGTCGTGCTCGCGAACTGGCTGTTCGTGGACATCAACGTCCTCGCCGATCTGGAGAAGAACAACATTCCGACGGCGACCGTGGGCCGCGAGCTCAAGAACGACAAGATCAGCTCGGTGATCGTGGACAATGCCGCCGGCGCCCGCGCCGCGCTCGATCATCTGCATTCGCTCGGCCACCGCAAAATCGCATTCATCCGCGGCCCCCGCCAGTTGTCCGACACCGAGCCGCGGTGGCGTGGCGTGCGCACGCTGGCCCGCGAGCGCGACCTCGAACTCGACTCGCGGCTGATCGTCGATCTACCGGAATCCGGAGATCCGTTTTCGAGTTTCGAACAAGGATACAAATTGACGGAGGAATTGCTGCACCGGCGCCGTCCGTTTACAGCACTCATGGCTTTTGACGACATGACGGCCTTCGGCGCCATTCGCGCGCTCGGCAAGGCCGGCATTCGCGTCCCCGAGCAGTGCTCGGTGATCGGCTTTGACGACGTTTCTCCGGCGGCCATCTATTCTCCCGCGTTGACCACTGTGCGCCAGCCCATGGAAGTCATGGGAACGGCCGCGGCGACCCTGGTGCTCGACGCGATCAACGCAGCTCTCGAAAAGAAACCAGCCCGCACCATCCACCGCCTAATCGCGCCCGAGCTGATCGTGCGCGAGTCGACCCGCAGCGTGAAGTAGCGCTGCGCGGCAAACGAAGCAAATTTCGCTTGACAGCCGGGCAGGTTCGAGGGAGTATTAACACGTTTTAATAAAGGGAATTGCCCGGTTAAGCGGGATTGCCCGTCACGGCGCCCGACAACGCCGGAGCTATGGAGTATCGCAGTGCGACTTTGGTTAGGAGGTCGTTCATGAAAAGCAGAAATGCCATGGTCAAGACAGTGCGGAATTATCTTTTGGTTTGTGTCCTTTTCCTCTGCGCGGGTTCTGTTGCGCTTGCCCAGGCCGGCAGGGGTAGCATTAGCGGCCTGGTCTCCGATCCTTCGGGGGCGATCGTCAATGGCGCTAAAGTCACCGCACTCAACAATGCAACCGGAGTCGCGCTGCACACCGTTACAAGCGACGCGGGCCTGTACAGCTTCGTGTCATTGACCCCTGGCGTCTATGTAGTCACGGCCAGTCAGAAGGGCTTTGAAAGTGTCGCTCGGAACAATGTAACGGTATCGGTGGATCAAGTCGCCACCGTGAATATCGCCCTGCAAGTCGGCAGCGTGATCGATACAGTTACGGTGACGGAAACCTCCGAACTGGTGGATACGAGCAACTCTACCGTCGGCCAGTTAATTGAGTCAGCCACCATCGAGCGCGTCCCGTTGCTCACACGCAATGTCTTCGATCTGGTGCAGTTGAGCGCCGGCGTGACTCCGGCCAATGGATCGCCGAACTCCTCCAGTTCGCAGTCCATCAGCAGCATCTCGAGCGGACGCCCGGGAATCGATGTCTCGTCGTACACCATCAACGGCGCCATCGTGGGATCCGTTTACTATATGCTCGACGGCAGCCCGCTGGGCATTGCTGAAAACAACATTGCCGCCATCATGCCGGCAATGGAAATTCCCGAGGACGGCGTGGAGGAGTTCCGCGTCGAAACCCAGAACACCCCAGCCTCCTATCAGAGCGGCGGCGCGGGCGTCATCAGCGTTGTCAGCAAATCCGGCGGCGACCAGTTCCATGGCGATGCTTTCGTGGTTATCCGCCCGGATGTTCTCGCCGCCAACGAATACTTCAACAAGCAAACCCAGTTATTGGCCGGTATGCCCAACCAGTCGCCTGCCTTTCATCGCTACCAGGAGGGCGGCGCCATCGGCGGCCCCATCGTGCACAAGAAGCTGTTCTTCTTTGCGGATTACGAAGCCACGCAAGAGAAACTGTATGACAATTCAAGCATCTTCACCGTTCCCACTACCGCAGAAAGGGCCGGCGATTTTTCAGCCGATAACTACACCATCTATAACCCGCTGGCTCCCGATAATCCCGACGGAACGCGGCAGCCGTTTCCCGGCAACATACTTACCAACTATCCCGGCCTCACGCTCAATCCAACCGCGGTGGCGTTTCTATCCCATTTCCCCAAGTGCAACTATCCCGATCCCGTCTCTTGCGAGGCAGACACGGGCAACCACCTGAACAACTTTCAACTTCCGGGTCTGGATCCCATAACCGCGCAGAGATTCGATGTTCGCCTGGACTACTACAAGAGCGAAAAACAGCGTCTCTTCTCCCGCTTTTCCTTTGACCGGCTGTCTAGCGCGCTGGTCAATGCCTTCAACAACGATTGGGACCCGTACTACGCCCAGAACATCACCAACGCACGTAACTTCCTCATTGGGAACGACTACACCATCAATCCCACTACGGTGTTGCAGTTGCGCTACTCTTTTACGCGCCACTATGAATCTCAGACAGGCGATCCCCGGCAAAATGGCTTCGACATCACCACGCTGGGATTTCCCGCGTCGCTGGCCGCGGCTGAAGCGTATAAAACCCTCCCCACCGTGTTTTTTAACGACGTGGGAATGGGCGTCGGCGGCACCGCGAACTGGGATACCTTCATCTATGCCAGCATGAACCACGACTTCAACGCGACCCTGACGAAGGTGGTGGGCAAGCACGAACTCAGCTTCGGCGCGGAATATAT
>JBEKQG010000021.1:0-28248 GCA_049519955.1 Terriglobales bacterium
CGATCGTCCCGAGCCGTACGCTTCGCCGCCGTCACGCGAAATGACCAGAGTAGGCCGCCCGTGCCGATCCACCACTCGCGACGCCGTAATTCCGATCACGCCGCGATGCCAGCCTTCGCCATCCAGCACCACGCAGTACGCCTCGCGCAGCGCGGGCTCTTCTTCAAAACGGCGCTCGATGCCGTCCATGATGCGCCGCTCTTCTTCCTGACGCTCGGCGTTCAATTGGTCGAGCCGACTGGCAATCTGCCGCGCGCGTTCAATGTCTTTCTCGTTAAAAAGTTCCACCACGTCGCGGGCCGCGTCCATGCGTCCGGCGGCGTTCATGCGGGGCGCTATGCGGAAAGCGACTTCGGTCGCCGTCAGCGCCCGCCCGTCGCCGAGTTTCGCAACTTCAAGCAGCGCCTTCAGTCCAACATTCACCGGCCGTCGCAGCCCCTGCAATCCCAGCTTCGCGAACACGCGGTTCTCGCCCAGCAAGGGGACGGCATCGGCGATGGTGGCGATGGCCACGACCTTCATGAACGACATCAGCAGGCGCGACTGGTCTTTTTCATCCAGCCGCCGCTGCATCAATCCCTGCGCCAGCTTGAAGGCCACGCCCGCGCCGCACAAATGCTTGCAGGGATAATCGCAACCTTCCTGGTTTGGATTCACAACGCTCAGCGCCTGCGGAACGCCGTCCGGGCCCGGCAGGTGATGGTCGGTGACGATCAGGTCCAGTCCGGCGCGCCGCGCTGTTTCGGCAGCGGCGAAGGCGCGGATGCCGGTGTCCACGCTGATAATCAAGCGCACGCCATCGGCGGCGGCGCGCTCGATCACCTCGTCCCTCATGCCGTAGCCTTCGCGGATGCGGTGCGGGACATGAAACTCGGCGGTCCCACCGCACAGTTCGATGGCCGTCTTGAGAATGACGATCGCCGTTGTGCCATCGACGTCGTAGTCGCCGTAAATCAGAATTTTTTCTTTGCGTTCCAACGCCGCTTCCAGCCGGTCAAGCGCGGATTTCATCCCGCTCATGCGCAGGGGGTCGTGGAGGTCGCCGAGCGCAGGCGAAAGAAAACGCGCAGCCGCTTCCGGCTCTGCGATGCCACGCGCAACCAGCAGATCGGCAAGCACGGGCAATGCGGAAGAAGAAATTTTCAGCCTGGAATCGCGCAGCGCAGCTTCGAGCGCCCGAGCTTTCGGAGAATCCAGCGGATTGGCGATCCATCGCATGTGCGGCTTCCGGGAAGAACCAGATTAGCAGCCCGGCCACATCTCCAGAAGGACGCGCACCGGCGTTACTCAGAAATACACCCGGCCTGCCGATGAAAATGATTTGGGGCGAAACCTCGAGCCCTCTGCCTCCGAAAGCCGCAAACGCTCACGGCATTCGAGCACGAGAAGCTCGGCAAGGCGGGACGATGAATCCGGCAACGGCCACATCCAGAGCGGCGGAGGCGATGGAACTGCGCTGGGATCCGGACAGTATCCCGCCCTTCCCGGCCGTTGCGCTGCACGCGCTGAAACTCATGTCGGGCACGGACACCTCCTTGCTCGAACTCTGCAATCTCATCCGCTCCGATCCCGCCTTCTCGACCGCCGTCCTCAGGATCGCCAATTCTCCCCTGATTGCCTTTTCCAAAAACATCACCAGCGTTATCCAGGCATCGATGCTGCTCGGCTTCCAACGCCTGAGGAGCGTGGTAATCACGGTGGGCCTGAAGGCGTATCTCAAGGACTCGTTCACGCCGCCCATGAGGTTGTGCTGGCGCCACAGCGTCGCCTGCGCGATCGTTGCCGAGCGCAGCGCCAAGTGGAGCTTGTTGGACAAGGAGTTCGCCTACACGGCTGGCATTCTGCATGACATTGGCAGGGTGGCTCTGGCCACGACCATGCCCGCGCCATACGCCCGTGTCATCGAACGCGGCGCAGACCGGCCCCAGGACCTGCTTCAAGTCGAACAAGAGTTGTGCGGAATCGATCACTGCCAGGCGGGACGTTCCCTGGTGACCGCCTGGAATCTTCCCGAAGCGTTCCGCGAGATCGCCTCATGCCATCACGACCCTGGAGTACGCCTGCAGGGCACCGCTTCATTGATCCCCCCGAGCTGTGCGTTGGCGGATTCGCTCGGGTTCGGCGTCGTCCGCTGCCGATCCTCTCCGAGCTATGCCGATATTCTCGGCGCGTTCCCCGAGCCAGCGCGAAAACACTTCCCCAGCGACGCCCAACAACTCGCCTCCGAGATCGCAAACGAGATCAAAGTGATTGAATCGGCGTAGGGGAGAACCACGCCTGCACGACTTCTACTGCTCCTCGTCCTGGTCGGGCTCATCGAACATGAATCCGCCGCCATCCTCCGCCAGCTCGCGCAAGCGTTGATAACGCTCATACCATTCGGTGTTCGCTTCATAGACGAAGACGCACCCCTGATACGCCCACCCAAGCTGCACGAACCCGGTCTTCCCGGCGTAGTTCTTCAGCCAGCGGCTTTCTTCCAGATCTTCATCGCTTCTGTAATCGCTATCGGAGAGTTGCTCCGACAATCGCTCCAACTCTTCGCGATCGAGCGCCCAGGAATGCATGGTAAGGAAGGGCGCACCCGTGGACTTGGCCAACTCCACGAAATCCTTCCAGCCGTCCGGATTCTGGCCCGAGTCCCAGAGCACGCTGGGAATTTCCTCGCACTCGACATAGCCAAAGAAGCGCCGCATGCCCAGCCCTTCAATGAAGGCCGTCATATCGTCTTTCATGCCGGTCAGATCGTCGGGATGGGGAGACATCGGATTCGGAGTCATGGAGTTCCATCATTGTACGGCTTGGCCCGTTCACCCGCCACTGCCCGGCCGAGGATGGTCGTTGGTCGCTAGTCGTTGGTCGTTGGCAAACCCTTTCTGCAAAATGCTGCTTTCGGCCTGTCGATGCGAATTGAGGCGGCTGACGAACGACCAACGACTGGCCCGCTTGTGTTAAACTTTTTGCTTACACAAAAGCGCCATAGACATGCTCTTTTCCAAAGAATATGTGGGCTATCTGGCCCGCGAAGTTTCCAAAAAACTGGTGGCGAGCGGTCTCATTGAGACCAAGGCGATGCCCGCTCTTAACGAAAGGGTGCACGCCGCTCTGCTCGACGAGCTGGCGCTCGAGGACCGCATCAACGATGAGGTGCGCGTCATCCTCGAAGCGTATTCCGAGGAAATGCAGAAAAGCGGCGCCAATTACCAGGAAATGTTTCGCAAAGTGAAGACCGAGTTGGTAAAGAAATACAAGGCAATTCTTTGAGAATGCCTTGGAGGAAGCACCTGCCGTGCGATTGAGCCGCGACAAAGTCAACAAACTCGCCCACGCCGTCACCGACGCCGTGGCCGAATTGGACGAGGTCGAGTTTATCGAGGACCGCAACACCATCCGCCTCGAAGTCCGCAAGATTCTCGAAGAGCTTTTCATGCAGGAAGCCCGCATCGACCAAGCCGCGCGCCAGAAAATCGAAAGCCAGCGCCGCACCATCATCGAGGGCTCCGAGGAATGGTCGATCCTCTACCGCAAGTATTACAACGAGGAAGTGAAGAAGCTGGGAGTGTAAGTGATCTGCGTAGGGACAGCCGCCCTCGGCTGTCCGGCGAGGCGAAGCCTCGCCACGCTATTGAGTGCCCGGATTAGCGAAGGAAACCCTGGCGAGCTGCGCTCGCCAGGACAGCCGAGGGCGGCTGTCCCTACGTCGCTTCGCTACTGGCTACTGGGTACTGCGTTCATCCGCAGAACATCATCCTGATCCTCATCCTTGCTCTTGATCCCAACCGCATCGAGTTGGCGCGCCACCGGCTGCACCACCTCCAAAATTCTCGCCAGCGTTTGCCCTACGGCTTCCCTGTCGCTGCTCTCCGGACTGCGGCGCTCAATCACGCTCTGATAAAAAGTCTTCGGCTGCGGATAGACTACGATCTTGACCTCGTCGCCTTCCGGAATTCCCGCCGCTTTCTTCGCCAGTTTCAGCGCCGTATCGTAGCCGCCCAACTCATCCACTAAGCCGAGGTCCTTCGCATCCTGACCCAACCAGATTCGCCCTTTGGCAATCTCCAGCACTTTTTCCTTCGGCAACTTGCGCCCATCGGCAACCTTGCCGGTGAAATCCACATACACGCGGTCGAGCCACGCCTGGAATCGCGCCCATTCGGCGGGCGTGTAATCGTGCGTTCCGGTGAACATGGTGGCGTTCTCGCCCTGATGCACTTCATCCCATGTAAGTCCGACCTTGTCCCACAACCCGCTGGTCAACATCTTTCCACCTAGCACGCCGATCGATGCCGTGATGGTTCCCGGCTCAGCGACAATTTTGTCGGCGGCCATCGCCACAAAATATCCTCCCGACCCCGCCAGATCTCCCATGGAAACAATCACCGGCTTGCCCGCCTGTCGCGCCCGCACCACTTCGCGCCAGATGGTATCGGAAGCGACGTACGAACCGCCCGGACTATCCACGCGAAATAAAATCGCCTTTACGTCCTTGTCTTCCGCCGCCGCTCGAATCGCGCCCGCCACCGTGTCCGAACCCATATTCTGGCTGCCTCCGACGGGATCGTAATCGCTCTTGCCCCGCGTAACGTCGCCGACGCCGAACACCAGCGCCACCGTCCTGCCATGATCGTGCGGACGCCCGGCGCGGCTCAAATATTTGTCCAGATAGAGCAGTTCCGCTCCGTCTCCCGCCTTGCTCTTTACGTCGCCGTAGACTTCATCGCGATACGCAACCGCGTCCACCAGTTTCGCCGCGACTGCTTCATGGCCTAGATACGGGCCCGCATCCACCAGCGCCTGGAACTTCTCCGGCGCGATCTGGCGCGCCTGGCAGATGCCGTCCTTCATCTGGTTGAACCATGAAGTCATGATCGCCGTCATCGCTTCTTTGTGCGGCCCCGTGTACTTGGTCTCTGTGAAGAAGTTGAGCGCGTTCTTATACTCGTAGCGGTGATCGCCGTGGAAGGTCACGCCCAGCTTCGACAAAGTCCCTTTCACAAACGGCGATTCCATGATGACGCCCGTCAAGCCAACGTCGCCCGAGGGCTGCAGATAGATATGGTCGAAAGCCGTCGCGAGGTAATAAGCGCCGTTACCCGGGCCGAACTCGCCGAAAGTTTCCGCATAGGCAACCGCGAATTTCTTGTGCGTGCGAAATCTCTGGACGGCGTCGCGAATTTCCTGCGTCTGCGCCATGCCCATCGGAGTCGCGCCGATTTTGGCAATCATGCCAACCACGCGATTGTCGCTCGCTCCCCGATCGATGGCGTCCACCACGTCTCGCACCGTCTGCCGTTCGGTCAGCATGAAGTGCGCCGACGGCGTGTCTGGCACGTCCTCCATAAACGCCTGCTCGAAGTTGGCTTCGAGAATCGTCCTGGAGGGAACTCTGCCGTTCGCGTTGCTCTCGACTATCAGCGCGATGGCCATTCCGATCAGACACAGAGCGCCTAAGACGGCGAGAAAACGCACGATCAGCTTCGACATGGTTTGCTCCTTATTAGTAAGTCAAGAGCAGTCTAACCCAAGTGAAAGGCTTAGGCGTTATGGCAGTCCGGTGTGCGCCGGAGGGGATTGCGGTAAAGAAGAAAAGAAGTAACCACAGGGGGCACAGTGAAACACGGGGGAGGCGCTCCGCCTTTTTTGGATTTTCGATTTTTCTCCGTGTGCCCCTGTGTCCCCCGTGGTTAAGCTCGTTCTCTTTCGCCAAAGATCGCCGTTCCCACGCGCACGCAGGTTGCTCCCTCTTCAATCGCCACTTCGAAATCGTGCGACATGCCCATGGAAAGAACTGCCATGCCGATTTGCGGCAGCGCGCGCGCGGCGATGCGGTCGCGAATCTGACGCAGTTGGCGGAAATACGTCCGCGAGTCCTCTGGATTTCCCGTGTAAGGCGGGACGGTCATCAGTCCGCGAATTCTCAGATTTCGCCATCGCGGCGCGCCCTGGAGAATCCGCTCCAGTTCATCTTCATGCTTGTCTTCGTCTTCGTTCGAGCCGGGCGCGACTCCGCTCTTGGCCGTTTCGCCGCCGACGTTGATTTCGATCAGGACTGACAGCGTCTTGCCCGCGCTTTCCGCGCAGGCATTCAACTTCTCCGCCATGCGCACCGAGTCAACGGAATCCACCGCGTCAAACAACTCCGACGCCTTCGCGGCCTTATTGGATTGCAGGTGTCCGATCAGGTGCCATTCGGCGTCGCCGAGATCGCGCAATGCGGCGGCCTTCCCGGCAAACTCCTGCACACGGTTCTCGCCAAAAACGCGCAGCCCGGCGGCGTAGGCCTCGCGGATGCGCTCGACGGGAAGAGTCTTGCTCACGCCCATCAGCGTGATCTCGTCCGCATTGCGGCCTGCGCGCCGCGCCGACGCCGCCATCCGCTCCCGCACGCGTGCGATGTTTTCAGCTATAGACACGAAGAAAAGTTAACCACAGCGGCCAAACAGGAAGGCAGGGGTGGGAGGTAAGACCCTGGTTCGGGTCTTACTTCCGCATTCTGCCCTCTGCCTTTTGACTTTACATGATCGCCGTCGGCGGGGCCGGATCTTCGGGTTTGCCCGCGTTCGCCAGCGGAACTCGAATCATGACAATCGCCAGTATGGCGAGCGCGCCCAGCGCCAGGAAAAATGACGGCGTCCACTTGAACAGCGTCACATCGTGGCCCGAGCCGACCAGGCCCGCGATGAGCAGGCCGCACAGCGCCTCGCCCGCGATCAGCCCCGACGCGGTCAACACTCCGGCGTTTTCCACGCGCGCCTTCTGGGCATCGTTATAGCCGCGGCGGTCGCGCAATTTGTCGGTGATCCAGCGAATCACTCCTCCGATAAAGATGGCAAACGTCGTTCCCAGGGGCAGGTACATGCCGACCGCGAAGAGCATGACGCTCTTCACCTCGATCATGATCATCGCCAGCCCCAACAGAATGCCAACAATGACGAGCGGCCACGCCATGTCGCCGCCCACGATTCCCTTGGAGAGCATGGCCATCAATCCCGCCTGCGGCGCCGGAAGCGATGGACTGCCGAAGGTGTACGCCTTGGCAAGAATCGCAACCGGGAAGAACAGGACGAGTGAGGCCACGACGATGCCGAGAAGGTCGCCAACCTGCATCTTGGAGGGCGTGCCGCCGAGGATGTGTCCGACCTTCAAATCCTGCAGCATCTCACCGGCAACCGCCGACGAGACGCAGACCACGGCTGCCACTCCGAGCACGGCCGCCACTCCGCCGGTGCCGGAAACGCCCAGCGCGACCATGAGCAGGGCTGCGATCACCAGCGTGCACAGCGTAAGCCCTGAGACAGGATTGTTCGACGAGCCGATCATTCCGACGAGGTTGCCGGAAACGGCGGCGAAGAAAAATCCGACGATGATCATGACGCCGGCTGCGACCAGGGAGCCAGACAGTACTCGAGAAGCGGAGAGCGTCCCAGCGCCGCTGATGAAGAAGTGGTACAGGAAAAACATGGCGACAAACACCACGACGATACCGGCGAAGACGGCTTTGGCGGGGAGGTCGCGTTCGGTGCGATTGGAAGCGGCGTGCACTGCCGCCGATTTTTTCAAATCGGAAACGGCGCGGCTCATGCCGAGCGCCAACTGCTTGCGCATTTTGAAGAGCGTGTAGGACGCGCCGACCAACATGCCGCCGACCGCGATCGGCCGCACAATCGAAAAGTAGATGGCTTGCGCCAGCAGCGGCCACGCGATGGTTTGTCCTTCGGGCATCGACGCCTGAATGTAGGGGCCGATGGTGAAGGTTAGGAGTGGAACCAGCAGTCCCCAAGCCATCACGCCACCGGCGAAGTTCAAGGCGGCGAGTCTGGGGCCAATGATGTATCCCACGCCCAGATAGGCGGGGCTGATGTCGGGCGCGGTCATCAATGTAGCGCCGCCGGTAATGGTCGTGGCCACGCTGGGATTCGTGCTCGTGCGCAGCAGCAGTTTCTTTCCCAGGGCGCTGATCTTCATGGGGAAAGTGTTGCTGGGGCTGAAAACATTGATCTGTCCCAGCAGAAACATAAACGCGCCGAAGCCCATGTTGGCGAACAGAATCTTGGCCGCTTTCGATCCCTGCTGGCCGGCCTTGTGGATTTCCGACGCCGCGACCGACTCGGGGTATGGGAGGTCGGGGTCCTCGACCATCACTCGGCGCAGCAGCGTCACGAACAAGATGCCGAGCGTGCCTCCGATCATCATCAGGGCAACCGACTTCCAGTATTCCGGTGTTCTGAAACTCGGCGTCAGCGCCGGCCACAGGCCGGCCATCACAAACGCGGGGATGGTGAAGATTGCGCCTGCCGCCACCGACTCGCCGATGGAGCCGACGGTCCGGGCGATGTTCTCTTCGAGCAAAGAGCCCTTCATCAAGCGCAGCAGCGCCATCGAAATGACGGCCGCCGGATAGGTTGCGGCAATCGTCATTCCTGCTTTCAGGCCGAGATACGCGTTGGCCGAGCCGAGCAGGGCGGTCAGAAACAGGCCGATCAATACGGCCCGGAAGGTGAATTCCTTCATTTCCATGGTTTCTGGAACGTAGGGGCGATGTTTGCGGGGGGCTTCGGTATTCGCCCCGGGAGTGCTCATAAGGTCCTCGTGGTCGGTAGAAATTTCATTGCCGGTTCGTAATAGTAGTGACGGCGCACATTAACACGCCGAAAGGCTGCTTTACAAGTGGGTGTACCGACCCCTGCTCCATGGAACCGGAGCGAAGGCCGTCGAGACACGCAGGGTGGAACCCGACGCAAGAGTCAAGTGGCAGCTGGACGCCCTGCCACCCATGCCGCGACTCCCTCAATAGTGAAAACGGTAGCGCACCTGGACATAGATTTCGCGCGGCAGGTTCCAGTGGAATCCGCCGAAGGTGAGGCTATTGTCATACTCGACTCGGTGGTTGGTTACGTTTAGCACGGTCAGCGAGGCTGTGAAGCGTTCCCCAAAGTCCTTGCCTACGGACAAATCGAAGGTGCTGTGCTGCGGCAGATAATTGCCCGGATAGGGCGCGCCAGGGAAAGCGTTGCTGAATCCGGAGCCATAGTAAACGTTGGTCGAGGCATAGGCGCGCCAAGGTAGAGTAACGTCGCCGCCTACGTTGAGCGTGTTGCGCTGGTCGTGGTCGAGGGGACCGAGTTGGAAAGGCGGCTGCTGCCCGGGGGGGACGGTAAGGCCGCCGGTGAGGATGTTGCTGCCCTCGGCAATCTGGTTGGAGTAAGCGAGGTGAAGCTGAGCACGATGAGCGATGCGCGGCGAGCGTAGCGTTAGTTCCCATCCGCGAATCGAGGCTTGGGAAACGGTGATGGGGAAGAAGATGTTGGACGCTCCGATGTTGTTGTGGTCGAGAAAATTGGCGACGTTGGTTTTGAAGTTATCGGCGTCGAGGACCCATCCGCGGTAAGGAATGGTAACGCCAAACTGATGTTCTTCGTCGCGCTCGCCCGGTAGGGGGATGAAGTTGAAGCCTTGCTGCCCCGTGTAGTTCTTCAGGGCTGGACCAGAAACGGTCTCGATGGGTGGCGCTTGATAGTAGTGTCCGTAAAAAGCGCGGAATGTCCAACGAATCTTCGGAATGGTGACGGTGGCGCCGAAGCGCGGGCTGATGGCGGACTCGGAGATGGGCGGCGCAGAGCCGGCAGCAAAGTTGCCTTCGGCGAAGCGGGTGGGGCGCATGCCCGCGGAGAGAGTCAGCCAGGGGAAGGGTTTGAATTTGTCGTCAATGTAGAAGGTTTCGAGATTGGCGGTGGGGCTCTCGGAGTCCGCGATGGGCGAGGGAATGGGCGGAGGATAACTCAGCGGGCTGAAAACAGCCCCAAAGAACTGGCTATCGCTTTGGTAGAAGCTGAGGAATCCGACCTGCAGATCGTTTTTCTTGTAGTTGGCGGCAATCGTGGCCTGACCTCCGACGTAGGTGGAGCTGCGGTTTTCGGTGCTGGCAACGGGATTATCGTTGGGATTGCTGGCGTAGTCTCCGCTGTTGTAGTGGTAAAACGGCGAAACCGTGGTCAGGAGATGCGAATTGAAAGTATGGACCCAACTGAACAGGACGCCAGCATCGGTCTCGTGTTGGCCATCCCTGAGATCTAAGCTCGGGTACTGCCCTGTCAGATTGCCATTGACCAGTCCGTTCTCGATATCGTAAGGAAACGGATCGTAAGGGATCTGGAAATAGTCGCGGCGGGCTGAGGTCATCAGGCGCAGTTGGTTGGAGGGATCCACATTGAAGATAAACGACCCGAAGCCGCCGTAGCCGTTGACCGCGTCGTGCACAACCTGGGGAACGGGCGGCTGCAGGCCGAGATTGCTGCGATTTCCATTGACGCTGGCGTAATAGGCGAAGCGGTCGGTGTGGCTGCCGAAGCTGAGGTCATCGTCGGTTTGATAGAAGTTGCCGGCAGTGACGGTGAGTTCGGCCTGGCGGTTGCGCTCGAAACCGGTGCGCGGCACGACGTTGAAGACGCCATAAGTGCGGTCGCCGAATTCGGCGCTATAGCTGCCGCGATTGACTTCGACGTAATCCATGTCCTTGGGGTCGAACTGCGGGCCGAGATTTTGCGCGATGGCGGTATTGATGATGGGGATGCCATCCAGCAGCCATGTGGTCTGGTGGCCGCCGCGCATGTGCAGCATGTCGTGCGTGACATACGCGCCGGGAACGTAGTCGGTGATCATGGCCAGACTGTTCGTGCCGTCGGCGCCCGGAGTGCGCTCGATGTCGAGGCGGCTGACGAGAGTGGTCGGCGTGAAACTGTCGGTGGCGACGATGGCTGGCGAATCGGAAACGGTGATTCTTTCATTCGCCGAAGCGACCTGCAATTGAAAGTGCACGACCGGCACAGATCCCGAGATGACCGTAACATCCTGCGAAGTTTGCGCGAATCCCTGACTGGCAACGCTCACCGAGTATTCGCCGAGCGGCACGGCGTTCA
The DNA here is from genome assembly GCA_049519955.1 of Terriglobales bacterium. Classification (GTDB taxonomy): domain Bacteria; phylum Acidobacteriota; class Terriglobia; order Terriglobales; family Acidobacteriaceae; genus Acidiflorens. Next base: position 10,917 of record JBEKQG010000021.1, read on the forward strand.
GTTGAAATTCGCCGTTGGCGTCGGTCGTGACGCTTTTTGCCCACTCCGACGATTTCGCTCTCAGCATCACCATGGCGTCCTGAATGGGACGATGCTGCGGGTCATGCACCACGCCACGAACGGCGCCGTACACATTGGCGAACGCGGCGGGGGCCACCATCAGCAAGGCCGCGAAAGCAAGAAGTTTGAGGCGAGTCATGTCTTTACGAGTCCTTTGGGTTTGCTGGCGTTGGCCGGGCTAGGAGCATGGAGCCGCGAGCTTCGCGCCGCGAGCAATCGACAAAAGTTTGCGCGCAGCCCAAGGCTGGTGGTCCGCAGCAGAGTCACTGTTTTCAGGATTCGGAACGAGGGCCTAGCTGCGGGGCGGAGCGCGGGCGGAACCTTGGCGCGCGATATCGATGGAGCGCAGGACGGCATTTTGCGACGTGTACGCGGGTTCGATCGCGAGACTTACGAAAACCGGCAGATTGGCAGCGGGCCGCGCCCACTCGGAGGTGAGGTCGCAGCAGCAGCAACGGTGGTTGCCGCAGCAATTATCGAGGGCTTGAATTGTGGCTTGGGCTGAATCGGCCTGGGGTGGTTCCGGCTGAGGCAGCTTCGGCTCCGCCATCATGTGATGGCAATGCATCGCCGGCATTGCCGGCTGCGCCGACTGCGTTGCCAACTGCTGGCGCTGGCAGTGCAGGGCTCCCGGCAACACAGAACAGGGCATCGCCAGCGGCCCGAAGGCCGATGCGAGCATGGCCAGCAACAGAAACCTAGCGACGCAGCGGTAAGTTCCCCACATTGTTGGACAGCATATCAGTACCCAGTACCCAGTTGCCAGCAAACCGCTGCCACTGGCAACTCGGTACTGGCAACTGGCAACTGCTGTACCATTTCTCCGTGCACATCCTGGCGGAGCGATTGCTAAAGACAATTCGAAAACAGGAGTCGATTCGCGCTGGCGATCGCCTGGCGGTTGCGGTTTCCGGCGGCGCGGATTCCGTGGCCTTGTTTTGCCTGCTGCTGGAGCTGCGCGCCGAGTTGGGAATCGTGCTGTCGGTTGCCCACGTCAATCACAAACTGCGCGGAGAAGAGTCGGACGAGGACGAGCGCTTTGTCGCGAAGTTGGCGCGGCAGCACGGGCTCGAACTGCATCTTTCTTCAGCGCCGATGGACCTCAAGCGTCGTCGCGGCAAAGATCCCGGCGTCATTTCCGGCGTCGAGGCGGCGGCGCGCGAACTACGCTACAGCTTTTTCCGCCAACTGGCGCGCGCGGGCCTGGTTACGAAAATTGCCACGGCGCACACGCTTGACGATCAGGCGGAGACGGTGCTGCTGCGCATTTTTCGCGGTACCGGCATTCGCGGACTCTCGGGCATTCATCCGCGCATCGTATTCGGCGAGCAGGGACGCACGTTTGGCGAGTTGCTGCGGCCGCTGCTTGGATTTCGCCGCGCCGCTCTGCAAGAGTACCTGCGTGAGCGCGGCCAACCCTGGCGGGAGGATTCTTCGAATCGCGATGTTGCCTTTCTGCGGAATCGCGTGCGCCACCGCCTGCTGCCGATCGTCGGCCAGGAATTTGGCGAGTCCGCCATCGAGCACATGGCCGAGCTGGCGGAAATCGCGCGGGCCGAGGAAGAGCAGTGGCCGGTCGCCGCTGGCCAGTGGCCGCCACATGTAGAGACCGCGCTTGCCCGGTCTCGGGCCAGCGTGACTCCGGCGGGACTCGCAGTGAGGCCCTTGCTCGCGCTTCCCTTGGCGGCCCAGCGGCGGCTGGCGCGCGTTTGGCTGGAAGCCAATGCGCCCGAGTTGACCGTTTCGTTCCGCATGATCGAGGAGACGCTGGAGCTGGCGCGGGGAGCGGCAGGCGGAAGGTTGGAACTGGCGACAGGGCGAAGTCTTCGGCGTGGACGGCGGGAGCTTTTGCTGGCAGCGGGGCCTTCCCGCGGCAGCCGCAAGCCGGCGGATTATGAGTACGCCTTAGGAGTGCCCGGCGCGGTCGAGGTCCCCTCTCTTGGCGCTTGCATCGAGGCCCGGGTCGTGGATGCGGCTGCCGTTCCCGAGGACGAGCGCGATCAGTTGCTGGATCTGGCGCTCCTGCCGAAGAAATTCCTTGTTCGCAATTGGCGCACTGGCGATCGTTACTGGCCCGCGCATACCGCGTCGGCGAAAAAGGTAAAGGAGTTGCTCGGCGACCGGCACGCGACCGGAGCGGAAAAGAAGCTCTGGCCGGTTGCCGTCGCCGCAGGCTGCGGCCTCGTCTGGATGCGCGGGTTTGCCGTTCCAGTCGCTTTCCGGGCGCCCGCCGGGGCGTCACAAGCGATTTGGATTCGGGAGATCGCGGGCATGATGTAAGATTGCCGTCAGCGATTAGACGTCGGCGATGTAAGATTCTACTGAGAGCCGATGGCTGAGAGCTAAAAGCTAAGAGCTTAAGATCTGCCACGCCGGAGGCGCCTACTTTCGCCATGAATGCTTCGCAAAACGCTGGGCTGCGCCAGGTGATCGCAGCCGACCAAATCCAGAAACGGATCCGCGAACTGGGGCGGCAGATCTCCGACGACTATCGCGGCCAGACCGTGATCGCCCTGGGGATCCTCGAGAACAGTTTCCTGTTTATGGCCGACCTCGTGCGCGCCATCGACGTTCCCATCGTCTGCGCCTTTATCAAGCCAACTTACAAGCAGAGCAAGCAGGGCGAAGCCCCGCTCCTGGAGATTTTTTTCAGCCACGAACTGGTGATCGCCGACAAGCATGTGCTGCTGATCGAGGGCTTGGTGCATTCGGGAGTGACCAGCGAATTTCTGATGAACGACCTGCGCGGGCGCGGCGCCGCTTCGGTCAAGCTGGCCACGCTGCTCGATCGCCAGTCGGCGCGCCGCGTGGCGCTGCAGCCCGACTATTTCGGCTTTCTCGTGGATGACGCCTACCTTTGCGGCTATGGTTTAGGCGGCTCGGATCAGACGGGACGAAACCTCCCGTATCTGGCGGCCACGACGTAGAGCTACGGGCTGCAACCCGCGAGACCAGGCTTGCCCGAAGCTCGCAGCCCGAAGCTCTCAGCTCGCCCCGTGACCTTTGTTACTCCCTCGGTTTTCCCGTTTTCTTTGAAAAGGGGCTAAAATTGAGGGGCGGTCTTTGCCCAGTCGAATTTCCGCCCCAGGCATCTAATTTATGAGTTGAAGGGGCGGGTTCTTTCTTTTGTGGGAGTGGGACTGCACTTCGAGGAGCTTTAGGTGAATTCTACGGTCAAGACGTTTCTTATCTGGGCGGCCATCCTGGTCTCGGCTCTCCTGCTCTGGCAGGCGCTGAAGACCGGCGGCAATGCCCAGAAGGAAAAAGAAATCGGTTTTTCTGAATTCCTGTCCTACGTGGATCAGGGCAGCGTTCACGACGTGATGTTCACCGGCCAGGAAGCAAAGGGCACGCTAAAGAATCCCGACGGGCCATTTCATACGACCGTGCCGCCGGGAAGCTATCCGGAACTGTATAACAAGTTGACGGACAAGAAGGTCCCGTACGGCTTCAAGGACATCAGCAATGGCACGTGGCCGAGCTGGATTCTGAATCTGTTGCCGCTCGTTCTGCTGGGCGCGCTCTGGTTCTTCATGATTCGCCAGATGCAGACGGGCGGAAACAAGGCGCTCTCGTTCGGCAAGAGCCGGGCCCGCCTGCTCTCCATGCAGCAGAAAAAAATCACGTTCAAAGACGTGGCCGGCGTGGATGAGGCCAAGGAAGAACTGCACGAGATTATCGAATTCCTTCGCGAGGCGCAAAAATTCCAGAAGCTTGGCGGACGCATTCCCAAAGGCGTGCTGCTGGTTGGCCCTCCGGGAACGGGCAAGACCTTGCTGGCGCGCGCCGTTGCGGGCGAAGCCAATGTTCCCTTCTTCTCCATCTCCGGCTCCGACTTCGTGGAAATGTTCGTGGGCGTGGGCGCGAGCCGCGTGCGCGACTTGTTTGAACAAGGCAAGAAAAACGCTCCCTGCATCATCTTCATCGACGAAATCGACGCCGTCGGACGTCATCGCGGCGCTGGCCTTGGCGGCGGACACGATGAGCGTGAGCAAACTTTGAACCAGTTGCTCGTCGAGATGGACGGCTTCGAATCGAACGATGGCGTCATCCTGATGGCGGCGACCAACCGTCCCGACGTGCTCGATCCCGCGCTGCTTCGTCCCGGGCGTTTCGACCGGCGCGTGGTGGTGAATCGTCCCGACGTTCGCGGACGCGAAGAAATTCTGCGCGTGCACACCCGCAAAATTCCTCTCGCCGAGGATGTGGATTTGTCGGTGCTCGCCCGCGGCACGCCGGGATTCTCCGGCGCCGACCTGGCCAACATGGTCAACGAAGCGGCATTGGCAGCGGCGCGGCCGAACCGGAAGGCCGTCCTGATGTACGACTTCGAACTGGCGAAAGATAAAGTGCTGATGGGCGCGGAACGCAAGTCGCTTCTGCTCTCCGATGAAGAGAAGAAGAACACCGCGTACCACGAGGCCGGACACGCGCTGGTGGCTGCCGTGCTGCCGCACTCCGACCCTGTGCACAAAGTCACCATCATTCCGCGCGGCATGGCGCTCGGCCTGACCATGCAGTTGCCGACCGACGATCGCCACAACTACTACAAGAACTATCTCGACACGCAGATCGCCATCCTGATGGGCGGGCGCATTGCGGAAGAGATTTTCCTCAATCAGATGTCGACCGGCGCGGGCAACGACATTGAGCGGGCCACGGAACTGGCGCGCAAAATGGTTTGCGAGTGGGGCATGAGCGACCTGGGCCCGGTGACCTTCGGCAAAAAAGAAGAGCAGATCTTCCTGGGACGCGAGATCTCGCAACACCGCGACTACAGCGAAGCCACCGCCATCCAGATCGACGAAGAAGTCAGGAAAGTGGTGAGCACGGGCTACGCGACGGCGAAGGGAATCCTTTCGGAGAATCGCGAGACCCTGGTCCGGATCGCGAAGGCGCTGATCGAACGCGAAGTGCTCGACGCTTCCGAGATCAAGCTGCTCGTCGATGGACAGGACCTGCCGCCGATCAAGCCGCTCCCGGCCAAGACCGACGACGGCGTGCAGCAGGTGATCAAGCCCGAACGCGCTCCCGCCACCAGCGGCGAGCGCCCGGCAACAGCATAGGAGAAGTTCCCAGTTCTCAGAGGCGGCCAAACGGCCGCCTTTCTTTTTTCCTGCATTAAGCGTCAAGCCTTTGCGGCGACGACCATCTACTGTCCACCGCCCACTGCCCACTGACGTGCGATACTTGTGCGTTATGAATTTGTCTCTCAATTCCAAAGTTGCTCTCATCACCGGCGGATCGCGCGGCATCGGCGCGGCAACGGTGCGTCTATTCGTGGCGGCGGGCGCGAAGGTTGTCTTCAATTATCAGGTGGCGAAGGCGAAGGCCGAGGACTTGGTGCGCGAATGCGGCCCGGACAACTGCCGCGCGGTCGCGAGCGATCTTTCGACCACGGAGGCGGCGCGGCAACTCGTATCCTCTGCCATCTTGGCCTTCGGACGCCTCGACATTCTGGTCGCGAACCACGGCATCTGGCCTCCCGAAGATGCGCCCATCGATCGCATGTCCGATGAACAATGGCGCCGCACCCTCGCCGTAAATGTCGACAGCGTCTTCGCGCTGGTCAAGCATTCCGTCGGGCAAATGAAGAAGCAGCAGATGAAGGAGCAAAGCGGCGGCCACATCGTGCTCGTCAGCTCGACCGCCGGACAGCGCGGCGAAGCGTTCCACTGCGACTACGCGGCCTCGAAAGGCGCGCTCATCAGCATGGTCAAAGGGCTCTCGACCGAACTGGCGCGCGACCATATCTATGTCAATTGCGTCGCGCCGGGATGGGTGGCGACGGACATGGCCGCGCCGGCGCTGAACGATCCCCCAACCCGCGACAAAGTTTTTAAGACCATCCCGCTCGGCCGCGTGGCCACGCCGGATGAAATCGCCGGGCCGATTCTGTTCCTGTGTACGCCCTACGCCGGATTTATCACCGGCGAGGTTTTCAACGTAAACGGCGGCGCGGTGCTCGTGGGGTAGGCCGTCGGTGTAGCGCGGACACTCTTGTCCGCGAAATGCGTGCACCAGGAAAGAGGCAACGGCAAGAACAACGGCTGGCGGACAAGAGTGCCCGTCCCACACGACGACGATCCGTTCCTTGGTACAGCTAAAATGGACGGGGAGGCTTCTAACCAAGTATTCATGTACCGCCTGATTGCCATTTCGCTGCTGCTGTGCACGCTGGGCGTTGCTCAAAACAACGGCCCAACGCTAGTCCCCACACCCGCTCCTCCCACGCCTGTCGGCGCCCAGCCTGCCATCAATCTGAACGACTCCGACAATGCCCGCCAGGCCCGCGCGATACTCGATCACGCCGTCCAGGCGCTGGGAGGTCAACCGTACCTCACCTACGAAAACCGGAGCGAGTCGGGCCGCTACTATCCTCTCTATCACGGGCGCACAAACAGCACCGGCCTTGCGTACAACTACTTCATCGAATATCCCGACAAGGACCGCTTCGAAGTCCTCCGCTTGAAAGACGTTCATCTCATACCAGGGCAAATTGACATCGGCGGCGTCAAGTCCAAGAAGTTCGACATTGTCCTGGTCCACAACGGCGACCAGGGATACGAGACCACCTACAAGGGAACGGCGGCGCAGGACCCGCTGGACTTGCAGAACTTTCTTCGCCGCCGCCAGCATTCGCTCGAATGGGTGTTTCGCAAGTGGGCCCGCGATCCCAACGTGGCCCTCTTCTACGATGGCCCCGCCGTCGTGGACAGCAAGATCACCGAAGGCGTCACGCTGCTCAACAGCCAGAACGACTCGGTCAGCGTTTACCTCGACCAGAACACGCACTATCCCATCAAGATTAGTTATTCGTGGCGCGACCCGAAGGACAAGCAGAAGAACGTCGAAGAAGAGATCTACGATAACTACAAACTGGTGCAGGGGATCTGGACTCCCCACTCCATTACCCGATATTTCAACGGAGAAACCTCGCAACAGCGCTTCATCACCACCGCCAGCTACAACCTGAAGCTGCCCGATTCGCTCTTCGAAGCGGGCGTCACCTACGACCCGGAAGCGCCGCCCAAGAAGCGGTAAGAACTAGTGCTTCATACGTGAACATCGGCTAGCTGGGCAATGCGCCGGACGTGGATCTTCTTTTCGCGCTTGCGGGTCTGGGCGATGTCGTAGGCCGCCTGCATCCGCATCAGCGTGTCCATCTTCACTCCGAATGCCTTTTCGATGCGGAGCGCCATGTCTCCCGAGAGGTCGGCCTTGCCGTTCAGCAGGCTCGACAGCGCCGGACGCGAAACTCGAAGCGCGATGGCCGCCGCCGTTACCGACAGGCCCACGGGCGCGATGATTTCCGTCCGGATGAAGTCGCCCGGATGGCACGGGTTTTTCATAGCCATGGCACTTACTCCCTTTGTCCTAGTGGTAGTCTTCCAGGTTCAGGTTGTGGATTTCGCGCTCGCCGATATCCACGTTGAACGTCAAACGGCGGTTACGAGTTACGCTGAGGCTCCATGTTCCCTTCCGGTCGCCGGCCCGTGTGTGCGCCTTCCACACCGGCAGCGAATTTAATTCCTCCGGTTCCTGCATGTTGTCCAGAAACGCCAACATTTTTCGGAGCTTATCCACCGCATCGGGCGGCACGCCTTTCGCCAGGTCATCCTCGTAGAGGGCCTTCACACCCTTGTGGGCGAAGCTCCTTATCTTCACTTCACAAACTGTAGCCTGTAGCTTAACACTTGTCAATCCGCAAGGGCCCATGTGTCCCTCGCACGTCGAGAGGCTTCATCAGGAGGTGCCGAAAACCCGCGGCCACCACGGAAAAGGGAGCCCAGGTTCCTCCCCCAATCCCCCCAAACATCTCCAACCGCCTGAACAACTTAGCCCCTGGCACGTGGACAAAAGCCACAAAGTGTGACTTTTTTGCCACATACGAAAGTTCGCTTCTCGCTGTAAGCTGATACACAGTAATACACTTAGCCGTCCCCCGTTGACACACGAGCAAACAATTCGCGGCGCGGTGACCTGCACAGGTATCGGCCTGCACAGTGGCGCTCCCGTCAGCCTGCGCATTCTGCCCGCGCCCTCGGGAACGGGAATCGTCTTCCACCGCACCGACCTCGACGGCTTCCCGATCGAAGCCAGCGGACGCAACGTCGCCCGCGTCAGTTACGCCACCAGCCTGATGAAGAAGGGCGTGCTCATCTCCACCACCGAGCACCTGCTCTCGGCCTTTATCGGCGTCGGCATCGACAATGCCATCGTCGAGCTCGACAACCTCGAGTTGCCCATCCTCGATGGCAGCGCCCTTCCCTTTGTCGAAATGATCCAGAAAGCCGGCATTCGCCGCCAGCGCAAAGCGCGCACCTGTCTCCGCATCCTGCGCGAGATCGAGTTGCGCGAGGGCGATCGATTTATTGCCGTGTATCCCTCCGACTCCTATTCGGTTTCCTATTCCATCAACTTCCCTCACCCGCTGATCGGCAAACAGAGCTTCCGCGTACGGCTCACCAATGGCAGTTATCTGAAGGAGATTGCTCCGGCGCGCACCTTCGGCTTTCTCCATGAAGAGCTGGCCATGCGCCAGCAGGGACTGATTCGCGGCGCTTCCACCGAAAATGCCATCGTGCTCGACCGCGAAGAAGTGCTCAACCCGCCCTTGCGTTTTCCCGACGAGTTCGTACGCCACAAAATTCTCGACCTGATCGGCGATCTGGCTCTGATCGGAAAGCAAATCCTGGGTTCGGTGGTGGCCGACCGCGCCGGCCACGCCATGCACACCGCGCTCGTCTCGCGCATTTTGCGCGACCGCTCGTATTGGGAAGAAACATCGCCGGACGATGAAGACGCCGCGCCCGAGATTCGCTCGCTGGCCCGCGCGATTGCCTAGGGTCGTCTCCCGTAAACTCGCAGCTTCTCGCTTCAGCCGCCGTCCGCGAGCGCTGTCTTACGGAAGCGTCGCGTAGCCTTGCAGTTGCGCGGGTAGTTCGGTGCGCAAGCGTTCCGTCAGCCATTTTTCAAGCTGATACTGGGAGCTCTGCGGGACCTCTATGAAGCGAACGCCGGCGTGGCCGGTTCCGTCGGCCCAGGCGACTTGGCCTTTCAGCTCGAGGGAGACATTGGTGCCGGGAAGCGTGAAGCGGAACTGCGCATGCGTGTCCTTAAGCAACTTCCCGACCGTGCGGATGGCCATGCCTCCCTCGCTCACGTTTGCCGCCGTGGCCGTCATGTCCTGCTTGTTCGGAAGCACAATTCGCAGTGGTATCTCCGCCGGCTGGCGGAAGTACCGCCGCCGTTCCCGAATCATGAAATCGAGGGCCGCATTAAAACAGCGCGAGGCGTGCAGCGCTGTCAGCGGCTTTTGCATAACGAAATTCGCCCCAGACTGGAAGGCCGCCTGCGTCGTCGTCTTCCCATTCACCACCGCAAACGACACGGAACGGGCATTGCTTTGGGTCTGGCGCAGGGCCCGCAGCAGATCGACGCCGTCCGGCACGTCGTCGCAGTCGATGATGACCCCATCGAACTTGCGCTTTGCCATCAGATCGTGGCCCGACCGCGACTCCGCACAAACCTCGAGTTGAATCGAGACCTTTCCCAGTGCCTCGCGCAGCACGCCGGCCAAATCCCCGTCCGGGCTGATGAGAAGAGACTCCAGCTTCATGGCATTTCGATACTAGCGGCACCCTGGAAGTTAAGAAAGTTACCGAGGTATCGGGCAAAACCGAGGGGTTTGGCACAGTAAAAAGTCCACATCGTTACTTGCCGCCGCCGGTCGTAAATCGCCGGTTGTGATTCGGGCAAGTCGCTTTCCCACAGGGGGCGAATTGAAAACAACACCGCTTCCGTCGTTTTTGCTGGATTCTCGCTCCCTTTCCCGCGAAACTAGCGGCATGGGCGAAACCGCTTATCTGTCTCTGGGATCGAACTTGGGAGATCGCGCGGCCAACCTCTCGGCAGCCCTCGCCCAATTGGACGTGGCCGGACGCCTGCTCGCCGTCTCCTCATTCTATGAGACCCAGCCGGTCGAGGCCCCAAACCAGCCCTGGTTCCTGAATTGCGTGGCCGCGATCGATACCGACAAGACGCCGCAAGAGTTGCTCAAGCTGGCATTGCAGGTCGAAGCCGCCATGGGCCGTCTCCGCCTCGGCCCGAAAGCCGCCCGCAACATCGATATAGACTTGGTGCTGTTCGGCAATCGCATCGTGCATGGGCCGGACTTCAACGTTCCCCACCCCTCCATGCACCAGCGCCGCTTTGTCCTCGAACCCCTGGTCGAAATCGCTCCCGACGCGCGCCATCCCGAGCTCGGAAAAACTGCGCGAGAACTGCTCGCGGCCTTGCCGGACGGCCAAACCGTTCGCCGCCTCTGAACCCGATCCTACGGAATCACGATCCGGCTCCCTGCCTCTTCCGGCCCCACGACGCCCGAGTGCTTTTCCGGAAACATCGCAAACAGCGAATCCACGAACGCCCGCGACTTCGGCCGGCCCGAGGTCCTCACCACGCCCATGCGCAGGAGAAATACCAGCACCTTCAGGACCTCGGAATCCCGCAGCCGCATCAGGCCGGTGTGCTTCCGTTCTTCCTCACGAAACTCCCTCACCATGCTCTCGACTTCGCGAGCGATCTCCTGGTGCGCCAGGTTCGTCATCGGCTGCTCATAGATGAGGTTCGATTTCACCAGCGTTTGGTAGCTCTCCGCCAGCGAACGCAAGGCCGCGATCAGATCGCAATCCATCAGCGAGCGGTCGGCGCGCGCTCTCTTGGCCAGCGCGAAACCGAGTCCGAGGATCAATTCCTCGCGTTCGTAAACAAACTGCTCGTCAACCTCAACCTCGGGCATCTCAACCCTGGGAATCGACGCCTCGCGCCCGCCCGGCTCTTCATTTTGCTCTGTTGACGGGTGCCCTTTGGCCTGCTCGCGTGCCTGCTGTCGTGGCTGCTGTCGTGCCTGTAAAAGATAAGGACATTCGCTCGGGCAGTCGAGCGTTCGCTCGCGCTGCTCGCCGCAGCACTGCGGACAAATCTTCCCGTGTACAGCCTGGCAAAACCGCTTTTCCTTCCGTTCTTCGCAAATCAAGCAACTCAAGCGCGGTCCCTCGGTTTCGATTATTTCACGGAAAAACGGAGTTCACCCCAGGGTGCTTCGAGATAAATCGAGCCGCGGCGTGAGGGATCGGGTCCCGGTTGCTCGAAGCTCGTAGCTCGCAGCTCGGAGCTCGAAGCCGTCTCGGCGGGATAAACTCCCGTAATCGTTCCTATAACCAATTCCTATTTGCGCGCTTGCCTCCGGCACGATAGCCTATCTCAAGTCATCCCCCAGCGAGTTCAATTTGATTTCCGGGCAGCGCCCGAACCAAGGAGAGCCATGTCAACTGAACTGCGAAATTTTCTCGCGATCCCTTACGACGAACTGGAAGAGATGAATCTGAAGGCGAAAAAGCAGCGCCTGGACCGCGTGGATCCTCACAAAGTTCAGGAAGAGCGTCTCAAGTACCTCGCCGGCGAGCCGCGCATCAAGGCCGTCACCGTGATGTTCAGCGACCTCGAAGGCCGCCTGCACACCCTCGACTACGACAAGAAATTTCTCTTGAAGAGTTACGACAACCTCACCTTCGACGGCTCTTCCATTCGCGGCTTCACCGCCCAGCGCGAAAGCGACCTGCGCCTGGGCATCGACTGGAGCGCTTTCTATTGGGTCCCGGCCGATGTCTTCGGCCCCGGCAAGGTGCTGGTCTTCGGCGACGTCATCGACAAGGGCGGCGAACCCTACGTCGGCGACCTGCGCGGCGTCCTCAAAATGTTCGCCGCGTCCATGCACAAGAAGCACGGCTATACCTTGAACGCGGCCAATGAAATCGAAGGCTTCCTGTTCCAGGGAATCGACGCCGAGCGCACCTATCACGAGACCTTCAAGTTCGAGTACGTGAACCTGGGCGGCTACTACCATTCGCTGCCCAGCGAACCGCTGCGCCACTTCATCGATACCGTCGCCGAAGTGCAGCGCGCAATGGGGTTCCAGAACGAAAAGGACCACCCCGAGGTCGCGCCTTCGCAATTCGAGATCAACTACGGCTACGCCGAAGCCGTGGCCGCCGCCGATCACATCCAGCTCTACAAGCTCGTCTGCCGCCAGGTCGCGCGCAACATGGGTTACACCGCCTGCTTCCTGCCCAAGCCGGTGGTCGGCGTCAACGGCAGCGGCATGCACACCAACGTGTCCATCAGCAAGGACGGCAAGAACCTCTTCTGGGACCCCAAGGGCGAAGAGAACCTCAGCAAGCTCGGCTATGAGTTCATGGATCGCGTCCTCACTCACGGCAACGATCTTTGCCTGGTTTTCAACTCCAGCGTCAACGCCTACCGCCGTCTCGATCCGCACTTCGAGGCGCCCAACCAGCTCCGGGCCTCGGCCGTGGACCGCGGCGCCATGGTTCGCATCCCCATCGGCAACTCGCGCAGTATGCGCACCGAGGTGCGCGCCGTCGCTCCCGACGCCAATCCCTACCTCGTCATGTACTCCATTTTCAGGACCGGTATCGAAGGCGACACGGCCAAGATCAAGAACCTCCGCGAAGCCGAACGCTACTTGCCCGACAACATCTACACCGCCATCGAAAACTTCCGCAAGGCCCCGTGGACAACCAAGCTGCTCGGAGAAGACGTCAAGGCCCGTTACGCCGAACTCAAACAGGCATCGGCCGACCGCTGCCCGCGCCTGCTCGGCACCCAAATCAAGACCGCCGAGATCCAATTTCACCACGAAGTCTACAACCAGTACCTGTGGAATCAGTTCTAGAAAGAGCTGGAATGAAGCAGCGGGAGGGCGCGACAATCCGTCGCGCCTTTCTCCGCTCGATTGGGCCGCTTCCAGTTTGAAAGAAGTAGGCTTTCCCCTGTGCTCCTCTGTGTCCTCTGTGGTCAAGATTTTTTCCCACGCTGTGCGCGGGATGACGCCATGAATTTGCCGCGAGCTGGCAGGAGTCGCCCCTACCGCATCGTCGCCGCATTCGCAACGTTGCCATTCGAATACCGGCTCATCGCCAACTCGACGATCTCGCCGATCATGTCCGTATAGGAAAGTCCCGAGGCCTTCGCCGCCATGGCAAATTCCTGCCGGCTCGCCAGCCACGGATTCGGATTCGCCTCAATCACGTAAACATCTCCATTCGGAGCCAGCCGCATGTCGACGCGTCCATAGTCGCGCAGCTTGAGCGCGCGATACGCGGCCAGCGCCGTATGTTCCAACCGCTTCACCGTATCTTCGTCCAGATTTTCCGCGATTTGCGATTTGGTCAGCTTGTAGGCTTCCGTATTCTTCTCGAACTTCACGTCGTAGCTCGCGATCTTCGGCGTGCCTTCCGGCAGGCGCGACAAATCCAGCTCCACCATCGGCAAAACCCGCGCCCGTTCGTAGCTGCCCAGCACTCCCGCGTAAATTTCCCGCCCCTCGATGTATTCCTCGATCAAGGCCGGCGAGTCGAATTCATCCTGTATGTACTCGATCCGCTCCATCATCTCCTTGACGTTCTTCACCACCGAGCCGGCGTCTATGCCGATCGATCCATCCTCCCACGACGGTTTTACGATCAGCGGAAAAGAAATGTCGTGCGCATGTTCAATGCGCCCGCGATACGCAGTCGCGAAAAATGGCGTCTTGATGCCGTGAAACGCGAATATTTTCTTGGCGATCGCCTTGTCCTGCGCCAGAATCACCGCGTGCGGCCCCGCGCCCGTGTAACGCAATCCCAGCAAGTCCATATAGGCGACCACGTTCATTTCCTTGGTGTCGTCGCCGTCGAATGACTCGGTCAGATTGAAAATCAAATCGGCGTCCGAGCGCGACAACGAGTGCAAGGACTGCGGCCGTCCATCCAGCTCGAAATACGAAGGCTCGTGCCCCAGCTTCTGCAGCGCTTCGAAAATTTCCTCGCGGTCGGTCTTCTGCTTCTTGATCTTCTTTACTTTCTTGCGCGGCTTGGGAGCGGGCGCCGCCTCCGCCACCTCCTTCGCCGCCGCTGCCACGGGATCTTCGTTCCACACGTCGTACAGCAGCGCGATTTTCAGTTTTGCTCCGACCATTCTGTCACCTCGAAATGCGGTTGCTAGAAGCTAGCAGCTAGCAGCTAGTAGCTCGAAGCTTCCTAGGGCTGTATAAACTTTCCTTTCGTCACATACGTCATCACCAGCGCCGTGACATAGGCCGTAACTTCCGCCACATGCTCCGCGCTGCGTGTTTTGTCGGCGCGCAAGTCGAGTTCCCCGGCGCGCTTCTCAATCGTATCCATCAAATTCTTAATCAGCGGACGCTGCGCTCCCGTCCATTGCGCAATTTTCGCGATCACCGCCTTGCCATGCTGATGCAAAAACTCCTGCGCTCCGACCGCCGTCTTCCGCCGCTTCGATACCGGAAAGATGTCCCGTAAATCCGTGTCCGGAGCCAGCCCCGTCACCGCAACTTCCTCCCGCCCAGCCTGCTGCAAGTGGTAGAACTCCGCGACCGTCGTCTCCATCTCAGCGACCGTGATGTCGGCCTCGCCCCGCCGCCGCAAAGGCTCGCTCTTCCCCAGCTTCCGCGCCAGCCGGTTTACATATATCAGCTTCTCCATCGCGCCCCACCCGCGATAGCGCTTGCGCCAGTTCGACCGCGGCGTCAGCCACACCGCAAACGTCTCCGCAAAATCCTCATCCGGATGCTTCTGCGCATACCATCCTGGCAAGTGCCGCACATAGTCGCGCGAAAACGGCGCCGGACGGTAATTGTCGTGATACGGACGCCGGAACGGCCCAAAAATCTTTTTCCACTCCGGCCGATTGTGCAGCTTGTAGGCGTACGTGAACGCATGCCCCGCCTCATGCCGCAGATACATCATGATTTCCCGTGCGTCTTCAAGGTCGTGCGTTTCTTTTTCCAGTTGCGCCAACGCCGCATGAGCCAGATAAAACGGAATCCCAATAATCGGCTCGCCCGACGGAGATCCCCACTCGTCGGTCAAATAGCAAGCCGGACGAAACCGAGTCAGTCCCTTCGCCTCCAGTTCGCGATAGAGCTGTTCGACAAACCGCTCCACCGGAGACCCCGCAAGCGCCAGCCCCAGCTCGCGAATCGGCCGGCTCAGCAGTTCCTGGTACGCGGGTTCAGTCTTTGCAGTATCGTGCACAATCGCTCGTTAACAAATAGTCTGCAACCGCGCAGGCACACACGGGGAGAGGCAGTGTCATTACGATCAACAGTAATGGAAAGCGGGGCGATTGGGGAGTGACTGCGGTAATGCTAGGTCGATCGGATTCAAGCTCCTGACCTCTACCGTGACAGGGTGAGAATCTCCTCCAATGCCAACTGATGCTTTTGCAATTTTTGATCTAGGTAGGGGACCCACTCCTGCAAATCGTCAATACTTCGGATCGGGGATGGCTCAGCCCCGACTCCTGCGCCCGATGCGTCGGCATTCTTGAAGATTACCGAATCCGTAGTCGAACTGAATTCATCAAGCACAATAGCTGTCGCGATAACCCAATCCCCAATACTTTCTTTCCATGCCCGCAACGCCGCCACGGTATCAGGAGACGATCTCCTCAATTCGGCCCCTTCCGCGAGCATCTCCGCCAAAAGATGCCGCATTTCCTCTTTGCTCTGCAAGTCTTTCAACGCCTTCTCTGCCGCCCCAGCTTCGGAATCTCTGCGACGGTAAACCAGAAACGGCGAAATCAAAAGTCTAGTCAGCGTTATAGAAGCAAGACACGCGATTGGCGCTTGCCACGCCAAGTTGCTCATAGCTGACTCCCACCTCGGGACAAAATGAATGACAGCAGGAAGGATGAAGCCAATAACCGTGGCTCCAGTGTCGGCTTTCTCCCACGAGGTCCTTGCCGCCTCTTTGAGACAAAGCCAGAGGAAGTCCCGCGCTCTGATACCTCTTGGCGCCTTCATGATACGATCATTTTATCCACCAAAGGACTCCGATGGAACCGGCGGCAGTAGCGCCGGGAACCAGACCTCTGGGAGACTCTTAGTATGAGTGAACAAATCTGTAAATGTGGGCATGCAAGATCGCTTCACCCAAATGGACCGTGCACGGCCAAAGTTATTTCTCCGAAAATCATCCCGTGCGATTGCAAACGGTTCGATCCGAGAGCCGAAAAAAGCGGAAGCTAGCCTCGACGGGGACTACGATGGCCATTTCTTGCACCTGTCCGACCACCTCTCCTCTGCGGCAACCTAGGGGGCGCCGATCATGATCCGGCACGAGGAATTGCCTCACGCCGTCTTTGATGCTCGTTCGCACCCTCAGAAAGCTGCGCCCGCACTTGAAGTATTGAACGGTGCCCTCTGGTTCGTCAGCGCCGCCGGCTAGATCACCGCTTCCTGGGCATCCTTCCTTCCTCGGCATTTTGTAACGCTACCCCCTTCGAAGCCATGCGGAGCTTCCAAATTAACGATTCCAGCATAGCCGCGGTGCGATACAATTCCGGCCATGAAGCCGCGAACTGTGTTGCTGATAACGACCGCCCTAGCGCTGTCCTATTCGGCTTTTGGGAAAGAAGCGAACCAAGGCCGTAAAATCCTCATCACCAGCATCGAACGTCACAAGAACAGCACGGACAGCCCCTACAAAGTGGAAGGAAAAACCTCAGGACCAGAATCGACGCTCTACTACAAATTGGCGTGTAAAGGCGGTGCGGCCGATTTGGAAGTCGGCCACCTCTACAACGCTCAAGAGGTAACGGAAGAGGGAACCAAGACTCTAGTGATTTACCATCGCATCGAGCGTGACCCCTCGGTCGTCGGGACTATATGCGACGTGGAATCCGTAAAGATCGGGACGAAAGGAAGCAGAGAATGATGAAAGAGTCTCATATAGTATTCGTTGGCGGAGAGGGCGGCATACCGCTTTGGGGACATTGCTCTTCTTGCAAGGATGCGAAGTTTTCGCTAAAGCAGGGGCAAGGCCGCAAGCACAGAACGGAGCAAGAAGCCTATTTACGTGCAGCATTCGACCGGCACTATACGCAAGCCCATCTCAGCGAAAGTAAGATGGAGGCGCTCATTGCAGAAGCAAAACGACAGGCGCGGGATTAGGCCCCAGCGTACTTACCTTTACGCCACTACAACATGTTCCATGTGAAACATTGCACACCCGAGACCCTGCCTCCCCTCTACTGAACCGGCGTCCCATCCCCATTCGCCTCTTACCCTAGCCGCTGGCCGAGGGCGAGTGCATCCGCAGCGGCAGCACCGACGCATAATTCTGGAAATCGCGATCCGTGGTGAAAATGGCCCAGCCGCGGCGGTGGGCGGCGGCGCAAATCA
>JBEKQG010000022.1:0-28063 GCA_049519955.1 Terriglobales bacterium
GACGAGCGCCGCGATCCGCCCAGCCTCTATCACAAGATGACCGTGGAAGAACTCGGGAAACTGGCCCCGGCATTCGCCTGGAACATCTATTTCACCAAGTCTGGCCTGGGATCGCTCAGCACCCTGAACGTCGTGACGCCCGCCTATTTGCACCTCATGAGCGCAGAACTCGAGAAGGTTAGCCTCGCCGACTGGAAGACCTATCTGCGCTGGCACGCTGCCCACAACGCGGCCAGGGACCTCTCCGCTACCTTCGTAAAAGAGAATTTTGCCTTCTATGGCAAGACCCTGAGCGGACAAGAGCAGTTGCCTCCGCGCTGGAAGCGCTGCACCAACGACGTGGATGGCGACCTCGGAGAAGCCCTGGGCCAGGCGTATGTAAAGAAGTACTTCAGCCCCGACGCCAAACAAGCGGCGCTCGAGATTGTGAAAGAGATCGAAGCGGCCATGCAGAGCGAGATCCAATCGCTGCCGTGGATGGGCGCCGCCACCAGGGAACAGGCCCTCATCAAGCTGCACGCCATCGCCAACAAGATCGGTTATCCCGACGCCTGGCGCGACTACACCGCGCTCGAAATCGTCCGCGGTGACGAATTCGGAAACTCCGAACGCGCATACTGGTTCGAGTTTCATCGTCAGCTTGCGAAAATCGGCAAGCCGGTGGACCACAAGGAGTGGGGCATGAGCCCGCCCACCGTCAACGCCTATTACGATCCGCAGAAGAACGACATCAACTTCCCCGCCGGAATTCTGCAGCCGCCGCTCTTCAGCGCGCTGTCGGACGCGGCCCCCAACTATGGCAATACCGGCGCCACCATGGGCCACGAACTCACCCACGCCTTTGACGACGAGGGCAGCCAGTTCGACGCCCAAGGCAATCTACGCGACTGGTGGACCGATGCCGACCGCAAGGAATTCGAGCAGCGCGCCCAATGCGTGGTTGACCAATTCTCCGGATACACCATCGTCGACGACATCAAGATCAACGGCAAACTCACCAACGGCGAGGATCTGGCCGATCTCGGCGGAACGCTCTTGGCCTATCTGGCGTGGAAGGAAGATACGAAAAACCAAAAACTCGAGCCGCTCGATGGTTTGACGCCCGAGCAGCGCTTCTTCATCGCCTACGGCCAGTTCTGGTGCACCAACGAGCGCGATGAGAATAAGCGCATGCGCGCCACGGTCGATCCGCACTCGCCCGAGAAATATCGAACCAACGGCGTGGTCTCAAACATGACCGAATTTCGCGGAGCCTTCCACTGCAAGCCCGGCCAGCCCATGGTCCGCGAAAACGCCTGCCGCATGTGGTAGCTTGTGCCGCGCTCGTATGGGGGACGGGCGCTCTCGCCCGTCCAGGCCGAGCGCACCGGGGCCCCCGTCAAGCCCGGCTTTGGCTTGATGGGGTGGAGGAGTTCGGCGATTACCCGCGCTCGAACGCGTGTTTCTCTTCTAACTGCCGCAGCGCCGCCGCCATCTCCGCTTCAAACCTCTCGCCTTGATCCATCAGCGCGGGCAGCGCAGTCGCATAGCGCCGCGCCAGCGTGAACAGCCCCTGCCCCGCCAGTCCAGCCGCGATTCCCGCAATGTGATCGCACGACGTCTCGACGTACAGTGCCTCCGCCGGGTCGCCCAGCCAAGCATCTCCGCCCACCAGACGCGTCTGCCAATACACCTTCCGCTCGATCATCCGCGCAATCTCTTCGTCGCTTGCCTTGCCGAAAATCCACTGCTTGAGTTTGAAGCTGTAGTGGCGGCTCGAAAACAACAGCGGCACCAGCTTCCCCGATTTCACGAACTCCATCTGCTTCTTGTCGATCTCCTTGCGCAGAGCGTTGATCACTGGCCCTTCCGTGTCTTTCGCTTCGAGCGAAGGCAGCGCTTCCCGCAGCGTCACCGAAAGATTTACCGCTACCAGCGCCCGCAGACCGTCGGAATTTTCCAGCCTGATCGCCGCATGTAACACATCGAAGTCCGCGCCCGACGTGGCATGGCGAAAAGGCCACTCCAGCTCAAAACTGAGCGGCAGGCCAGTGCGCGTTACATAGATGATTTTCGATGCGGAAGTTTGGGTCGGACTGCTCATAGTTATTCGTTGTCCCTTGCCAAGATTGTCGCTGTGCCTGTTTCACACATACCGAAGCTTCACATCGCGCAAGCAAAGGGCTGCAATCCAAAAAACAAGCGCTTCAGATCGGAAGGGTTTCCCCCGTGTTCCCCTGTGTCCTCTGTGGTTCAGGCTTTTCTCTTCGTCGGGAACTGCCCCACCGCCGATTCCCGGCGAATCCCTCAACGCCGTAGCCCTCTTGCAATTCTTGCCGCCTACAGCCCCGCGCTCTTCTCCGCGATCAGCGTCTTGATCTTCTCCACGAATTCCGCCGTCCCCATGTCTTCGGTTTTCTCTTTTCCGCGCGTGCGGACGTTGACTTTGTTCGCTTCGGCCTCTTTGTCTCCCACCACCAGCAAAAATGGCACTTTCTGCATCGCGTGTTCGCGGATTTTCGCGTTCATCTTTTCGTTGCGAGCGTCGACTTCCACGCGCACCCCCGCCGCCCGCAACTGCGCCGCCACTTTTTCCGCGTACTCCGAATGCCGCTCTGCGATGGGGATCATCGCCACCTGCACCGGCGAGAGCCAAACTGGAAACGCTCCCGCGTAGTGCTCGATCAGTACGCCAAAGAAGCGCTCGACCGATCCATACAGCGCGCGGTGCACCATCAGCGGCTGCTTGCGCGAGCCGTCTTCGGCCACGTATTCGAGCTGAAAGCGCTGCGGCAGGTTGAAATCGAACTGCACCGTCGAGAGCTGCCACAGGCGTCCGATCGCGTCCACGAGTTTCACGTCGATCTTCGGCCCGTAGAACGCCGCTTCGCCGGGGATGGTCTTATATTCGATGTTCAACTTCTTCAGCGCGCTTTCGAGGGAGTGGGTAGCCAGGTTCCACTGGTCTTCGGTGCCGAGGAAGCTTTTCTTGTCCTTCGGGTCCCAGGTCGAAAGCTCGGTCTGGAATTTGTCGAAGCCGAAGGCCTTCAGCACGGCGAGCGCGAATTCCAGGCAGCCGACGATTTCGTTTTCAATCTGCTCGGGAGTGCAGAAGATGTGCGCGTCGTCCTGCGTAAATCCGCGCACGCGCAGCAGCCCGTGCATCACGCCCGAACGCTCATAGCGATAGACGGTGCCGAGTTCGCCAAGCCGCACCGGCAAATCGCGATAGGACTTCAGCGAATCTTTGTAGATCAAAATGTGCCCCGGGCAATTCATGGGCTTGAGGCGATATTCGGCGTCGTCAAGCTCCATCGCGTCGAACATGTTCTGCGAGTAGTAGCCCTCGTGGCCCGAGGTATGGAACAACTGCCGCCGCGACACATGCGGCGTGCAGACCAACGAGTAGCCGCGGCGCAGATACTCTTCGCGCATCCAGTCTTCCATCTCCTTACGGATGATGCCGCCCTTCGGATGCCAGAAGATCAGCCCCGGACCGGCCAGTTCCTGGATCGAAAACAAATCCAACTGCTTGCCCAGCACGCGATGGTCGCGCTTCTTCGCTTCTTCGATGGAGTTCAGATAAGCGTCGAGATCTTTCTTCGAGAAGAACGACGTGCCGTAGATCCGTTGCAGTTGCTGGTTCTTTTCGTCGCCCAGCCAGTACGCGCCCGCGATGTTAAACAGCTTGAACGCCTTGATTTTTCCCGTCGAAGGCAAATGCGGACCACGACAAAAATCCTGGAACTTGCCCGTCTTGTAGATCGAAATCTTCTCATCGGGCTTGGTGAACTGCTCGATGAAGTGGCACTTCATGAAGTCGCCTTCGTCCTTGAACTTTTCCAGTCCCTCCTGGCGCGGCAGAAATTCGCGCGCATAAGGCAGGTTTCCCTGGATCAATTCCTGCATTTTCTTTTCGATCTTCTCGAGGTCCTCAGGCGTGAACGCAGTCGGCCGATAAAAGTCGTAGAAGAACCCGTTCTCCGTCGCTGGGCCGTGGCCAAGCTTGGTCTCGGGAAAAAGTTCGAGCACAGCCGCAGCCATCAGGTGCGCGGACGAATGCCGATACACTTCCAGCGCCTCCGGATCGCGGTCGGTGAGTATCCGCAACTCGGCGTCCTCTTCCAGCGGCCGCGTCAGGTCGATCAGATCGCCATTCGATTTGGCGGCAAGCGCGGCGTCGGCCAGACGCGGACTGATGGATTTGGCAACGTCGAGCGCAGTCGTGCCCTTCGCAACTTCCTTGACACTGCCGTCGGGGAGCTTCAATTGAATGCTGTCAGACATGGATAAGCCTTGTATTTTGCAAGTTTATCATTTGCTCGCGCAGGGGCAGGTGAGGGCAAATGGACACCTGCCCCGCGCGGTTCTGATTAGTGGTCTCTACCAGCCCACCTTCTTCCCCTTGTTCTGCTCGTCCAGCCATTTCTGCAGCGGCGCAAAATAGTCGAGGATCGCACTCGCATCCACCTGCCGACCGCCAGTCAACGTTTCCAGCGCGTCCGGCCAGGGCTTGCTCTGGCCCATGGCGAGCATCTGGTTGAACTTCGCTCCCGCTGCCTTCGACCCGTAGAACGTGCAGCGGTTGAGCGGCCCCGTGTAGCCCGACTCGCGGCACAGGGCGCGGTAGAACTGGAACTCCAGAATCTCCGCCAGAAAATACCGCGTGTAGGGCACGTTCGCCGCCACGTGATACTTCGCTCCCGGATCGAAGTCGGCCTCGCTGCGCGCCATCGGAGGCGCCACGCCCTCATACTTCAACCGCAGCGCCCACCACGCCTTGTTGTAGTCCGCCGGCGCAATCTCTCCGGAGAACACCTTCCAGCGCCACTGGTCGATCATCAGTCCAAAGGGCAGAAATGCGACGCGTTCCAGCGCCTGCTTCAGCAGTTCCGGAATATCGTTGCTCTCTTCCGGCGCGTTCTCCAGCAGTCCGACTTTATGCAGGTATGCGGGCGTGATGGCCAGCGCGATCGAGTCGCCAATCGCTTCGTGGAACCCGTCATTGGCGCCATTCTTAAACATGAACGGCTGGTCTTTGTAGGCCCGCTGGTACATGTTGTGCCCAAGCTCGTGATGAATGGTGACGAAATCCACGCCGCGCACCTGGATGCACATCTTCACGCGCAAATCGTCCATGTTGTCGATGTCCCATGCGCTGGCGTGACAGACCACATCGCGGTCGGCGGGCTTGGTGAACAGCGACCGCTCCCAGAACGTCGGCGGCAGCGGCGGGAAGCCCATCGACGTGTAGAAACCTTCGCCGTATTTCACCATCCCCTTCGCGTCGAGGTTTTTCTTCTGGAGCAGTTCGGTTACGTTGACCCCGCCCTTTTCCTCCTGCACTCCGAGCAGGTCGTAAATGTTCTCCCACTCCTGTGCCCACGGATTGCCCAGCAAATGCGCGGGGATCGGCCCGTCTGGCGGAACGACGTTCGGGCCGTACTTCTCCGCCAGCTTCCAGCGCACAAACGTGTGCAGCGATAGATAGAGCGGCCTCACCTGGTTCCACAGCCGCTCCAGGTCGGAGGAAAATTCTTCCGGCGTCATGTCGTACCCCGCGCGCCACAACACGCCCGTATCCTTGAACCCAATCTCTCTCGCGCCTTGATTCGAAAGTTCGACGAAGCGCGCGTAGCGCTTCCGCATCGGCGGCGCAATCGCATGCCATCCCACCCACACTTCTTTCAGCTCTTCCGGATCGCCGCTCGTGGACATCAACTTTTCGATTGCCGTGATGTCCAGACACTCGCCGTTCTTGCGGCAGTACTTGCCTTTGCCGTAGTCGCCATCGAGTGCAACCCCAATGTCGGTCATTTCCCGCCGCAGCGCGGCGTCTTTCGGCGCGGGCGCGGTAAGCGAGAGCTTCAGCAGCAGAAACTTCCGCGCCAGATCCGGCGCAAGCTTGAGGCCGTCAAATCGCTTGGCCTGTTCCACCAACTCGGTCGTGACGGCGGTGGCCTCGTCGATCGCATCGGCCTCCATGGCAGCCGTGTCGTCGGTGATGAAATTTTCCTGGACCCAGGAAGCGCGGTTCACCTTGACGCTCAGGTCGGCGAGCTGCGCCTCGGCTTTGTTCATGAACTGCTGCGCTTCGGCAACGGTGGAAGAGCTGGTTTGAGCGTAAACGCTCATGGCGAGAAATAAGAATGCGAAACCTGTGCATACGAGAACAGCGGACTTCATGACACCTCCTCTGCAAACAGGAGATTATGACGGATGAGGAAGGGTATTGTCAGCCAGCCGAGCGCAGCCCGGCTCCTGCCCGTGCTTAAAGCAATTCTGGATTCGCTCGTGGCGCGGCGTGCAGCGCCTCAATCGCCGCCTTCACTTTGGCGGTCACTGCGTCTGTGTCGCGCAGCGTCAGCCCCGCCGTCGGAATGATTTCCCCCACCCGCATCTCCAGCGGCTGGCACTTGATGTGGTAGGTATTCATCGGCAACAGGTCGAAGGTGTCGACGAGCGTGATCGGCACGATATCGGCCTGCGCCTTGATCGCCAGAAAAAATGCGCCCGGTAGAAAAGGCTGGATCTTGCCGTCGCGCGTGCGCCCGCCTTCGGGAAAGATGACCAGCGGCATTCCCTTGCGCAGGCTCTTCAGCGCCGACTTGACCGCCCCGATCGAGGCCGCCGGGTTTTGCTGGTTGATGCACACTTGCCCCGAGCGCTTCAGATGCCATCCGATGAATGGGTACGCCAGCAACTCGCTCTTGAAGACGATACGGAATTGAAATGGCAAATAAACGTACAGAATCGGAATGTCGAGCGCCGACGCATGCGTGACCGCGTACACGCGAGGCTTCGAGGCATCGATCTTGTCCGCATCCATGCCCGTGACTTTCACCGGCGAGAGGATGGTCTTCATGATGAGGCGCGACCAGAAACGCGCGAGATTGTGCTGCGCGCGGCCGTCGCTCTCGAAGAGCGAGCACAGCAAAGAAATCGTGCCCAAAACCAGCGTGTAGACCCAGATCAGCGGCGCGAGAATGAAATGCGAGCGCAGGCGGCTCGGCCACCCGTGCCGTTTGACTGGACGAACTGCCTCCCCAAACGTAGGGACAGCCGGGCGCAGCTCGGCGCTCTCTTTCTCCACTTCCGCAATGGTGACGATCTTATTCAATATCCAGCTTCCAAACTCTTTCGCGGCGGCCCGCTCATGCCGGGCCGCATTTGACTCTCGTAGGGGCAGGTGCCTGTAGCCCCAGAAACATTGACTTCGCCATCGAAGTCCCCGCGCCACCCTACCTTTAGATGCCAATGCCCAGCACTTGCATCGCTTCTCCAACAATGTATATCGAACCAGTCACTACGATCAGGCCGCCCGGTCCCGCGGCCTTCCGCGCCCGTTCCAGCGCTGATGCCACATCCTCCGCCTCTTCCATCTCCATCCCCGCGGCCACCCGCGCCGCTGCCCGTCTAATCTCATGCGCGCTCGCCGAGCGTGGGTTATTAGCATGAGTCACAATCACATGCTTGGCAATGGGGAACAGAATCTCAACCACTTCCCGCACTGCCTTGTCGCGCATCACGCCAAACACCAGCGTGATCTCGCGGCCGGCTGCCGCGGCGCTGCTTCCGAGGTCCCCATAAGCGTGCGAAAGTGTGGCCCGCAGCGCCCACGCCCCTGCCGGATTGTGCGCGACATCGAGCACATACTCCGGCCCGTCTCCCCCGGCCCGAACCACCTGAAAACGCCCTGGCCATCGCGTTTCCCGGATGCCTCGCGCGATCGTCTCGGGCGTGATCTGGACCATTCCCTGGTCGCGCAGTTCTTCCGCCGCCGCGATTGCCAGCGCCAGGTTGCGCAACTGATGCCTCCCCACCAGCGGCGATTCGATCAGGATTTGCTTGCCCATTACGTCCAGCGGATACCGTTGCCACTGACCACTTGCCACTGGCCACTGCCCACTGATAATCGGCACATATGCCACGGCATTTACCGCGCGCGCCCCCGCATTCAAAATTGTGCTCCCAATTGCATCGTTGGCTTCGGGCAATTGCGCCAGCGTTACCACGATTCCGCCAGGTCGGATGATCCCCGCTTTTTCGCGCGCAATCTCGGCGATGGTTTCGCCCAGATATTTTTGGTGATCGAGCGCAATGTCGGTGATGATGCTGAGCCGCGGCTCAACCACGTTGGTCGCGTCCAGCCGCCCGCCCATGCCCACCTCCAGCACAGCCATTTCCGGCCCGCTGCGGGCGAAATATTCAAAGGCCATCGCCGTCAGCGTCTCGAAGAAACTGGGATGCCACGGCAGGTCGCCCGCCGCAACCAATCGCTCGGCAACGCCTTCGACCACCTCGTGGAGCGTCGCAAAATCTTGGTCGCCGATCGCTTCGCCATCGATGCGAATGCGCTCGTTGATCCGGATCAGGTGTGGCGACGTGTAGAGCCCCGTCTTCAGCCCCGAAGCCTGCAGAATCGATGCGAGCGTCGCGGCCGTCGAACCCTTGCCGTTCGTGCCCGCAACCAGCACAGACGGAAATTTGTTTTCCGGATGCCCCAGCGCCGCAAGCAGCACGCGCATGTGCGCCAGGTCGAACTTGCGTCCGGCCGTCTGCCCCAACTCGTGGCCCAAGCCGTACATCTGCGCAACTGCGGTTTCGTAGGACATTGGTTGTTGGTAGTTGGTCGATACGCGCTACTCGCTACCGCGGATCGCCATTCCTGTATCCATCTCGCTTTGGGACAGCCCTTCTCACCCATCCATCCCCAGGTAGCGGCAGGCGCCCTCACCTGCCCAAGCGGATATCGTCCGGGAACCGCCCATGGTCACCGCAATTCTCGGTTCGCTACATTCGTTCCCTGCTTATCCTACGCCGCTCGCCGCAGCGCGCACCTTCAGCGTAGCAAGTCCGCCCAGTGCTTTCCACTCCCTCTCATCGGAAGGATGCTGATCGAGGTCAAAGTGCGTCCTCCGAACCCTGAACAGGGGTTCGAAATGTGGTTCGCTGGAGAAAACGTCCGCCAACGGCCAATGTCGCCCCACAAACCGTGTCTCCGGCCCGCACAGAGAAACGAAGGGAGCGGGCGGTGAGAGGCTCGGGTACAACCTCCGTAATGGCACGTTCGGGCGGGGGATGGCCCTTCGAAACCTATGCAAGCCTCAAAAGCCGCGTCAGAATGGCAGTTTAGAGGAGTTTATCCCCTGGGCCTCATGCCTAATTCGACCGGCGGCGCTCTCGCCCCCTTTTCCAATCATCGCAAGAATTCCGTGCGCGTCGCGCTCTTTGACTTGCCCGACCCGTCCGCGCGCCTGGTGACGGAGTGTTTCCGTCAATATGGAATCGAAACGGTTCCCATCGCCCGCGAGGCCTTGGAAAGGCTGCAACATGAAAAGTTCGAGGCCTGCGTCTTGGCCCTGGGGGAATCCGCCGGCAGCACCATCGAACTGGCGCGCGCTTCGGCTTCCAACAGCCGGATTGTCATTTACGGCCTGGGCGGCACCGCGCAGGATGCCATGCGCTATTCGAAGTTGTGCCTCAACGCTGTGTTTCACGAACCGCTCGAGCGGTCGGCCGCGATGAAGCTGGTACGCTCCACTCGTTTGCTCGTGCTGCACGAGTTCCGCCGCTATGTGCGCATTCCGGTGATGACGGAGGTTGTGCTCTCCATGAGCGACGGCGGCCGCATCACGGCCACCAGCCAGGAAATCAGTTCGGGAGGGATGTCGCTCAAAAGCAATCACGGGCCCGAACCGGGAAGCTCGGTGGAAGTGTCGTTTTCCTTGTTGACCCTGCCGCGCGTCTGGCTGCGCGGAAATGTGACGTGGAAAAAAAGCAACCAGAGCTTCGGGATCCGCTTCGATCCAACCGACGAAAGACGCCAACGGCTCAAAGAGTGGATCGCGGCCTACCTGGAAAACTAATTGCCGTTGCCGCTTTTCAGTTAAAATCTTCCCTCCCGGCTACAATAATCGGCGTGCGCCCTTCTTCCGCCGCTGTCTCGCCTCCGCCGCCTTCTCTTCCCGAAGCGCCGCGATTCTCACTGCGCCAAAGAATTCTTTTGTGGATCGTCAGTTGGGCGGGCTATCTGGCGATTTCGCTGATCGGTCCGACTCTGCGTTACGCGATATCGTGGGAAGAACCTCCTTCCCCGCTGGACGCGACTTACGAAACGCCCGTCATCTACTCCTTCTGGCATAGGGCCCTGTTCCCGAGCGCCTGGCTGTGGAGAAAGACCGGGATCGCCGTGATGGTGAGCCGCAGCTTCGACGGGGAATACTTCGCCCGGATCGTTGAAAAATTTGGCTTCGTCGCTCTCCGCGGATCGAGCAGCCGCGGCGGCGCCAACGCCCTGCTCGGCCTGCGCAGCCAACTCGAACACGGCGCTTCGGTTGCCTTGACCATTGACGGCCCGCGCGGCCCGAAATACGTGGCCAAGCCCGGTCCCGTGTTGCTGGCGCGGGCAACCGGGTCTCCGATGGCTGCGTTCTATGTCGCCGTCGCCGATGCCTGGGTGCTGAATACCTGGGATGCGATGATGATTCCGAAACCGTTCTCCAAGGCGCTGGTACGCTTCGGCGCCAAGATTCGAGTTCCTGCCGATGCCGCCGATACGGGAATGAAAGCGCCCATGGCCGAGTTTCACCGGCAGTTGCAGGCCGCGCTCGAACGCGTCACCTGCTTCGCTGAAGCGAACGTGGCTCGAGTCGGTTCGCCGGACTTCCCCATCGTCAAGAGTTAGCTCGCGTAGGGACAGCCGCCCCGGCTGTCCCGCAGGGCGCAGCTCGGCCCCTCGCCCACCGCCTCTTCGACGCGTTTGACTTCCGAGCGCTCGCCCCTTTAGATTTGCTGGGCTGCCTCTTTTGTTCTTTCTCAATTTGGGTTCGCGCATGATCGTAGGCCAGCGACTCGCTGGCGCTATGGGAAGCGGGTGAAAATCCCGCGCTGCCGCGCAACTGTAAGCGAGGAAATCGCAATCGGCCACTGGGAAAACCTGGGAAGGCCGCTTGCAGCAATTGGATACCGGGCCAAGCTCATTTCGAGCGAAAGCCCGCATCCTCACTCGCAAAGCCAGGAGACCGGCGCGAACCATCCCCACCAACCCTTTCGCGCGATAAAGGAGACGTGCCATGCGGTTTTCTGGCGTATTTGTTACTGCCTCTTTTCTCTTCACCCTCTTTTTGTCAACCGTCTTTCTCCCAACCAGCGCTTTCGCTGAAATCACAATCAAAGTTGTCGATCCCCAGGATGCCGCCGTCGCCGGCGCCCAGGTGCAACTGCTCGAAGTGGGTAGGTCGGCTCCTGCGGCCGTGCAAAGCACATCCGTCGAAGGCCTCGCGATTTTTCGCGAGACGCCATCAAACGCTTATCGCGTCCGCGTGTTGGCCCCGGGCTTCGCCGTTGCGACGCTGGACCTCTCCGCAACTGCCGAATCCACCACCATCAAGCTCCGCGTTGCCACGGCAGCGGAAACCGTGGTCGTCACCGCAACCCGCACGCCAGTGCCCGGCGAGGCCGCAGGCGCTCAGGTCGAAACCCTGAACCACGATCAGCTACAGGTCATGAATCCGGTCGCGGCCGATGACGCCCTCCGCTTTCTGCCCGGTGCGGTTGTGAACACCGTGGGTCAGCGCGGAGGATTGTCGTCGCTGTTCGTGCGCGGCGGCGATTCCCGCTACAACAAGGTCATCGTCGACGGCGTGAGCGTAACTGAACCTGGCGGAACCATTGACTTCGGCACTCTTTCTTTGGCCGAAACTGGCCGATTGGAGTTTCTGCGCGGCGCCCAGAGCACGCTCTACGGTTCCGACGCGATGACCAGCGTAGTCGAGGTTTGGACTCGCACCGGGAACACGCCCGTACCCGAATTGCGCTTTGGAGCGGACGCGGGCAACTACGGCACGGAAAACGGCTATGCGTCTCTGGCTGGCGCCTATCGTCGGTTCGATTACAACGTTTTCGGCAATCAGTTCAATACCGCCGGCTCCGGTCCCAATGACGATGACTCCAACTCTCTGGAAGGCGCGAATTTTGGCCTTTCGGTGAGCCGCAACATTTCCCTCCGTTTGCGAACCCGCCACGATCACAGCGTGACGGGCGCGCCTGGAGCATGGAATTTCAACGGAACCAATGTGTTCGACATCTTGGGCACGATCTATGTTCTTTCGCCCGATCTCGGCGCGCGAGCCAACCAGCACAATACGCTGGCAAGTCTCGATCTTGCCGTGAAGACCGGATCGAACTGGACACACCACTTCACAGGCTTCGAATACAATCTCAAAACCACCAACCTGGACAGCGGCATTTCGCCCGAGAACACGCCCTACGGCACCATCAACACGCCTTTTGAGGCCTTCGTCAACATTAACCGCGCAGGCTTTGACTATCAGGGCGACTACATGGAGCGGACTTGGGCGGAAACCACAATTGGCTATGAATTTGAAGACGAGAACGGCTCGGTGAACGATCCGGTTCCAGCGATCTATTCGAGTGGTGGTCGCGGGCTCCGTCTGAACGAGGCGGCTTACCTACAGCAATCGCTAAACTTGGGACGATGGAATGTAATTGCCGGGGGTAGATTCGTTCACAACACAACCTTCGGCAACACCGGTGTTCCCCGCGTCGCCTTGGGATTTCAAGCCTTCCGCGGCGCGCATCTGTTTTCGGGAACGCGGTTGAATTTTTCCTATGCCACCGGAATCAAGGAACCCCGCTTTGAGGAGACTTTTGTCAGCAGCCAGTATCAGCTTCCCAACCTCAACCTGAAGGCCGAGAGGAACCGCGCTCTGGAAGCTGGTTTTCAGCAAAACCTCCTGGGCCGATTCGTCCTCGTCGCCGACTATTTTAACAATCTATTCCACGATCAAATCGAGTTCGTCACGATCAACCCCACTACCTTTGTGGGAGAGTACGTCAATTTGCAAAAGTCCTTTGCCCAAGGAGCCGAAGTCGAACTGCAAAGCCGGTTAACTCAGCGCCTCTCCTGGAACACGTCCTACACTTACACTTCCACGCAGATCCTGCTGGCCCCTCCTGGCAGCTTTGCGCCTTACGCGCAAGGAGATCCTCTTCTTCGCAGGCCCAGGCATTCGGCGACGACGTTGCTCACCTATCTCGGCCAGCGCTGGGGTGGAAATCTCGCAGGCAGCTTCGTGGGTCCGCGCCCCGACTCGGACTTTGACGGATTTGGAATCGATCACACGCCTGGATATTTTCTTCTGGACGTTGGCGGCTGGTACAAAATCAACTCGCGTGTAACTGTCTATGCCAACGCCGAAAACGCGCTCAATCGTTTCTATGAAGAAGTGACGGGTTATCCATCGTTGCGGGCCAATTTCCGCGCCGGCTTTCGCTTTCGGATTGGAGGGGAGTAGCCCTACCGGCGGCTGCCGGCAGTCTGTTTGGGCCCGTCATCCGATCGAAAATCGGATTGATGATCGTCTGCT
This sequence comes from Terriglobales bacterium, assembly GCA_049519955.1. Lineage (GTDB taxonomy): Bacteria > Acidobacteriota > Terriglobia > Terriglobales > Acidobacteriaceae > Acidiflorens. The sequence goes on from JBEKQG010000022.1 coordinate 13,371, forward strand.
TGAAAACCGTCCGCCGCAGCCGGCTTGCGCGACGAGGCCGGGGTCTCGCGTCCGTTGTAGCGATGCCGCACCTCGTGGAGCTTCTCCACTTCTTTTTCGCCCAGTGGCTGCTCGTTGCCCAGCAGGTGCGTCACCAGCGCGATCTTCGCAAAATGCTCCACGGTTTCCATCTTCATGTAGGCGCTTTCGATCGAGTCGCCAAACGTCACCACGCCGTGGTTGGCCATCAGGATCGCGTCGTGGTTCGGAATCAGCGGCGCGAGCGCCTCCGTCAACTCCGGCGTTCCCGGCGTGCCGTAACGCGCCAGCGGGATCGACCCCAGCCCGACCACTACCTCGCACACCAGCGGACGATTCAGATCGTAACCCGAGGCCGCAAACCCCGTGGCCGTCGGCGGGTGCGCGTGCACGATGCCGCGCACGTCGGGGCGCAGCCGGTAAATCAGCAGGTGCATGCCGATCTCGCTCGAAACCGAGCGCTTGCCCGCAAGCCGTTTTCCGTCCATGTCCACGATCACCAGGTCGGAAGTCCGCATCCTGCCCTTGCTTATACACGTGGGAGTCACCAGAAGACGTCTTTCGTCGAGACGGACCGATAGGTTCCCGTCGGTCGCTGCGACCAACCGGTTTTCGTGCAGCAGCCGACCGAACTGCACTATCGCGAGACGTTGCTGCCGGTCACTGACCATTGAAAACGACCATTGAAGACCATCGAAACCCTGCGCCGTCATGGTACAGCACGCCTCGGAACTCTTACAACCACCTGCACATTAAAATTTGCAAATAGCACCGGCACACGCCAGCAGAACCGGCCCCACAAACGGTTTGACGAGTTTTTCCGCAGTCCGTTCGGCCCACTCCACAATCTCTATAATCTCCTCCATGCTCGTCTCCGACTTTCACTACGATCTCCCGCCCGGCCGCATAGCCCAGGAGCCGTTGCCCGACCGCGCCGCATCGCGCTTGCTGCGCGTAAATCGGCCCAACCAATATCGGCTGTCCGGAGATTGGCAGGACGGAAATTTTCGCGAGTTTCCCGACTTGTTGCGGCCCGACGACTTGCTGGTGCTGAACAATACCCGAGTGTTTCCGGCGCGCCTCTACGGCCATCGTAGCGGACAACGCGCCCAGCCCCTGGCCCCGCGAAATCCGGCGGCCCGTGATTTTCTGCGTGGAAGCGTCGAAGTTCTGCTCACACGCCAGGTCGCCGACCATCCGATGGAGTGGCAGTGCCTGGTGCGGCCCGGGCGGAAGATCGGGATCGGAGAGAAACTCTATTTCGGCGGCGCGTCCGCCAGCGACGCATCTTTTGGCGGATCGTCTTCCGGCACTCCACCCGCCCTCGAAGCCGAGGTCGTGGAACGCGGCAGTTTTGGCGAGCGCCGCATTCGCTTCGCTCCCGTCCCCGATTTCTTTGCCCGCGTCGAGCGCATTGGACATGTTCCGCTTCCTCCCTATATCGACCGCGCCGATCGGGCCGCGGACCGGAATCGGTACCAAACCGTGTACGCCCAAGCCCGCGGCTCTGTGGCTGCGCCCACCGCTGGCCTGCACTTTACTCCGGAGATCCTCGATCACATTCGTCAACGCGGAATCGAAATTGCCGAGATCACCTTGCACGTCGGACTCGGCACCTTTCAGCCTGTACGCGTGGAAAAAGTCGAAGATCACAAGCTCCATCGCGAATCCTACGAGATTTCCGCCGGCGCGGCTCGCGCCATCAACCGCGCCATGGCCGAGAATCGCCGCGTCGTGGCCGTTGGCACAACCACGGTGCGAACGTTGGAGTATGCGGCAGGGCTTGCAGTCGAAAACGCCGCCGCCGAGCTAGTCGAACCTGGGCGCGGCGAGGCCGACGCCTTCATCTATCCCGGCCATCGCTTTCGCATCGTCAACGCCCTGCTCACCAACTTTCATCTTCCGCAATCGACCCTCCTCATGCTGGTCTGCGCCTTCGGCGGCAAAGACTTGGTCATGAGCGCTTACCGCCATGCCGTCGACGCCGGCTACCGCTTCTATTCTTACGGCGACTGCATGTTTGTGGAGTGACGATCCGAGGCTGGTAACATAGGTGTGTATGTATGTATGATTGCTCAGAATGGATTCTGCGTAGCGGTGTTTTGTTCGTGTGGGGACGGGCGCCCTCGCCCGTCCAAGCCGAGCGCAGCTCGGCAGCTACTTGTGGCCGCAGCAATCCTGGATTCGCTATTGCTGCGATCGTCGTCGTTGCTCTGGGTCTAAACTTTACCACCCAGGCGCAAAGCACGCCTGCGGCGGAGCCTAAGCCGCCTGCCAAGTCCGCTGCCATTCCCAACCAAAACGCGCAGCCGTACCGCAACACCACTTTTGGATTCCGCTACCAAGTTCCCTACGGCTGGGTCGAGCGCACCAAGGAAATGCAAGCGGAAAATGAAACCGGCAAAGGCGACCTCCTCCTCGCCGTCTTCGAGCGCCCGCCCGAGGCCACCGCAGACACCATCAACTCTGCCGTCGTGATCGCCGCCGAGAGAGCGGCCTCCTATCCCGGCCTCAAACGAGCCGAAGACTACCTCGGGCCCCTCACCGAAGTCGCCACCGCCAAAGGGTTCAAGTCCGACGGTGAACCCTATGCACTCGATGTTGAGTCCCGGCAATTGCTGCGCGCCGATTTCACCAAGATCATCCACGACAAACTCACCATGCGCCAGTGCACACTCGTCCTGCTCGCGAAAGGCCAGATCGTCTCCTTTACCTTCATCGCCGGCAGCGAAGACGAACTCGATGACCTGATGGACGGCCTCCATTTCGTCCCCGCAAAACCGTCCGCGCATTAGAGATCGCCTGGGAACAGCCGCCCCCGGCTGTCCCGCGGAGCGAAGCTCCGTAGCCTGCCTGTGGCCACACCAGCTCCGGATTCGCTGCAAAATCCCCAACGCGCCAGCCTGTCGCCCGGCACTCCAATCCGCCTCCCTAAGCGCAACACAAAACGCCGTTTACGCTCCCGATTCCAGCCTCAAAATAACCGCCGTTATGCTAAAATACATCCAGCTCTGGTGACACCTAACTAGCAGAAATTTCAATAAGTTGAGGTCACCCGAGCACTCCCGGAATCGTCCCGCATGCCAGGTGTCGAATCCGGCTTTCTCCACGGAGCACAATGGCCACCAAAGAATTGCAAGCCGAACTCCTTGACGCGAAAAACGACGCGAAGAACAAGAACGGCAACCCCAACGGAGACTACACCGCCGACTCCATCAAGGTCCTCGGCGGCATGGAAGCCGTCCGCAAACGTCCCGCCATGTACATCGGCTCGACCGGCGAACTTGGTCTCCATCATCTGGTCTATGAAGTCGTGGATAACTCCGTCGACGAAGCGCTTGCCGGATACGCCGACAAGATCGAGGTTGCCATCCACCTCGATAACTCCATCACCGTGGTCGATAACGGACGCGGCATCCCCGTCGATAACATGGACATCGACGGCGAGAAAGTCTCTGCCGCCCAGGTCGTGATGACTACCCTTCACGCCGGCGGCAAATTCGACAGTAACTCCTATAAAGTTTCCGGCGGATTGCACGGCGTCGGCGTAAGTTGCGTCAACGCCCTCAGCGAAGAGCTCGATTTGGAAATCTGGCGCGACGGTTTCACCTGGGAGCAGACTTACTCCAAAGGCGAGCCCGCCACCAAACTGAAGAAAGCCGGCGCCAGCAAGAAGCGCGGCACCCGCGTCCACTTTCTTCCCGACCGCTCGATTTTCACCGCCACCGAATACAATTTCGATACGCTCTCCCAGCGCCTCCGCGAACTCGCCTTCCTCAACAAAGGCCTGCTCATCACCCTCACCGACGAGCGCCAGACCGACTCCAAGACCAGCGAAGCCAAGCGCGCCGAATTCAAGTACAACGGCGGCATCGCCGAGTTCATCAAGCACCTCAACCGCGGCAAACAGACGCTCCACGATAAGCCCATCTACATGGAAGCCGACAAAGATCAGGTGCACATCGAAATCGGCCTCCAGTACAACGACGCTTACTCGGAATCCGTTTTCAGTTTCGCCAATAACATCAACACCGTCGATGGCGGCTCGCATCTTTCCGGCTTCCGCACCTCGCTCACCCGCACCATCAACTATGCCGGGCAGCAGATGGGCCTATTCAAAGACGTGAAGGAAAATCTCACCGGAGACGACGTCCGCGAAGGCCTGGTCGCCGTCATCAGCGTCAAACTGCCCCAGCCCCAGTTCGAAGGCCAGACCAAAGGCAAGCTGAATTCCGACATCGCCGGTATCGTGCAAGCCGTGGTCAATGAAAAGCTCGGAGCGTTCTTCGAGCAAAACACCGCCGTGGCCCGCAAGATCATCAACAAGGCCATCGACGCCGCCCGCGCCCGCGAAGCCGCGCGCAAGGCCCGCGACCTCACCCGCCGCAAAGGTGCGCTCGATGGCGGAGGACTCCCCGGCAAACTGGCCGACTGCAGCGAGCGCGATCCCAACCGCTGCGAACTTTTCCTCGTCGAAGGCGAATCCGCCGGCGGCACCGCCAAACAGGGCCGCGACCGCCGCTTCCAGGCCATCCTCCCGCTCAAGGGAAAGATTCTCAACGTCGAAAAAGCGCGCTACGACAAGATGCTGGCCCACGAGGAAATCCGCTGCCTGATCACCGCTCTCGGCACCGGCATCTCGAAAGAGGATTTCGATCCCACCAAAGTCCGCTACGGCAAGATCATTCTCATGACCGACGCCGACGTCGACGGCTCCCACATTCGCACCCTCCTGCTCACTTTTTTCTTCCGCCACATGCAGGAGTTGATCAAGCGCAGCAACGTCTACATAGCGCAGCCCCCGCTTTTCGGCATCAGGAAAGGCAAGTCGCACCAGTACATCAAGGACGAGAAAGAGTTCGTCAAGGTCATGGTCAAGCGCGCCTCCGATGGCCTGGTCATCCGCTACGGCGAAGGCGCGGCCAAGCTCGAAGGCGCAGCCCTAACTAAGTTCATCACCGTTCTAAACGACTATCTCGGATTTCTTGATAAGTTAAACAAACGCATCCGCGAAGAGCGGATCGCCACCCTGCTGCCTAAGTTGGACTTAGCTAAGCGCGCCGATTTCGAAGGCGACAAGGATACTCCGCCCAAGAAGATCGAAAAACTGGAAAAAGAACTCAAGCGCCTGCAAAAAGACTTAAAGCTGAAGAGTGTCGAGACCCGCTTCGACGAAGAACATAATCTCTGGGCCGTGATCTTCGTCAACGCGCAGGGAGCCGAGCACATTGTCAACTGGGAGCTGGCCTCAACTCCAGAGTGCCGCCAGCTCATCGCCAAGTTCAAGCAGATCGAGCAGTATCTCGATCCCCCCTTCATGGTCGAGAGCATAGTGAAGCCGGCAAAGTCAGCGGCCAAGACCGAAGACAAGAGTGTAGAGCCAAGCAGCGAAGAAGACGAAGAGGAAGGTCTGGACGCAGCGGAAAGCGAAGAAGCCGAGAAGGCCGAGAAGAAGACCGGCAAGCCGCCCGCCCGCCGCCCGAAAGAACCCGAGATCGTCGAGAAAAATACTGCCCGCGAACTCTTCGACTACGTCCTGGGCGAAGGCCGCAAGGAATACACCGTCCAGCGCTACAAAGGCCTCGGAGAAATGACCGCCGAGCAGCTCTGGGAAACCACCATGGACCCCGAGCGCCGCACCCTACTGCAAGTAAGGCTGGAAGACATCGCCGAGTGCGAAACCATCTTCACCACCCTGATGGGCGAAGACGTGGAAGCCCGCAGAAAATTCATAGAAGACAACGCGCTCGACGTGAAGAATTTGGATATCTAGCTTGTGAAACGTGGTAAAGAGGAACGTGGTGAGCACAAAGGCCGCGAGCATTTCCCGTGGAGTCTCTATTGAAGAAGTTGTGGACTCGTATTGGGTGTTCCTCGCGAGGAACCGCTACGACCATCACCTTGATAAGTTTAAGCGCCGCTTAGAGACCGACGCCAATGCCGCAGAGGCTGAAGCAGTGGTGTTTGCGCTCCTTTGGGCTGCGAAGACCCGGCCAGATATCTTCGAAGACCCGAGCAAGGGTGGGCCGGATTTTTGTTGCGACCCCTCCGGCAAGCAAAGATTTCTGGTTGAAGTTACTTCCCTCGAATCCGGTGCCGTCTCGCGGAGATCGGGATTGCCCGCACGGATTGAGGGGAACGGGGGCGGCGCTTTCGGCCTGATTACGGCTGCGCTGAGCGGGGCCGCTGGCTCGAAGGCCGCCCAACTAGCAGATCAACCCTATCCGCGTGTACTCGCGATAACGAGTTCGCACGCTTTTGCTAGCATACTTATGGATAGGCTTCCCGCCGAGAACCTTCTAGTATCAGATCCAATGATCTCTCACCGACTGGGGGATTTCAATGGTTACGGAACAATAACGACAGATCTGCGTAGGGCTGTGTTCTTTCGGCTCGACAGGTCGGGAAGGCAGATCGTTCCGCGACGCCAAAGCATCTCAGCTATTCTTCTGGTGGCGATTTCTGGCCGACAGGCGGATGTGGTGGGAGTTCTGCATCCACAGCCTGCCATTGTTTTCGACCCCAACCTATTTCCGCAAGTACCATATCTTCGATTGAGTCACTGGCCGATAGTGGACGGAAAACTGTCAACGGAGTGGTCGATCGGAGGCGACCAGTCGGCGGCTTTCTATCATACCCGTATACGCTAGAATCCAAACTGCGACTTTTATGCGCTACTCGGACATCATCGGGCAACAAGACACGATAGCTCGCCTCAGCGCGTTTTCGGAGTTCCATCGGAAGAACGAGAGCACAGCGGAGCACGTTCTCCTTGTTGCCGAAGAGGGAATGGGCAAACGAACAATTGCCAATGTGCTGGCGAACGAGCTCGGGGCGGCGTTTCAGGAGGTTAGCGCACCACAACTACAAGTCAGAGGCAATTTTAGCTCAATTCTCATCAACCTACGCCAGAGCCAAGTGCTGGCTATTCAAGACGTTCACCGACTGCGTCGCGCACTCCAGGACATGCTCTCAGAAGTGTTAAGGACACATAAGCTGACAATCCACATCGGAGAAGGTCCCTCGGCACGGCTCCATATACTGGATCTCAAACCCTTCACGATAGTGGGCACAGCTCCGAAGAAATCCGATTGCTCTGAGGAGTTATTGAGTTGTTTCGCGCTGGTACTGCCCTTGCAGGCTTACTCCAACGAGGCGCTTGAGAAAATTGGAAAGAAGATCGCGGCACAGGAGAAAATCGAGATCGATGCAGCCGCTATGAGATTGCTGGCGGCCAACTCTCGATCCCGCCCCGATAAGCTGAAAATGTTGGTGCAGCGAGTTGCCAGAGCCGTAAATAAACCAAGAATCACGGAAGAAGATACGCTCCAGTCATTCGCGGTATTCGGCATGGCTGTGCCCACAGACACGCACACCGGCAACCCCGCAGGCCTTGAGCGGATGTCGGGAGCAGAGTTTGAGAGATTTGTGACGGCGCTCCTCGCCCGCATGGGATTCCGTCCTGAGATGACACGGGCCACCGGAGACGGCGGCATTGATATCGTGGCCGTCCTCGACAAACCGATTCTTGGAGGAAAATATCTTTTTCAGTGCAAACGATACGCGCCCGAGAACATGATTGGGGTGTCAACGGTACGAGATTTTTACGGTGCGGTCACCGCAGACAAGGCCGTAAAAGGAATACTCATCACAACATCCGATTTCACTGCTCAGGCGCGAGAATTTGCAGAGCGCGTGGGTCTCGAACTAATAAACCTGCCCCAGCTACAGAGTTTGCTAGCCCAACACGGTATGTCGAGCGACCTACCCTTGCCGAGCCTCTGACGCATGACAAAGCCGAAGAAGTGCGATTTAGAGAATCCCGCTCCCGTCGTCAATGACGAACACGAGGAGACCCTCGCCGCAATTGCCGAAGGAATGCGGAATGCTGAAGTCGGCCGAACCGTACCCGCAGAAGAAGTCCGTCGACTGCGCGCAGAGATTCGCCAAGCGGATCGCCAAGTCAATTCGGGACACTACATCAAGCACGAGGACATGAAGGCGTGGCTGTTGTCATGGGGAACCGATCACGAGTTGCCGCCTCCGAAGTGCGCCTGCGGGTCGCCTGAATTCTGAATGTCCCGGCGCAACGTCAATCCCCATTTGACACCATCGGTTATAATAAGAACTAGCCGACAGCCCAGCGTGGCTGTAGCCGCAACTTTCACTAAGCTCTTTGAAATCTAGATTTTGCGGGGAATTATAATCGCAACTACTTGATTCTAAAGGAAGGCAAGACTTCGGTGTGCCACTAACTCCTTTATTGTCAAGATTTTGCCTCTAACTCCTTTGTTGTGAAGATTTTGAAAACAAATCCTTTAATGTCAAGATTTTAGCGAAAAAAGGGGGGGTACCGTCTATTTCACCCCGTACTTCACCTGCGGATACACGCGGTCAAACACAATCCACAGCGCTATCAACACGGCGAATACGAGGTAGCTTCCCTCTGGCCCAACCGACCCGCCCGTCAGCCACGTGGGCCCCTGGAAGCTCGAGTGCAGCAGGTGTCCGGGCAGGAGTGTCCCGCTATTGGGAACGGAGTACAAATAGCTCTCGCCCCAGTCCCACGACATGTGGAAGCCGACGGCCCACCACAAAGTGCCCGTCCGCCGCAGGGTCAGGCAAAAGAAGAAGCCGATCATTCCCGCCGCCACCAAGCCCGTCTTCGCCTCGCCCGGATTGCCGCCGTGAATCGCGCCGAACGCTATCGAAAGCAGGGCCGCCGCCGGCCAGAAATTCATCCCCTTGGTCAGCACCCACTGCGAATATCCGCGCAGCAGAAAATCTTCGCAGAATCCCGTCATCAGGAAAAACACCGCATAATACAGCGCAAACTTGACGACGGTTCCCCCGTGCAAATTAAGCGACCCGAACGTAAACGCCCCTGCCATTCGCAACACCAGCATGAAAACCGCGAGTGACGTGATTCCCCACAGCGTCCCCACCCAGAAGTTGCGGCCAAACGCCTCGCGTGCCGGAAGACCGAAGTCGCCGAACCGGCAACCCTCGATCTTCGCCATGACAAAGCCAGGCAGGATCGCGGCCAGCATCATACTGGCCTCCCCCACCATGCTCCAGCGCACCGGCCCACCCGCATAAGGATGGATGAAGTGCATGATCGCGCCTTCGATCACGAGCACGATGCCGGCCATGGCCAGATAAATTAGCCACCGCGTTCCGGCATGTAGGCCGTCGGGGCCCACGAAGATTTCGCGAAAGGGCGACTCTCGCTGTGCAGCAACGATGCACGACGGTGCCAGCGGAGCAGAGTCCAATGTCGGCTGCAACGTTGACGGCTCAACAGAAGAAATAGGCAAATTGGTATCCATTGGCGTCTGTAACATGGTAAAACACTTCGGTCTGACCATGATACAAAGATTTTTTCATTCCGGTACCTTTCGTGCTCCCCAATTTGCGGCGGCGGCGCTGTTGCTGGCCTATCTGTTGCAGTGCCTCTGGCTCGTCCATGCCGGCGCGCTGCATGAATGGATACCCGACTCCGGCCAGGCTTCGCGCATCTGCCAGGGCCTCGACCAGTGGAAGGGCGGCGCCATCGCCGGCACTCCCTCATCGTTATCGTTGCGGCCGGAATCCGTCACCACCGCTCCTGCCGCCAGACTCGGAGCCCAGTTCCGCCCAAGCAATGGTTGTGATCGCGATGGTTATGATCGGGATCGCTCGCCCCTTTACTACCTAGTTGCCGCAGCGCCGCTCTTGGCGCACCCCGCCGCATGGTTGCCGGATTCGCTTGTGCCGCTCGTGGCCGCAGTTCCGTACCTGTTTTTCGGCGTCATGCTGGGAGCTTCCCTCTGGTACGTCGCGCGCCGTCTCTACGGCAATCCTGGCGGATACATCGCTCTTGCGCTCTACTGCTTTTCGCCCGCCATGATTGTAAACGTCGCGGGCGCGCAAAGTCTGGGCGAAATGGGCGCCGTATGGGGAGCCTTCGGGACCATCTTCACCGCCATCGCCGTCGCCCACACCCTCTACGCTCCGCGCGAAGTCGTCCTCTGGAATTGGCGCCGCATTCTGCTTCTGGGGCTTTTTCTGACGCTCGCAGCGGGCAACCAGTTTTCTCTGGGGGTGTTGGCGGCCGTGGTTCTGCCTCTCATGCTGTGGGTGGCGCCGCTGCGGACGCGCTCCGTAATTGCCATCTGGACCGCAGCCATCGCAGTCGCTGCCGCTCTCTTGTTTGCCTCCTACTCCTTCTCGCCAGCATCGTTCTGGCGCGGAATCTTGCACGCGCGCTGGATCGACTTCGAACCCGCTGCGTTGCGCATGTCCGCCTCCTACCGCTACGCTTCCCATGCGATCTTCGTTGGCAGTCCTCCGCTCATGCTCGCCTTGCCGGTCGCGCTCATCGCCTACTTCGGATGGAAGCGCCCGCGCTACTTCGGCAACACCGCGCCGCTCTCGATCGCCGCCCTCTTGCTGGTTCTCGCCCTCGCCGCTCCCAATTTTCCCGGTCAGGGATATCATCTCATCGCACTCGTCTTTTTCTTCGTATTCGTGAGCGGAGTATTCGCCGATTTGCTCGAATCCCGCCAGCGCTCGCTGGTTGCCGCCGCCCTCTGCGGGTTGTTGACCGCCTCCGCCCTCTGGAACCTCTGCCAGTTGGCCCGTCTCCGCTAGCGCCCGCTGCCCACAAAGCCGACACATCACCTGCTATCTCAACCGGACCGATCATGTGCTAACGACAGACGTGACCCCCGTCCTTGAGCGCTCCCATCCCCTGTGTTAGCATCGGAAGTTTCGCAGGTAATGTTGGGCTGGCCTGTACCCTGTACTCATCCTCATCCGGGCCGTATCACCCTTCCCGTAAGCCTGCGGAAGGAGACAACCCGTGAAAGCATACGAAGGAGCCAACCTCCGCAACCTTGCCCTTGTCGGACACGGCCATGCCGGCAAAACCACACTCGTGTCCGCCATGCTCTACACCGCCGGAGCCGCGCCGCGCCTGGGCCGCGTTGACGACGGCTCCGCCCCGACCGATTACGACGAAGAAGAAATCGCCCGCCAGATGTCCATTTCCACCGGCCTCGCTTTCGTCGAATGGGGCAAGACCGACGCCAAGGTCAAGATCAATCTGCTCGACACCCCCGGCTTCAATATGTTCGTCCACGAAGCCAAGATGGTGCTGCCCGTGGTCGACGCCGCGCTCGTCGTCGTCGATGGCGTCGCCGGCGTTGAAGTTGTAACCCAGCGTGTCTGGAATTATTGCGACGAGATCAACCTGCCCCGCATGATCGTCGTCAACCGCATGGATCGCGAGCGCGCCGACGCCAACCGCGTCCTCGAATCGCTCGTCAACGCCTTCGGCCGCGCCGTCACTCCACTGCAACTGCCCATCGGCAGCGAGAAGAGCCTCACGGGCATCGTCGATCTCGTCCGCATGAAGGCCTACACCTATGAAATGGGCGGCAACGGCAAGGGCAAGGAAGGCCCCATCCCCGCCGACCTCGCCGCCGCCGCCAAGGAAGCCCACGAAAAATTGGTCGAGCTCGTCGCCGAGGGCAAAGACGAGTTGATGGAAGAATTCTTCGAAACCGGCACCATCCCCGAGGCGCATCTCGTCCCCGCTCTGCACGAAGCCATTCGCGAAGACAAACTTTTCCCCGTCCTCTTCACTTCCGGCCTGGGCAACATCGGCGTCGACGAGCTCATGGATTTCATCGTCGACTACACGCCCGCCGCCAGCGAGCACCACGCGCTCACCGGCTGGACGGCCGAAGGCGCCGCCGAGCCAACCACGCGCAAAGGCACCGACAGCGAACCCGCTTCCGTCTTCATCTTTAAGACCATGTCCGACGCCTTTGCCGGGCGCATTTCCTATTTCAAGGTTTTTTCCGGCGTCCTAAAGAACGACGCCTCGCTCCAGAACTACAATCGCAATATCCAGGAGAAATTCGCCCACATTTCTCTCATCCAGGGCAAGCAGGCCGTGACGATCCACGAGCTGCACGCCGGCGATATCGGTTCGGTCGCCAAGCTGCGCGAAACTCTCACCGGCGACACGCTCGGCGACAAAGCTTCGCCCATCCGTTATCCCGTGGTGCAACTGCCCGAGCCCGCCATCACCTTCGCTATCGAGCCCAAGAGCCGCGCCGATGAAGACAAGCTCGGCGTCGGCCTCCACAAGCTCATGGAAGAAGACGCCATGCTCCGCTTCTTCCGCGACCCCCAGACCAAGGAATTCCTCATCGCGGGCACCGGACAACAGCACATCGAAGTCGTCGTCTCCAAGATGAAAAAGCGCTATCACGCCGAAGTCGTGCTCAAGGCGCCCAAGGTTCCCTATCGCGAGACCATCCGCGGCAAGGCCGACGTTCAGGGACGCCACAAAAAGCAGACCGGCGGCCACGGCCAGTACGGCGATTGCAAAATCAAAATGGAGCCCCTGCCCCGCGATGGCGCAGCCGAATTCGAGTTCGTCAACGACATTTTCGGAGGCGCGATCCCGAAGAACTACATCCCCGCCATCGAAAAGGGAATCAAAGACGCCGCCGCCCGCGGCTTTCTCGCCGGTTATCCCGTCGTCCACTTCCGCGTCATCCTCTACGACGGCTCCTACCACGACGTCGATTCCAACGACCTTTCCTTCCAGATGGCCGGACGCATCGCCTTCCGCAAGGCCATGGAAGTCGCCAAGCCCACTCTGCTCGAACCCATCATGACCGTCGAGATCACCATCCCCGACGAATTCGCCGGCACCATCATGGGCGACCTCAACAGCCGCCGCGGACGCATCCAGGGCATGGATAACAAGGCCGGCAACACCATCGTCAAGGCCGAGGTCCCCATGGCCGAGATGCTCACCTACGGCGTCGATCTAACTTCCATGACCCAGGGCCGCGGCAGCTTCTCCATGGAAATGCACCACTACGACACCGTCCCGCAACAACTGCAGGACAAAATCATCGAGAAGGCCAAGGCAGAACGGGGCGAGGTGAAAGAAGAAGAGGAATAGCTAACGTAGGGACAGCCGCCCTCGGCTGTCCCGTGGAGCGCGGATCCGCAGCACTTCGCTGGAGCGACGGGCGCCCTCGCCCGTCCCTTCCAGCCGCAACCTCAAAAAACATATTCACCGCGACCAATTTCTGGCGTACCATTCCTCTTTCCTGGTGCTAGTGTTAGTTCTTAGGAGGCACGCATGACCATGCGGAATCCTTTCATCCCCTGCCGCTTGTCCCTGGCGGCGCTCGTGCTCTTACTCGTCTCCGGCTCTGCCCTCACTCAAACGGCTACGACTCAGCCGGTTACGACCCCGGAAGACAAGAGCGTGACGCTCCAGCTCGACCACGTCGCCATCTGCGGATCGAATCTCGACACGCTCCGCCAAGCCTTCACCAATGTCGGCTTGACTCCCGACCCCGGCGGCCCGCACGCCAACGGCATTACTCAGATGGCCATCCTTGGCTTCGACGACTCAACCTACATTGACCTGCTCGCGCCCATCAAACCGGGCGCCTCCGAAGGCTCCCCTTGGGCGAAGTTCATGTCCGACGATGCCGTCACCTGTGCCTGGGCCGCCGGCGCCAGCGATTTGCAGCACGAAGTGGATCGCCTGAAGAAAGCTGGCATCCCCGTCAAGGCCCCCGCGCCCGGCAGCCGCAAGCGGCCCGACGGCATGTCCATCGAGTGGAACACCGCTGACCTCGGCTCCTCCACGCCGGGTGCCACGTTGCCTTTCCTCATCGAAGACGTTACGCCGCGCGCCTGGCGTGCCCAGACTTCCGCCAGTGTCCAAGGATCCTCCCTTGTTGGCGTCGGCAGCGTCGTCATCGGCGTCAGCAATCTAGACGCTTCGATTGCCTTGTTCCGCAAGGCCTACGGCTGGAGCGACCCGCTGATCGAGATCCAGAAAGACTTCGGCAAACTAGCCTATTTCCCCGGCGAACCCGTGATCCTCGCCGCTCCTGCTGGCGGAGGCTGGCTCTCCGACCGCCTCGCTAAGTTCAGTGAGTCCCCGGTAGCCTACCTCCTCAACACCCGCGACTTCCCCGCCGCCGCCAAGAAATACAAACTCACCAACACCAAAACCTGGTTCGGCCAGAAAGTAGCCTGGTTCGACGCGGGAAAGTTAAAAGGCGTCCGCCTGGGAGTGATCGGGCAGTGAACGCAACCATGCCGCTCCTGTACAAGTATCTTTTCCCGGCAATGTGGCTCAGTTACTTTGGCTATTGGTGGGCGATGGCAAGGAACGTGAAGGCGACGGAACGCCAGGAGTCTTCGCCGTCGCGGATTGTACGCCTGGCGTTGATGGTGGGTGCTGCGGTGCTTCTGATCGCCCCGAGCGTGCCACCGTCAGTGCTGGATGAACGATTTCTTCCGTTGAGTGACGTGTGCTTTTGGAGCGGAGCGGCGCTTACTGCGTGTGGTCTGCTCTTTTCTGTCTGGGCGCGACGACACCTGGGCAAGAACTGGAGTCAAGCCGTCACGGTGAAGAAAGACCACGAGCTGATTCAAAGCGGCCCCTACGCTTTGGTTCGTCATCCCATCTATACCGGGCTTCTGCTGGGATTTGCCGGTTCGGCAATGGCGCTTGGCGAATGGCGCGGTCTGCTTGCCGTGTCCCTTGTTTTCGGCGCGCTCTGGAGCAAGCTACGGCTCGAAGAGAAATGGATGCGCGCGCAGTTTGGCGAGTCGTATGAAGTGTACTCCCGGCGAGTAGCGGC
>JBEKQG010000023.1:0-26760 GCA_049519955.1 Terriglobales bacterium
TCAGCACCACTTTGGCAAAATCCCGCTGCTTTCCCATCCCCATCAAGATGCGTCCCGAGGCTCCCTGCATAAGAAGCAGCGTCATCGAGATGGCCAGAATTACCGTGACGGGAAAGCTCACCGCTACATACCTGGCTCCCATCCATACTTCGATGACCGATTTGCCCAGGATCAACAAGCCGGCGGACATGGGGAACATGACTAACGCGCAGGCCCGATTTCCCGCCACATACATCTTCCGCAGCCGGCCCATGTTGCCGACGGCTTCCGACTGGCTCGACATGGGGACAAAAATTTGCACCATGCCTGCGACCAACTGCTGGACGTAGTCCACGGGCCGCACCCCGATGGTAAAAAAGGTCACCGCTGTGGCCGAGATCATGCTCCCCAATACCAGTTCGTCGGTGCGGAAGCGCAGTTGCGCCGCAATGATCACAATCGTCGTGGTGGCGCTGTAGTGCGCCATCTGCTTGAAGGATTCGCGGTCCACGTACTTCAGGCCAATGGGCAGGCGCAGCAGGCGGAACACGATGACACCCCGCAATATCGAAGCCAGAATCGGCAATCCCACTGTGATCCCCGCCACCATCAGTAATCCGTAGCCATGGCGCAGGGCATACACGATCAGTGCGGCCCGCGCCAGCGACGACAGAATGCCGGTCCAGTTGTTGAGGTAGAAGCGCTGCATGCCGTCGAGGACTCCCCCGAAAACGCCCAAGGGAAAACCCAACGCGACCGACCCTCCGGCCATCAGCATCAACCAGCGTGCCTGGGTCTGCATGGCGGGAGGAATTTTGAAGAGGCGATCGACGGACGCCGTCAGCGCGACGGTCACAATCATCGCCAACAACCCTATGACGGTGTAGGTGGACAGGCTCGTGTTGACGTGCCGTGCCAGCTTCTCGGTTTCGTTCGTCGCAGTGTACTTGGAAACGTAGCGTACGATCGACGAACGAATTCCCAGATCGAACAGGCCGTAATAGCCGGTGACAGAGAAAATCAGGACCCAGATCCCAAAAGCGGCGTCGCCCAGCCGGTGCACGATGAACGGAGAGAGAAAAATCCCGACCAGAACGTTAATGGCCAGCGCCGACCAGGTGGACCCGACGTTTTTCAGGATCTGCGTTTTCTCAAACGTTCGCATAGTGATCGGTGACCGGCTGTCGTGCGCGGCCCGTGTGGTTTGACGATGTGGTTCCGGGAATCAACGTCGTCGTGCCGCTTCGGCTCCGAGCGGCGTCACCACTCCCGGAATCACGGAAGATGGGGTGAAATTTGCAACTGCCGGTTCCAGATGGAAGCTCCTGAAAACCAAGCCAATCCCGTAAAAGCCTGTCATCCGCGCTGCTCCCCTGGAACCGCTGGAACTGCCCATGGGATCTCCTCGCTCTCCGCTTTGCGCGTGACCGGCTCATACCCTAGCTGCGCCATGATGTTCCCCCACGCCGCTTCGATCTTCGCCACCAGCTCAGGGCGCAGCTTGCTCTCCCATCCCCCGGCCACTGCCGTTCGGACGAAGGGGATATCGCTGCGCTTATTCTTGTACTGTGGCGAACCCCACAGTTTGTCCTGCGTCTTCTCCATCTCCCGCATGCGGTCGGCCGAACTGCGGTCCAGAGCGGTTCGCAGCAGCTCGGGGGATGCGTCGATCCCGAGGAACTCGGCAATGCGCCTTAGTTCCCGCTCCGGATTTGCTTTCAGGCCTTCGTAGCTCAGCCGCAGGAATCCCGCTCGCGCACCTCGCGCCAACGCCCAGCTAGCCACGTTTTCTCCCCATGTGCCGTAGCCCGCCGCAGCTAAAGGTCCGGTCCCTTCCACAAAATCCCCAACGAAGCGCTCCATGGGATAACCATCTTCGATGCGCCGGTACTTGCGCATCAAATCGTATTCGGACAGAACGACGTCCCGCGGATCGCGTACGATATAAATCACCCGCGGATAGCGGGGATCGAAATAGGTATGGCTCTTGATCGTCCGCGGGCTGGGGAGGCGGCGCATAAGGCGGTTGGACTGCAGCGCGGAGTCGGGCACCAGTCGCCCGATGTTGACGAAAGTCGCAGGCTCTTCCGGATGCAACAGGTTCGCGATCAGGAAGCGCGTCCAGGTGTTGCCCGATCTCGGATACGAAACGACGAACGTATCGTCGGGCCGAACCGCCATTGTACGCCCCGCAATATCCAGGCCGAGCGCGTTCTTCAGTAGGCTCTGGACGCCGTACATCATTGGGCAAGTCCCTTCACCGGGCTTTCGGCGAATCCCGAATCGATGTTCGCGGTTCTTTTCGAAGAGTGGAATTCATAGCCCATCTCGCGCATCAGCCCGCCCCAAGCCGATTCAATTTCCTCCACGCTGCCCTCGGGCAATTCCGCCTTCCAGCCACCGGCTTTGGCGGAGCGGACAAAGGGCTTGTCTTGCCGGGTCTCGCGCGTTGAAGACCACAGGTGCCCCTGCTTCTTTTCGAGTTCGCGCATGCGCTCCGCCGAACTCTGCCCGATGGCGAAGGCCAGCCGCTCCCGGTCCGCGGCAACTCCCAGAAAACTCGCAATCTTTCCCATCTCTTCCATCGCCCGCGACTGCAGATCTTCATACCTTACCAGCAGAAAACGGGCATCGCCGCGGCGAGTATAAAACCAGGTCGCTACGTTTTCGCCCCACGTTCCGTAAGCGTGGTTCAGTTCGCCGCGCACAAACCGCGCAACAAACTGGGGCAGCGGGTAATCCTCGGCGATGGCCCGCCGTTTGATATCGAAATGGTATTCCGACAACACCACGTCGCGCGGATCGCGAACGATATAGATGACCTTCGGATAGCGGGGATCGAAATATTCGTGGCTCTTGAGGATGCGTGGCCGCGCTGCGCGCTCCAGGTCCCGCTTCGACATCCCTTGCACATCGGGCAGTAAGTCGTTGATATTCGCGAAATCGGGATTCTTTTCCGGGTATACCAAGTTGGCAACCAGAAACCGTGTCCAGGTGTTGCCCGACTTCGGATAGGAAACGATGAAAACGTCGTCCGGATGGACCATGAGGTTGCGCCCCGGACGGTGCAGCCCGAATGCTCGTTTCACACCCGCCACCAGAAACCCGATCACTCGCACACCCCCATCGCCCACTGCCCTTCGTACATTATTAATTGTCCCCTGCCGAGGCCCCGTCGTTCCGCCGCTCGGCCCACCGGGCAAACAGCCGGCTGGCCGCATTCGGCGCTACTTTCAACCCCAGGAGCACGAAACTCAATTTCACTGAACGGTGGCAGCGGTTGGCTGCGGAGAAGCGTTCCCGGGCCTGGCGAACATCGCGCGCCAAAAGATGGCCCTTTCCCTCGGCGGTCAAGTACCGCGCGTGGATCTTGGCCGCCTGGGCCCTCACGAGTTTGCGCTGCGCCGGGCTCAATGGCAGTTCCCGGTCGGCTTTCTCGAGCATCAACCAATACGCCTCCACCATCTTGGCGCGCGATGCGCCGAGCGACCCCGGCCGTCCATCCGCCATGCGCGCCTGTACCTGCCGGGTGCGGCCGATTCTGGCCCCATAAAACGCCGTGCGCAGCCACATGTTCCAGTCGTCGCACCGGGCCAGGCTCTCGTCGAACCCTCCCGCCTTCGCGATCGCTGTCTTGCGGACCACTACCGTCGAAATCGGGATCTGGCACCGTCCCACCACGATGGCCTCAAATCCAGGCTCGGCCGTCGTCGGACACTTCTCCACGAATTCAACCGGCCCGGTAGGCCCTCCAATAAAGACACCGTTGGCGTATACCAAGCCCAGCCCCGGATCGGCCTCGAATTGCTTCATCTGCGATTCCAGATGGTTGGGCAGCCACGTGTCGTCGCTATCGAGGAATGCCAGAAACTCGCCGCGCGCCCGCCCGATCGCCGTGTTTCTCGCGCCCGCCGCCCGCTTGTTCACCTGCTTGATGTACACGATCCGCCCCAAGTAGGGCTGCAGCACCTTCTCCAGTTCCTCCGTGTCGGGCGAGCCATCGTTGACCACAATGGCCTCGAAATCCTGGAAGGTCTGGGCAAATACCGAATCCAGACACGTGGCGATCAGCGGAGCCGTGTTGTACGACGGGATGATCACGCTCACCCGAGGCGCTGGCTGTGGCTGCTGGCGTTCTATGGTTGGTTCCATCACAAGCTATAAAAGACCAGTTCCTTCCCTCCGCTTACGACGTGATCGGCCACTTCCACCCCCATCATAACCGAATGGTCCATGTTCCCGATTTCGTAGCGCCACGCGCCAAAGCGTCCTCGGGAGTAAATGCCTTGATGCGCCAGCGCCGGCTGCAGAATGGCCAGCGCGCCATCGCGGCCGAGCGTCGGGATCGGATACGAATACCTCACCAGGCGGTGGTAGCGCGAGACGACCCGCGCGCGGTCCCCTTCGTCGAGTATCTTCGCACGCACCAACCCGTCGAGCATCTGTTCATACGCGCGCTCCACATCCAGCGTCACCGTTTGTCCCACCGGGATCGACATCTCGCACATCAGCGAACTGTACTGTTCCGTGTCGCCGTTGGGCACGTTGAAGGGCGAGTAATGCGAGAAAAACGTCGCCCGGTAGCACGGCATTTCCGGGTCCGCGAAATACACCCAGCATTTGCCGGTCTCGATCTTCTTTCGCAGTCCAATCCCCAGCACCAATAGATCGTTGTGCTCGAGCAACGCCGCCGCCTCTCGCAGGCGCGCATCCGCGGGCTTCAACATTCCCGCCAGCAAATCGAGCGGCGCGGTGGAGATCAGCGTGTCGTAACTGTCGCCAGTGCCATCGGTAAAGGAAACCTTCCTCTGTGCCGTGTCCACCTCGGCAAGCTGTTTTCCCGTCCGCACCTTGCCCGGAAACCGCCGCGCCATGCGCCGGTAGATTTCCCCCGTACCCCCGTGCAGCGGGAACCGGAACTTGTTGTTCGGTCCCCAGGCCACATCGTCTTTTTCGTAGAGCACATTTTCCAGCAGGCGCTTGAAATCCACCACCGACACGCGCTCGGCGATCCATCCCTTCGACATGCGCTCCAGCGGCGTGGTCCAGACTTTCGAGTTGTAGGGAAACATGAAAGTCTCGGCGATGCCCTCGCCAAACGTGTTCAGCGTCCACTCCCGGAAGTTCGCCGCCTCGCCGCTGCTGCTCGCCGCAGCCTGGGCCGCGCCCAGCAGGCACCTGATTTGCTCCGCCTTCGGCAAGTACCGCAGGTTGTTCTGAAACGGATACGGCACGCACGCATCTTTCAAGTACACCCAGCTCTCGCGGATGCACTCGTGCGTGTCCTTCCCCAGCATGTCGTCGATCACTTTGTCGAAATAGGGATAATGCGAAAAAATAACGTGTCCGCCCTCATCCCACACAAATCCCTGCGCGTCCACATGCGAGGTCGAGTGGCCGCCCACGTCATCGGATTTTTCGTAGAGCACCCAGTTCTCGTACCCGAGTTCGTGCAGCCGATAGGCCGCGCCCAGCCCCGTCGGCCCACCTCCAATGATGACCACTCTCTTGTTGACCATGCGATTTCCGGCTGCCCGCGGCCCGTCTTTTGACGGCGCCGGTCGCAGCTCATGACTCCTCAAAGCCCTAAATTTCTTTACCCGTTCCTATCCAGCACTGACGCAATTGGCTTCATAAACGATTTTGGGTAGGGCACGGCTTCATACGCCGCGGAAAAACTCCGGTTTCGTATCAGGGTATCGCTTTAGCGATACCACAAGTCCTTCGAAACCAACCGCCCCTTTAGGGGCTGGATGTTAAATATTGAGTTTTTCCGCATCCTCTTCAGCCGCGCCGTTCAGGTCCAACAAAAATACGGGCCTTAGCCCCTGAGGGCCTAACAGCCTGCCCGGGAATGTATTTGTGGGACCAGCTCTAGACTGATTCTCAATGGATATTCCCCGGCCCTCTTCCAAATGCTAGCAGAGGTTGGTGAATCCCTCGCAAAATAAGCACGGTGCCCCAGAGCCAGCCCTGAGCTTGTCGAAGGGTTCACGCCCGTCCTTCGGGCGCTAACCTGCGATGTCCGTCGGGCATCAATGAGGACGCATCGAGTCACTCGCGATGTGCTTGCCAGTGCGAAGAAACCGCGCTAGGGTTATAGGCGTATGAGCGATTTGCGAAACCAGATCAACAGCCTCTCCGCTGCGGAGAAGGCCGAACTGCTGGATACGGTCTGGGAAAGCTTGGAAGCGGACGCAGTATCGCTGACGGATGCGCAACGGGCGGAGCTTGATTACCGCATCGCTCGGCATGAGCAAAATCCTTCCGCCGTCATCCCTTGGGAGCAGGTCAGGGCGGGCCTGTTTAAGAGACAGTGACTCTCCCGGCTGTTTGGATACCAGAGGCGAATGAGGATTTGCTGGAAGCATGGGCGTGGCATGAGAACATCCGTTAAGGTTAGCGCCCAATGGACCGGAGCAAACCTAGGGGACCCAGCGTCAACCTGCCTTAATGGTTGAGCTCGGTTTCGATTTCGATCCGCCCCAAGGACCATGCTTCAGCACTCCGGGGAGCGTATAACCGATAATCACACCGAGAATCGTGCCAACTCCCTCACTGCTGAGTTTACATTCAAGCGCGAGGAATCCAACTAAGGGAAGAATGTTGACAGCCACAGCGTATTGGATCGCTCGTGCGCCTGGAGATTTGTCCCGATAAATTCGCTCTGCAATCACAAGGATCGTGGCGACAAAGCCCCAGACAACAAAGGCCAGTTCAAGCCAGTTGTGGAACGACATAGCACAGCCTCCTTAGCCAGCGGTAGGCGGCCTAAGCGGCGGCTAGCACGATCAGGATTGCGCCAAGCTTCATTTTGGTATCCGTAACCGCGCCTTTTTTGGATGCCACTAAAGCAGCCGCGTGCTGTCGCTTGTGTCCAGCAACAACAATCTCGGGGTCGTCGTCATCTTTTTTGCTTTCGCCCTTCCCTGTAAACCAAGTAGACAACCACAAACACCGCAAGCAAGACTAGGTTCTGCGTTCCAAATGCAGGCACAGGCCAGCCGAAAAGTCCATGAAGACCGCCAAATAAAAACGCGGTGGCAGAAGATGCAACAATAAAGGCAAGAAATCCCAAAACAATTGTCAAAAACACTTTGCCGATTGCCAACAGCACCTTGCGAAGTTGTGCCATAAATGTGGCCGACCGCTGGACGCACCAGCATACTCCCCCCAGGTTTGCCGAACAACAGGCACGGTGCCCCAGGTTCGCGCCCGTCCTTTGGGCGCTAATCTGGGACGAACAACCGCGTGCAAAGGCGGCGTGTAGCTTGGCAACCTTGCTATCGGAACAAGAAGCGCCCTTGACTCCCCTGTTAAAATAGATCCATAGCAAACAAAGTTTTGCCTGAGCGCCACCCGCTCTTTGAAAATTGATCCGAGCCGTAATCCGAGTCGTAATCGATGATGGTTGCATCGGCACACGTCTTCGACCCGCATATCGCGTGTCTTGCGAATAACCCCATTCCTTTGAAGACTTTGAAAAGAAACCGGCGACAAGCGCAAAATCACCCCTGCTAAGTGATTGATTCTTAGTAGCAGGCGCCCGTGAGAACGCGTCGAATTGTCCGTCAACAAAGCTAACTTGAGGCGATTAGCGGGCGAGAGCGAAGCCGGGGTCCCCGGCACGCGCTTTTGCGTGACGGGGTGGAGGAGCGGGAGCCCGCTGCCGAAATCCTGAGCGAAGCGGATGGATCTCGTAACTCTTTATTCTTGAAGACTTTACCTCTAAGTCTTTATTCTTGAAGACTTTGGCGGGAAATTATCTCTAAGTCAATGATTCCAATATACCGGCATATAGGGGGGAGCAGGTACCGAGGTTTTCTGGAACCTGCGAACTGCCCATAAGAGACTGCATGATAATCTGTTTTCGAGCTACCAAGTGGAACGAAGCGCCTGAGAATCCAGCCCCGGAGGGGCGATCCAGCTTAGCCCACTGCTTCAGAGGTGGGAAAAGTGGGTAAATCGATCCAAGTCCCGGAGGGACGACCGAGTTTTCAATCCGTCTCGTAAGTCCTTATTTTTGAAGACTTTACTTATAAGCCATTATTCTTGAAGACTTTGGCGGGAAACTCTCTCTAAGTCCATGATTCCAATATACCGCCATACAGGGGGAGGGAGCATCGAGGTTCCGCTGCCACCTGACGGCTGATCCTACCACCCGTGCTTCATCGCCCGAGCAAATTCCTTCGCAGGCAGCGTGTTCAGCACATCGCCCTTGCCAAGCCAGGCGCGCCGGGCTTGGGTAACTCCATAGCGCATCTTCTCCATGTGTGAAATGTGGTGCGAATCCGTATTGATGACGATCCTCACGCCGTGCTGTTTCGCCAGCCGCAGATGCACATCGTTGAGATCCAGCCGGTCCGGATAAGCGTTCAACTCCATCGCGACTCTGTGCTTCGCCGCCGCTTTCAGTACCGCATCGAGATCGAACTGGTAGGGCTCGCGCCGTAGCAGCAGCCTTCCCGTGGGATGCCCAATCATCGAGGTATTGGGATTGGCAACCGCCTTGAGCAGCCGCTCCGTCATCGTGGCGCGGTCCTGGTTGAAGTGCGAGTGCACGCTAGCGATCACGATGTCCATCTGTTCGAGCACCGAATCGGAGAGATCGAGCGAGCCGTCGCCCAGAATATCGACTTCAATCCCCGCGAAAATGCGGATGCCCTTCATCGTCTTATCGACCGCCCGAATCGCTTCAATATGCGCCAGCGCCCGTTCGTCGGTGAGACCGTTGGCCATGGCGAGATTTTTCGAGTGGTCGGTGATGGCCATGTACTCGTAGCCGCGCGCCCGCGCCGCTTCGGCCATTTCTTCAATCGTATTGCGGCCGTCGGTCGCCACCGTGTGCATGTGCGTGTCGCCGCGAATGTCGGACAACTCGATCAGCACGGGCAAAGCGTGTGCCGCGGCGGCTTCGATCTCTCCCAGATTCTCGCGCAGTTCCGGAGGGATGAACTCAAGCCCCAGCTTGCCGTAAATTTCCTCTTCCGTCTTGCGCGCCACCACCTTCTCGTCTTCGACCCTCGATAGGCTGTATTCGTTGAGCGTGAAGCCCATCTTGAGCGCGCGCTGCCGCAACGCCACGTTGTGCGCTTTCGAACCGGTGAAATATTGCAGCGCCGCGCCGAACGATTCCGGAGCCAGCAGCCGGACGTCCACCTGCATTCCGTTGCGGTGGCGGAAGCTGACCTTGTTCTCCCCTTGCGCGATCACGTCCATCACGCCAGGAAAGCGCAGCAAATGTGCAACGATCCTCTGCCGCGCCTCCGCCTCCATGCAGCCCTTGCCCGTAACCAGGATGTCGAGGTCGCCGACGGTTTCGCGTCCGCGCCGCAGCGATCCGGCTGGCGTAACTCTTTCGACACGCAGATCGCCCGCTGGCGCAGCCAGCAGATACTTCGCCAGTTTCTCCGCCAGCTCTTCCGCCGTGTCGATCAGGAATCGTCCCGCCATGCGCCGATAATCTTCAATCGCCTTAAGCAGTTTCTGCTCGTGCTTCTCACCCATGCGCGGCAGCGTGCGGATCTTGCCTGCGCGCGCCAGTTTTTCCACGCCCTCCAGGTCGCTGACCTGATACGCGCTCCAAATCAACGCAATCGTCTTCGGCCCGAGCCCTTGGACCTTCAGCAGTTCGAGCATTGAAGGCCCGTATTTTTTCAGCAGCTCGTTGTGCGCTTCGATCGCGCCATCCTTGAACAGCATCTGCAGATTCGCCAGCATCCCTTTGCCGATACCAGGCACTTCGAGAAGTTTCTTCGGCTCCTGCATCAAGTCGGAGACTTGTTGCGGCAGCGCCTCAATGGCCTGCGCCGCGTTGCGATAGGAGCGCACGCGAAACGAGTCCTGCCCATCGATCTCCAGCAGATCGGCAGTCTCGTAGAAAATCCCGGCAATCGCCTTATTGTCCATTTGGAGTTGTTTGCCCGAGAGAAGATTGTAACGCGGAAGACGCGGCGCAACAGGGAGTCGGCGGGCGCCGGAGAACACACTCGGCGCGGGCGTCGTTAACAGCACAGCTCGGTCCGGAAAAACCGGCCTCAGTTAAGCGGCCTCCGCTCAGGAGGCCTTGGTTACATTGGCCGCTTGCGGCCCTTTTTGTCCCTGGACGATTTCGAACTCCACCTTATCGCCCTCTTGCAAGCTCTTGTAGCCCTCGGTGGTGATGGAGCTGTAGTGAATGAATACATCCGGTCCATCGTCGCGGCCAAGGAAGCCGTATCCCTTGGCGTTGTTGAACCACTTGACCGTGCCTTTCAATCGTTCCACGTGCGCCCCCTCTTCTCTTGCGGATTCGCCCCGAAAAGGCGCGATTCCGGGGCCCCGCAAAAATGTGTTAGGAATTGTGCTGCTCAAATCGGGCGCTGTCAAGGCTTGGCGTCACACATCTTAGTTAGTGGGCAGGGCACTCAACCAGGGACAGACCGGCACAGCCCGCCTCTTCCTTCCGAGAGACAGGGTTTGCCTGTCTCCGCCGACACAGCGAGATTCCCGTCTACCGCACGAGTCGCGCCATCTGCGCCAGCCACAGAATGCCGCAGATGGTCTTGGCATCTCGGATGCGCCCCTGGAGCGCCATCGCCTTTGCCTCCGGCAAACTGAAAAATCTGACCGCGATCCTTTCGTCGGCCTCGGGCTGGGCTGCACCTACCTCCAGCCCCCGCGCCAGGTAGATGGTCATGGTTTCGTCGAGGAAACCCGGGCTTACGTAGAAATGCAATACCCGCTTCCACTGCCGCGCGGAGTAGCCGGTTTCTTCCAGCAACTCGCGCTTGGCGGCGGTGAGCGCCGTTTCGCCGTCGTCGATGCGCCCGGCGGGCAACTCCCACATCATCGCCTGCGCCGCGTGCCGGTACTGCCGTTCCAGCAAAATGCGCAGCCCGCCCTTGCGCCCTGCCTTCGGCGCATTGGCCCTCGCCGCATCCTCCACAGCCAGCACTACGATGGACCCCGAATGCCGTATTACGTCGCGCCGCGCCCGCACGCCTCCGGGCTCTTCCACTTCATCCGTGGTGACGCTGAACACCGGCCCACGGTAACTGACCCGCGAAGAAAGCACCCGGGCCTGCTTCGATTTTGTTCCTTTCGATTTCGCCATAACACCAATATTAAGGTATGCTGCGCCGGTGAGCCGAAAATCGTCTGCCCAAACATCAATGACTCGAAAAACAACACCCAAGAAGGTACTGACCAAAGAGCCTAGCGTCGCCATCGTCGGGGCGGGCAGCCTCGCAGCCTCGTTGGCCGTGGCGCTGCATCGTGCCGGCTTCAAAATTTCCGAGATCGTCGCGCGCCATTCGCCGCCGTCTCTCCGCAAGGCGCGCGCGCTTGCCGCGCTCGTCGGCGCACGCGCAGTTACTGCGGATTCCGCCGCTCTCGACGCCACTTTGCTCTGGTTCTCGGTCCCCGACCGTGAGATTCGCCGTGCGGCCTCGGCTTTGGCGGATCGTCTCGCGGCACCCACGGCAGCTAACAAGAAAAACAAAACCCTCTTCGCCTTCCACTCCAGCGGAGCGCTGCCTGGCCGCGAACTCGGTCCTTTGCATAAGGCAGGCCTGGCGGTCGCGTCCGTGCATCCGCTGATGACCTTCGTTGCGGGATCGCGTCCTTCTTTGCAGGGTGTGCCTTTCGCCATCGAGGGCGATAACGCGGCCACGCGAGTGGCACGCCACATCGTCCGCCAATTGGGCGGCGCGAGTTTCCCTTTGCCCGCAAAGCGCAAAGCCGCCTACCACGCCTGGGCCACGATGACTTCGCCGCTCTTGCTGGCGTTCCTCGTGACGCTCGAAGAAGCGGCCAGCGCCGCCGGCATCCCGCGTGACGATGCGCGCCGCAAGAGCCTGCCCATCATTCATCAGACTTTGGCGAACTACTCTTCGCTAGGCCCGGCCCGGTCTTTCAGCGGTCCGCTCGTCCGTGGAGACGCCGAGACCGTCGCCAAACACCTCGCCACGCTGAAGAAGCATCCCCGCGCCCGTGGAGTCTATCTGGCCCTGGCGCATTCCGCCCTGCGCAACCTGCCCGTGAAGAACCGGGAGAAGTTAAATAGTCTGCTGCGGGATTGAGGGGCGAAGTCTACCCACGGCTTACGCCGAGGGCTGCATTCTTGCAGCGCTTCGCGGCCGAAAACCGCGAGGCTCATGCCACCGCGACTCTGAAATCGTAGTTCTCACACAGTCTCGAAAGAGACTGTGCGGGAACTTGGTCGTCCCTACCAGCCCGTGGTAAAAGTCCCGCGCCCAAAACCAGCGCCTAGAGGCGTGCCCTGATACGAATCAGACTTTCACCACAGGCTGCTACGGGACTTGGATGATTTTCCTCATTTTTCCCACCGCTGAAGCAGTGGGCTAAGTTAGGCTGCCCCTGCGGGGCTGGATCTTGCGATGTTTCGCTCGATGGATTGCCCGAAAACAAGATGTCACACAGTCTTCCTAGCCCAGCATGGCTGCGAAGGACTGCGATATATAATGCTCGGCGAGAGGCGGAAATCATGTTTCGCAGTATTCCTTTGTTTTTCTCATCCCTGGGGTGGGCCGGCGCTTGCCGGTTCTCTTGTGTCCGAACCCTGGTTTTTGCAGTAGGGCTGATGGTAGCGGCTTGGCCACTGAGCGTCGCGGCGCAGACGAATTTCGGCGAGGTCAATATCGGCAGCAGCACGGCGGCTATAGTGACCGTCACCATCCCCAACGCAGCGACGCTGGGAAGCATCGCGGTGGTCACGCAGGGAGCGCCGAATCTGGACTTCACAAATGCCAACGGAGGAACATGCACGGTCGGCGACGCGTATGTCGCCAACGCTACCTGCACGGTGAATGTGACGTTTGCACCGAAGTACGCGGGAGCTCGCTATGGCGCGGTAGTGCTGGCGGACGAGAACGGTGCGGTGATCGCTACCGCTTATCTGCAGGGCATGGGACAAGGGCCGCAGACGACCTTTGTGTCCAACGGAGTGCAAAGTACGGTTGCAAGTTTTTCGCCTGAACTGGGAATATTCTGGACTAGTGGGGTTGCGGTGGATGGGGACGGTATCGTCTACATTACGGATTATGATCGCTTCGGCGATGGACAGGCCCAGTTATTGAAGGAGACGTTGTCGGGGGACAGCTACATCCAGAGCGTGGTGCCGACCAGTACCATGGGTGGCCCCTATGGGGTTGCCGTGGATGGGGCCGGGAACATCTACGTCACCGATACGGACAATTTCAGGGTATTGAAAGAGACGCCGTCGGCGGGTAGTTACTCCGAGAGCACCGTCGCCAGCTTCGCGGTCATTGACGGGACGGCCCCTATTGGAGTCGCGGTGGATGGGAGCGGCAACGTCTATATCGCCGGTTCCGCAGGTGTCCTGTACGAAGAGACGCTGAACGCAGGTAGCTACACCCAGAGCATAATCCCCACCGGCTGGTCGAGCGGCGCAGGTGTCGCGGTGGATGGGGCTGGCAACGTCTATGCCATCGTCAACGAAATTAATGGCTGGATCGTGAAGTTGACACCATCGGCGAGCGGATATACCCAGAGCATGATTCCTATCAGTAACGAGAACGATGGCGTACCGTTTGGGGTCGCTGTTGACGGGAGCGGCAGCGTCTATATCGCCTTTATCGACAGTAACGACAATGGCCAGATGTTCAAGGAGACGGCGACGGCGGACGGCTACACGCAGAGCACGATACCAACGAGTGGGCTCAATCAGCCATATGGGGTTGCTGTGGATGGGAGCGGCAACGTCTACATCGCCGATTCCTACAATAGCCGAGCATTGAAGGAAGATTTCGCGGATCCGCCGAGCCTGAGCTTCGCGGCGACGCCTTTGGGCTTGACGAGCAGCGACAGCCCACAAACAGTTGTGGTTTCTAACATCGGCAATGCGGAGTTAAAGTTTTCGGCGGTGAGCTATCCTGCCGACTTCCCTGAGGCACCCGGGATCACGAGCGATTGCACCGCGAGTACGCAGCTGGCTGCTGGGGCCACCTGCACATTGACCATTGACTTCACGCCCGATGAACCGCTCGGCGGCAGCGCGTCCCTTCCGCTGAGTGAGAGCGTAACAATAACCACTAACACTCTGAACGCTACTACTACAACGCAGATGATTACTGTCACAGGAACAGAGACTTTGCCTTTGACTGCTGCTGCGACGCCGGTCATCTCGCCAGCAGCTGGCACATACACGTCGGCGCAAATGGTGACCATTACCGACACAACTGCGGGAGCGGCGATTTACTACACCAACGACGGCACAACTCCGACGACCGGCTCGACGCTTTATACCGGCGCCTTCACGGTGTCGACTTCGGAGACCATCCAGGCCATCGCGGTGGCAGCGGGCTACAGCAATAGCGCGGTCGCTTCGGCCACTTATACCATCAACCTGCCGCTGGCGGATTTCTCCGTCGCGGCGTCTCCGGCATCAGTCACCATCTCATCTGGACACCCGGGGACAACCACGGTAACGGTCACGCCGGTGAACGGGTTTGACTCGGCGGTTTCGTTTAGTTGTGCGGGACTGCCATCCGGCGCGACGTGCGAATTTTCCCCGACAAGCGTAACACCACCGGGGACGACCACTACAACGCTTACGGTTTCGACAACCTCAGCGACTGCGAACGTCGCCCGGCGCAACTCTCGCCCGCTGTTTCCGGGGACGGCGCTGGCGGTTGCGCTGTGCTGCATGGGGTGGAAGAAGCGGCGTCGCGCGCAACTGCTGGTGGCGGTGGGCGTATGCGCGTTGGGACTGCTGGCTGGGACTGGGTGCGGCAGCGGAGGGACATCGACTCCTCCCACGACGGTCATGGTGACCGCGACGTCCGGGTCACTGCAGCACACCACCACGTTCTTGCTCACGGTGCAATAACGAGGGCGAAGCTCGCAGAGTACGTCTGACAAGGGCGTAATGTCGGAAGTCAATTTTTGACAGTCGAGATTGCATTTGTATGCTCACAGGCTGCGGAAAAACTTAATCTGCCGTGAACCTGCGACCACAGGGGCTCGAACGAATCCAGAGTTGCTGGGCCCGCCCGACAAATGCCGAGCTTCGCTCGGCTGGGCGGACAAAAGTGTCCGCCCTACACGGACGGGTTATGGCAATGCTGGCGCCGCTCTAAGCGTTCGACGAAGAGCGGAAAACCACAGAGGGCACAGGGGACACAGAGATCCACAGGAGACTTACTCCGAGGCTCCCTAATTCTGCCCCTTGCGATCGCTAAACAAATGCCCCAGCTTTTCCTGCTTCGTCCGCAAATATTCTTCCGTATGCTCGGTGGGCGCGACCTCGCAGGGCACGCGCTCGGTCACCTGAATCCCGGCCCGTTCGAGCGCAGCGACTTTGTCGGGATTGTTCGAGAGCAGGCGCACTCGCTGAATGTCCAGTGCCTTCAGGATTTCGACCGGCATCAGGAACTCACGGTGGTCGGCCCTGAACCCGAGGCGCTCGTTCGCTTCCACCGTGTCCAGCCCGCTGTCCTGGAGCGCGTAGGCCTGCAGCTTCGCCATCAGCCCAATGCCGCGGCCCTCCTGCTGTTCGTAGATCAGCACGCCCGCCCCCGCGTGGGCGATCATCGAGAGCGACATTTCCAGTTGCTGCCGGCAATCGCAGCGCAGCGACCCAAATACATCGCCCGTCAGGCACTGCGAGTGGATTCGCACCAACGGCGAGCCGGAGTGTACTTCGCCCATCACCAGCGCCACCGCTTCTTCCGTCTTGGCGCCGTCGCCCGATGCCGATGCCCGGGTCGCGAACCCGTGAATCAGGAAATGTCCCCAGCGCGTCGGAAAGTCCGCGGACGCCACTTGTTTTACGATTGATGAGTTCACAACTAAATTATAGCCTTCGATTTCATCCCTTCGGCGCTTGGAGAATCAAATCTAACCGTTACAGGCCGACACCGATCACGCCTGCACAACCTCGCCTATAGTCGAAACCAGCGCCGGCTGCTAAAATTAAAAACGCAAACCCGCCACTCCGTGGGGCTATAGCTCAGTTGGGAGAGCGCATCGTTCGCAACGATGAGGTCGTCGGTTCGAGCCCGACTAGCTCCACCATATCTTCAAGCGCCGTGGACTGAAGCGGAACTTGGCAATCGACAATGTTCCGGACCAGCACTACTACGAGACGCCAAACCTCTTCGATTCGGGCTTGTCCCCGACGGCGCCGATTGCAACGCGTCGTGTGCACCAATCGTCTGGCTATCCCACCGGGCCCACTACACGCCTGACCTGGCGATCTCAGCAAGGACTCCAGTGGAGAAGTTCGTCTTAACCTTCTCAAGTTATTCACCGCCGCTGTGCCTCGTTTCTACGGAGACGGGTGGCCTCGCCCGCCCATGTCGAGCACCGACGGCTGCTGCCATCGCTGCGCAGGGCACGTTCCAGATTGGGAAGCGAAGTGGTCCGACTATCACTTTGGACGAAATCTTTTGCGCAATTCTGGTACTATGATTGGTTCTAGACGCTAAGTTCATGTATCCACGCTGGTTTTCCGGTGCGGTTTGGATACGCGAATGCTCTATATATAGGCTCTCCGTTCTGCCGATCCCTGGCCCAACTGCCAGGCAGAGGTGCTGTCGTGAACGACCCGGCGACTGGAAACACCGTGCGACGAAGGCGGAGTTGGTATCGGCGTCGGCTGCACATGCAGCGGACCGTGATCGCTGTGGTTGCCGTGGCGCTGATTGCTGCCGCCTGTTGGCAAAATGCGGCGCGCCATCTCCCGCTGCCCTCTTTGCATGCGTCCCAGGTCTTGCCCGATGCGTCGTGGACGCGCGGTAGTGTCCGCAATAATCTCGCCTGGATGGCGGCGCGCTCCGCGAAACCCAGGAAGCTTCTCGCTCCGGTTTCGGATGTCTATCCTTACTCCGTCGTCCCCGGAGGCGTGAAGGGCTCAGACGACCTCCGCTCGGCGGCCGCGCGCGACTATGTGGTACGCCGGCATTTCGCCCACTTCGATTTCCTTCACGCCCAACTCGTCCGTGTCACCGAAGCCCGCGAAGTTTATCTTTCCTATCGCATTCGGAACAGCGTCTTCTGGACGCGCAAGAAAGTCCGCCTGCGCCCCGGCGAACTGCTGCTGACCGACGGCAAAATCACCGCGCGCGCTCATTGCGGCAACCAGATTTCCGACACGGCGAAGCCCGAAGTTTCCAGCGAAGAACCCGACGAAGACCTTCTCGACCAGCCCGTGGCGCAGATGGATTTAGGGCCAGCTTTCCCCATCCGGCCCCTGCTTTCCCCGCCCGATTTGCCCGTCGGCCAGCCGGCCCCGCCCAAGCTCTTCGCGGGCGGGTACTTCTTTCCCTACGTGCCTGTCGTAGTGCCGCTTCCTCCCAGGGTCTGTCCCGCCGGCGATATAAGCCACGACGGGCGCTGCTACAAGAAACACAAACCTCCAGTGGCTCCCGAGCCTCCGACCCTGGTGCTGTTGGCTTCCGGCCTGGCGTTGACGATGATCGGCTGGCGTTATCGAAGAAAACCCGCCCAGTAGAGGCATAACGACGCCGCGTAACGTCAACCGCCCCCACCGTACCGCCGCGCGAACCTCGGCGGAAGTCCCCGTGTTTCTAACTTCGCTGAGTTGCGCGCTCCCCCTCTCACCGTGGATACTGGTGCCAGACCATCATGAATACCATCCTTTCTTTCTCCGTCCCGTCTCAACTGGAAACCGATTGCCTGGTCGTCGTCGTGCTGGATCGCAATGGCAATGACAATGACAAGAATCGCACCGAACGAGACCGCACCGAAAAAAATAAGCCCACCCCTTCGCTTGAGTCCAGCGACGCCGCCGTGCGCGCAGCCGCCCAGGATGTGATTGCGAGCGGCGAGGTCTCCGGCAAGGCCTTCGAAACCACGCTGCTGCATCGCCCTGCGGGTTTGAAGGCGAAACGCCTGCTCCTGGTTGGCGGCGGCAAGGCCATGAAGTTCTCCGCCGCGGAATTGCGCCAACTCGCCGGCGCAGCCGTGCGAACACTGCAAAGCAAAAGCATCCACAGCTTTGCCTTCGCTCTTCCAGAGGACGGAGCGGCTGCCGGAATCCCCTATCATGAGGCCGTGCGCGCCGTCGTCGAAGGCGCCTTCGTCGGCGACTTCGATCCCGGATACTACAAGAGCGATCGCCAGGACAAGGACAAAGACCAGAAGATCGACGCCATCACTGTCGTTGTGCCCAGCCATGCGCAAAGCGACGCCAAGCCCCTCGAAATCGCGATGCAGGCCGGACGCATCGTCGCCGAGTCGCAGAACTTTACCCGCGACCTGATCAACGAGCCCTCCAATCGCATGACGCCCACCATCATGGCCGAACGCGCCAAGAGAATGGCTGCTGAAGTCGGCCTGCGCTGCGAAGCCTACGGCCCCGACAAGATCAAAGAACTCAAGATGGGCGCCTTCTGGGGCGTGGCCCAGGGATCGGACGAACCGCCCGCGCTGATCGTCCTGCGTTATGAACCCGAGGGCGCGGCAAAGGACATTCACCTCGGCCTGGTCGGCAAAGGCGTCACCTTCGATACCGGCGGCATTTCCATCAAGCCCGCCGACGGCATGGATAAAATGAAATACGACATGGCCGGAGCCGCCACCATGATGGGCGCCATGCGCGCCATTGCCCTGCTCAAACCGAAGGTGAAAGTCACCGCCATCGTCTGCGCCACCGAAAACATGCCTTCCGGCAAGGCGCAGAAGCCCGGAGACGTGCAGATCGCCATGTCCGGCAAGTCGATCGAGATCATCAACACCGACGCCGAAGGACGCCTCATCCTCGCCGACGGCCTCTGCTACGCCCGCCAACTCGGGTGCACTCATCTCGTCGACGCCGCCACCCTCACCGGCGCGGTCGTCGTTGCCCTCGGCCACGTCAACGCCGGAATTTTCGCGAGCGACGACCAGATGTACCAGCGCTTCGCCAACGCCAACCGGCAAGCCGGTGAAAAAATGTGGCGCCTTCCCCTCGACGACGACTACAAAGAGATCCTCAAATCCAACATCGCCGACATCGTCAACTCCGGTGGACGCTTCGGCGGCGCCGTCTCCGCCGCCATGTTCCTCAAGGAATTTGCGGAAGACACTCCCTGGATTCACCTCGACATCGCCGGCACCGCCTGGGTGGAGGAGAACAAACCCTGGATCGCCAAAGGCCCCTCCGGAATCGCCCTGCGCAGTTTGGTGGAGTTTGTAAAAGGATGGAGCACGTCGTAACGCCACCGTAGAGACGCGGATGGCCCCGTCTCCCAGCGGCCTGCGAAAAGTGCGGTGGTTCGGTGCCGAAACCGGCTTCCGCGGCGAAATGAGTGACGCTCGAAACCATGCCTCGCCAAGAACGCCAATGGAGATTCGCTTCGAACGCGGCCCTGATAGTCGTGGTCCTGCTCGCGGGCGCCGTTTTTCTCTCGCGTGGCCCGGTACGATTCGCAAACCGCACCGCAATCAACGACTTCCTTTTTCCCTACATCCAAAGCCGGGCCTGGATTTCCGGAACGGATCCTTACAGTCCCCAAAGCCTCGTGCAACTGTGGCCCCCAGGCTCCGATCCGCCTGACTTTCTCGCTCGCCATCTTGCCGATGGTTCTTTGGTGCGCAACGAAGGAATACCAACCGCCTATCCGCCAACGGCGTTGCTTTTGATCGCGCCCGTGGCCCTTCTCCCCTGGCGCGTCGCGCACCTGGTCTGGCTGGCGATCGGTTTCTTGGCCTTTGTCGTAACCGTCGGGTCGGCCCGGTCCTTGGCCTACCTCCCTTGGGGAGCTCGGCGGACCTATGTTTTTCTCGCGTTTTCGCTCGCTCTCGCGCCTTTTCACACCGCCCTCGGAGCCGGAAGCATTGTGATCGTAGCCGTTGCGGCTAGCGTGGCCGCCATGTTGGCTGCCCACCGCCAGCACAACGCGCTGGCGGGATTCCTTCTTGTCCTCTCCATCGGCCTCAAGCCTCAAATCGGCCTGCCCTTCCTTCTCTACTGCCTGCTGCGCCGCCGCTGGCGCGCTTCGGCAATCGCCGGCGCGGGAGTTGCGCTCCTATTCGCCTTGGCCGTTTTCCGCCTCGCCACGAGTCGAACGCCCTGGATCCAAAATTACCTCTACGATAATCGAGTGCTGTTTTCTTTTGGCAGCTTGGGCGATTTCACCGAGAAGGATCCCCTTCGTTTTGGTCTCATCAATCTGCAAGTCGTGACCTACGCAATTCTCGGCAACCGCGACTTGGCGAACCTGCTCGCGCTTTCGCTCGCCGCAACCATGGGCCTGATGTGGCTGTTTCTGTTCCGCCGCCGAGGATTCCAATTCGACGACCTTCTGGCCTTAAGCGCCCTCGCCGTCCTCAGCCTTATGCCCATGTATCACCGGCTGTACGACGCCTCCCTTCTCATTCTTCCCCTGGCCTGGAGCTTCACCGCTCTGGCTGGGCCTGCGCGCAGTCTCGCCAGAGCAACGCTGCTCTTCTTGGCTGTCTTTCTCGTGCCCGGCGGTTCGGCGCTCGAACAACTCCAGCACGTCGGCCACTTTGCCACCCTACAACACCGCTGGTGGTGGAATGCCTTTGTCATGCCTCACCAGGCTTGGACGATCTTCTTCCTCGCAATCGCGCTTCTGTTCGCCATGCGGGTTACAACCGATAGAAACGCTAGACTGAATCCGGGGTCGTGAATGGATCTTCCCGCCAAAATCCGCTCCCTGCCCGCTTCTCCCGGCGTTTATCTCTATAAGAACGCCGAAGGCGAGATCGTCTACGTCGGCAAGGCCAACAACCTGCGCGCGCGCGTCTCTTCCTATTTTCACGAAGGCCGCTGGGAGGACGCGAAGACCGGCACGCTCGTACGCGAGGCCGTCGACGTCGATTACATTGTCGTCGCCAATAACAAGGAAGCTCTCGCCCTGGAAAATCACTTAATCAAGCAGAAGAAGCCGCGCTTCAACATCCTGCTCCGCGACGACAAGACTTACCCTTACGTGAAGCTCACCCTCGCCGAGCGATTTCCGCGTGTCTTCGTAACTCGCCGCCTGCGCAAGGACGGCAGCGCCTACTTCGGCCCCTACTTCCCCGCCAACCTCGCCTATCGCATCGTCGATTTGATCCATCGCCACTTCCTCATTCCATCGTGCAAAGTGGACTTGACGCGCTTCCATCCGCGTCCCTGCTTGCAGTACTACATCAAGCGCTGCCTCGGCCCCTGCGTGGAGCGCCTGACCACGCCCGAGATCTACGCCGAAGCCGTGCGCGATGTGAAACTCTTTCTCGAAGGCCGCCAAACCGACCTCGGGAAATCCTTGCGCGAGCGCATGTCCCAAGCCGCCGCGGCACAGGAGTTCGAGCGCGCCGCCCGCTATCGTGACCTCATCTCCACCGTCGAGCAATTACAAGAGAAACAGCGCATCGCCGCCGCCGAAGGCGACGACGCCGACGTCTTCGGCTTTCACTACGAGAACCAAATGCTCGCCCTGAACCTCTTCCACATGCGTGGAGGAAAAGTCCTCGATCGCCGCGAATTTTTCTGGGAAGATCTTCCCGAGTTCGCATCGCAACAAAGCGAACAAGACAATGGAGAGACGGGCGCCCACGCCCGTCCCACCGCCGACCCTTTCCATCCCGGCGAATTTTTCTCCGCCCTGGTCAAGCAGCTCTATCTCGCCCAGCCTTATGTCCCGCGCAACATCTACGTTCCCGTAGATTTCGAAGACCGCGAAGAACTGGAAGAAGCCCTAAGTGAGCAACTGGCCGGCGAGGCTTGCCCTGAGCGAAGCCGAAGGGGCGGGCGCGCCACCCGCGTCCACATCACCGTCGCGCAGCGCGGAGAAAAGCGCGCGCTGATCGATCTGGCCGGCGCCAACGCCAGGCAGTCCTACGACCAGCGTTTCCGCGTCCTGAAGCCGAATGCGCGCGCCATGCAAGAGGCCCTGCAAGACGCGCTCGCCCTGCCCGAGCTGCCGAGGCGCATCGAGTGTTTCGATATCAGCCACATTCAGGGAGCGGAAACCGTGGCCTCGATGGTGGTGTGGGAAGACGGCAAGATGAAAAAATCGGATTACCGCAAGTTCATCGTCAAGACCGTCGAAGGCGTGGACGATTTCGCCTCCATGCGCGAAGTGGTCTCGCGCCGTTATAAGCGATTGCTGGAGGGAAAAAAGCCCATGCCCAGCCTGGTGCTGGTCGACGGTGGCCTCGGACAACTCCATGCCGCCGCTCAATCGCTTGGAGCTTTGGAAATTATCAATCAACCGCTGGCCGCCATCGCCAAGCGCGAAGAGATTATTTACGTCAATGGACAGGAGGACGATCCCGTGGCGATCGACCATCATTCTCCCGTCTTACATCTGGTGCAGATGGTACGCGACGAAGCCCATCGCTTCGCCGTGACCTTCCATCGCAAGCGCCGCCAGATCCGCGACCGCGCCACCGAGTTGCGCGAAATTCCCGGCATCGGCGAATCCACCACCCGCCGCCTGCTGGAACATTTCGGCAGCCTGCACGCCGTAAAGCAAGCGGACCGGGCCGCGCTCTCGGCAGTCGTAACCAAATCTCAAGCCGAAGCCATCCTCGAATATTTCCGGGGCCGCAGCTCTTAACTCCAGGCTGTCGTCGCCTCCGGCCCACCGACAAGCGTAGGTTGATTGGGAAAGTCTTCCCTCCGCAGCCCCAAAAGATGTCGCCCCGCAGTAACCCCCCGCGCCCGTTTGCATCTAAGGAAACAGGCGCTTTTGCGTGTTATACTGCGCTCAGATGGGGTGGCTGGGTCCCTCCACGTTCCCGCCCGAGGATTTCGACACATGGCCGGTAGTTTTCGCCGTTCTCTCTTCCTGATTGTCTTCGTTCTTGCTGCGTTTGGCCTGCTGGGAATGCTGTTCGCACAACGCATCAGCCCGGCAACCATGCCCAGCAGCGATTCCGACGTCCGCGACAGCGTGAAGCAATTCACCGATGTCTATGACACGATCGAGCAGAACTATGCCGACCCGGTGAATGCCGACAAGGCGATCTATAACGGCGCCATCCCGAGCATGTTGCACCAGCTCGATCCGCATTCGAACTTCTTCGACCCGAAATCCTATTCCGCGCTCCGCGAAGAGCAGCGCGGCAAGTATTACGGCGTGGGCATGACCATCGTCCCGCGCAATAATAAGATCATCGTCGTCGCCCCCTTCGTCGGCACCCCCGCCTATCGCGCCGGCATCCACCCGGGCGACATTATCGCCGCCATCGACGGCAAGTCCACCGACAACATGAGCAGTTCCGACGTGGCCGATCTGCTCAAGGGGCCGAAGGGCACCACCGTCCGCATTACCATGTTGCGCGAGGGCTCCGACCATCCGCTCGAATTCGCCGTCGTCCGCGACGAGATTCCCCGCTACAGCGTGGATCTCCATTTCATGATCAAGCCCGGCATCGGCTACATGCACGTCTCCGGATTCCAGGAAACCACCGAGCATGAAGTCGCCGATGCTCTCGACCAGATGGGCGATCTCAAAGGCCTGGTTCTCGATCTGCGCCAGAATCCCGGAGGGCTCTTGAGCGAAGGCGTCGGCGTCGCCGACAAATTCCTCAAGAAGGGACAGTTGATCGTCTCCCACCGCGGCCGCTCGTCGCCAGAAAAGCGCTACACAGCCGCCCACGGCAACGGTGGCAGGGAGTATCCGCTGGTCGTCCTGGTCAATCGCGGCACCGCTTCCGCCGCCGAAATCGTCGCCGGCGCCATCCAGGATCACGATCGCGGCCTCATCGTCGGCGAAGTGACCTTCGGCAAAGGCCTGGTGCAAACCGTATATCCCCTCACCGAAAATACCGGCCTCGCCCTCACCACCGCCAAGTACTACACCCCCAGCGGACGCCTCATCCAGCGCGATTACTCCAATCTTTCCCTCTACGATTATTACTATAACCGCGAGGGCGAAGACACCAACTCCAACCACGAAGTCAAGCTCACCGATGGCGGACGCACCGTCTATGGCGGCGGCGGCATTACCCCGGACGTGAAACTGCCGCCCTACAAATCCACCAAGTTTCAAGATGAGCTGCTGATGCATTACGCTTTGTTTAACTTCGCCAAGCGTTACGCCATCAATCACAAGATCGCCGAGAGCTTCGAGGTGGACGATGCGCTGCTCCTCGATTTCCGCAAGTTCCTCGACGAAGAAAAACTTTCTTATACCGAAGGCGAGATGATCGAGAACAACGATTGGCTGCGCACCAACATCAAGAGCGAACTCTTTGTGGATGCTTTCGGCCAGGAAGAAGGACTGAAGGTGCGCGCCGAAACCGATCCCGATGTGATCAAGGCCCTGGAGTTGATGCCGCAAGCGCGCGCGCTCGCGGACAACGCGAAGAAGGTGATTGCCGAGAGAAACTCGGCCCCTCCGATTGCACGCTAGGCAAGCCACATTCCGATTCCAATTCCAGGCCCGGGCAACCGGGCCTTTTCATGCCTGCTCTCTTCAATCCCTGAGTGGTCTCCCCTGTGGTTCTCTGTGTCCTCTGTGGTAAATGACTTTCCCGCCGGCCGCTCGCTCGATTCCAGCGCAGAAGACACTTTGCCCCCAGACTGCTAAAGTACTGGAAGCGCAACCCGCGGAGGCATCCGTCTGCCAGCGATCATCACAGTGCAATCGGGAACCTGTGCTTTTGCCCGTTGGAGTTTCGTCGTCGCCTATTTCGCCCATTGGATTGCCGTTGTATTGCTGGCTCTGGTCGCTGGGTTTCTCGACTGGCGTTACCGCCGTATTCCGAACTGGCTCACGCTCTCGGGCCTGGCGGCGGGCGTCGCCGTCAACACGATCCTCTATCGCTGGTCGGGACTGAAATTCTCCTTATTGGGCGCGGCCCTGGGCCTTGGCCTGCTGCTGCCGTTCGTCTTGGTGCGCAGCCTCGGCGCTGGAGACTGGAAACTCGCCGGGGCATTGGGGGCGTGTCTTGGCTGGCGGCAACTGCTCTCCGTGCTGATGGGCACGGTTCTGGTTGCGGGAGTCATGGCCCTGGTTGTGGTCGTCTGGAAACGGCGGCTGAAGCGGACGCTCGTCAACATCGCGCACTTGCTGGCGGCGTTGTTTAGCCTGCGCATGCCTGCGTCCGACGTATCGCTCGACGATCCGCAGGCGACAAAAATTCCCTTCGGCGTGGCCATGGCGCTTACCGTTTTGTTCTGCGCCATGGCCAGAGCGCTGGGAAAATTGTGATTTTGCAATTTGTAATTTCACTCTTTTGTTGTCATCCTGAGCGTAGCGAAGGATCTATGTATTTGCCTCGCGATGACAGGTGCTTCGCTTCGCCCAGGACGACAGAGAATGAATCGGGATGAAGCCATAATCGAACAATGGATTAGATGAACACCACACGAATCGCCCGCCAACTCGCCTCGACCGCTGGCTCGGAGATCCTCGAGGCCGCGCTCGTGCTCCCCTTGCTCTTCATGCTGCTGCTCGGCATCGTCTGGTTTGGACGCGCCTTCAACATCTACTCCACCATCCAGCAGGCGGTGCAGCAGGGAGCCATCGCCGCCGCGCGCCCCACCTGCGCCACCTGCGGCAACGATTTTTCCAGAAATAGGACCGTGGACACCACGATTGACGCCGTCATGCAGGCATCCAATCTCGATCCCACCCAGATCCAGTTCTCCGCCCCGCCCAACAACCAAATCACCTGCATGCCATCGCTGCCCTATTCCGAATCCGGCTGCCACCAGCGCAGAAACATCTGGGTCTGCCGCAACGTGCTGCTCAATCAGGTGAACGGGTCCCTCTCGACCAACCAGCCTGCGCAGTGTGGAAGCGTGGTGAGCTTCCAATATCCGTTTCAGTTCTATCTGCCTTTCACTTCGCTCAACATGCAGCAGATTATGCTCTCGGCGCAGGCGCAAAGCAGGATGGAGAACTAGATGCTTCGCCCCCGAAAAACTCTGATTCGCGCGGGTTTTGGGAAGGGCACGAGTTTACTCGTGCCGTTAAATCGTTCAAAATGTTCCCGCGCTTCAGCGCCTGAGGTGTGCTTCTTGCGCCTTCGACGATTTTTCCGCAGCCGTTTTGGCGATGTCGTAACATCTTCGGAGTCCAGCGCCCCTTCAGGGGCTGGGCATCGGAACTGGCCGTTTTCCGTCGCCGCTCGTCGCCTGCGGCGTGATGCCCGGGGCTCGGCGCTCCTCGAGTTTGCCATCACCCTGCCGCTTCTGGTGGTGTTCGTGGTGGGCATCTTCGATTTCAGCGGCGCCTTCAACCAGAAGCAGAAGATCGAACAGGCCGCGCAGGAGGGCGCCATCCTTGCCGGGGCGCAACCGATGAGCGACATTCAACCGGGCAGCCGCAGCAGCGCCGCTCCGGCATCGCTGCAACCCGTCGTCACCGCAATTTTCAATTCGCTCGTCGGCAGCGGAGTCCTGCCCAACGCAAATGTGTCCGGGGGAAGCTGCATGCCTCCGTTCTCGGGATCGTGGACGTCTGGCCTGACGTGGACTTACACGATTTCCGGGTGTTCCGGCGCTTCGGCCAACGGTACCGACAATCTGGTCATCACCATTGACCGCGGATGGGTCTGTGGATCTGGATCTGCCGGGGCATGCCCATCCGGGCCGCCATTCGCCGTCGGCACCATGGTTAAGGTTGATTATCCGTACTATTGGAAGTTCAACAGTGTGATTCAATTATTGGTTCCGGGCGCAAATTATGCGGCTATTACGCAGGTGACCGAGAGCGCTACGGTACTCAACCAGATGTGAGGGAGCTTGCGAGAGCGTTTTTCTCAAATTGGGTTTGGGTAGGGCACGGCTTCACAGCTTGCGGAAAAAGTCGTTCTCGCCCCTGATTTTGGGTGGCGCAGCGCTTCAGC
>JBEKQG010000024.1:0-26720 GCA_049519955.1 Terriglobales bacterium
GTTGCCATGGATCTATTCTCCCTTTCCATTCTTCATGGAATTTCGCAACGGTGTTTTGTTGCAACTGATTGATGTATAGAGTCAACGCAGAACGAAGTCAAGAGAAAAATGATGGAAACGGGAGCAGGCAACGGTGTACGAAAGTCACGTGCGCGATGGGCGCGCGAAAAAAAAGTCCGCGCGGCATCGCGATCCACCTGCGCGCGTTCCCTCATCGCGCGGTTATCCGCCGCGAGCGCATTGCGAGAGGGCGATTCGCCGCGACGCCGGACCTCTTGCGCGCCGCGAACCTGCGCGGGGCCTTTCGCCGTCTATAATGGGTGACGGTTTTTGCACGACGCGATGCTTGCCGGAGCGCGTCGAGAGATTGCGTCGAAGGAGCGTAAAATATGGCCGGTTTCAACGATGTTGCGATCGTGGCGGGATGCCGCACGGCGATCGGAAAATTTCAGGGAAGTCTGAGCGACGTGAGCGCGCCGCAATTGGGCGCTGCCGCGGTGCGTGAAGCCGTCAAGCGGGCGAAGCTCGATCCGCAGCAAGTTGACGAGTGCATCATGGGCAATGTCGTCTCCGCCGGTCTCGGTCAAAATCCAGCGCGGCAGGCGGCGTTATTCGGCGGACTCGGGCCCGCGGTAGGTGCCATGACAATAAACAAAGTGTGCGGCTCGGGATTGAAGGCGGTCGCGCTCGGGGCGCAGGCCATCGAGACCGGCAACAGTGCAATCGTCGTCGCCGGAGGTATGGAGTCGATGACCAACGCGCCGTATCTTCTGCCGAACGCGCGCAAGGGATATCGTCTGGGCAACGGGCTGCTGGTGGATTCCATGGTGCAGGACGGACTGTGGGATGTTTACAACGACTACCACATGGGATTGACGGGCGAGAACGTTGCCGAAAAGTACGGCATCACACGCGAGGAGCAGGATGAGTACGCGGTCAACTCGCACCGCAAAGCGATTGCCGCGCAGAAGGAAGGCCGCTTCGCGTCGCAGATTGTTGGCGTAGAAATTCCGGCAAAGAAAAAAGGGCAGCCGCCGGTAATTTTCGACAAGGACGAAGGGCCGCGCGAGGACACTACGATTGAAGCGCTGCGGGCGCTCAAGCCGGCATTCAAGAAAGATGGCACGGTGACGGCGGGCAACGCTCCCGGAGTCAACGACGGAGCGGCGGCGCTGGTCGTCATGAGCGGGGCGCGCGCGAAAGAACTGGGCGCGACGGCGATGGTGCGCATCGTGGCGCAGGCAACCAGCGGAGTCGAGCCGAAGTGGGTGATGATGGCTCCGGTGGGCGCGGTGCGGAAAATCTGGGAGAAGACGGGCTGGAAGAAAGACGAGGTCGATCTCTACGAGCTGAACGAGGCTTTCTCGGTACAGGCGATTGGAGTGTGCCACGAACTGGGACTCGATATGAACCGCGTGAACGTGAACGGAGGCGCGGTGGCGTTGGGGCATCCGATCGGGGCGAGCGGAGCGCGCGTGCTGGTCACGTTGATCTACGAGATGATTCGCCGCGACGCGCATCGCGGGATAGCGGCGCTTTGTTTGGGCGGGGGGAACGCGGTGGCGATGGCGGTGGAGCGGTAGGACGGTCTCGCATCTGGTTCTGAGTGTAATGGCGATATTTCGCCAACGGTCAGGATTGCGGCGTGCAAAAAAATAGCAGTCCATCGAAGCAGGCGTCAGCGGACTGGAACCCCACAGCGCCGGAATGAGGACAGTCACCGTTGAGCCGCGTCAGCCCTGTGCCGGTTTTGTCGGCTGTGTACAATCGGGATGACGAAATGAGCCGCGCCAAGAATCTCTCGAAAACACGAGCTCAAGCCGGCACCAAACCGAACCCAAAGGGACATCCGGGAACAGGATCATTCCTCACCGGCAAGAAGCTGAATGCCGTTCTCTGCGTTCTGCTCGCAGCCGTGACAATCGTGCTCTACACCCCGGTGCTTGGGTACGGGTTTGTCATCTTGGATGACCAGGAATATGTTACGGGCAATCCCCACGTCCAGGAGGGGCTGAACTGGAGCACGATCCAGTGGGCGTTCACCTCTACGGAAACCGCGGCGTACTGGCATCCGGTGACCTGGCTTTCGCACGCTCTGGATTGCCAGCTGTTTGGGCTGAACCCGGCCGGTCATCATTTTGACAGTGTGTTGATTCATGCTTTGAATGCGGCATTGCTGTTTCTGCTGTTGGTTTGGATGACCGGGCGCGTGGGAGCGAGCTTGCTGGTGGCCGCGCTGTTTGCCGTGCATCCGCTGAATGTGGAGTCAGTGGCATGGGTGGCGGAGCGCAAGAATGTGCTGAGCACGCTGTTCTTTTTCCTGGCCATCGGAGCCTACGTGCGGTATGTCCGCAAGCCGGATTGGCAGCGCTATCTGGCGGTGGTGGGGTTGTTCATCGCGGGGCTGATGGCCAAGCCGATGATCACCACGCTGCCCTGTGTCCTGTTGCTGCTGGATTACTGGCCACTGAACCGAACCACGCTGGGTGGAGGGGAAGTCGGCCAAGTATCGGCGAGCGGCATCCCGCGCGTGAGTTGGACGCGGCTGGTGCTCGAAAAGGTACCTCTGCTGCTTCTTTCCGCTGCTAGCTCCCAAATCACACTGATTGCGCAGCGGCGTGTGGAACTTACTCTGGAAGAACTTCCATTCAGTGCACGAGCCGAAAATGCGCTCGTTTCCTACGGATTGTATCTCTGGAAAATGCTGTGGCCGGATCGTCTGGCTGCCTTCTATCCTCATCCTGTAACCATACCGGCGTGGCAGTTGTTATCTGCCGCGCTCGTTCTTCTCGTGGGTACGGTGCTGGTCATAATTTTCCGCCGCAAACCGTATTTGCCGGTGGGATGGTTCTGGTTTCTCGGCACTCTCGTGCCCGTCATCGGTTTGGTGCAGGTGTGGAAACAGGGCTTGGCCGACCGCTTTGCTTACATTCCGCTGATTGGAATTTTCGTCATGATCGCCTGGAGCCTCGACGATTGGGCGGAGGCAAGGGAGATCCGCACGGTCTGGCGGGCGATTCCGGCGCTGTGTTTGTTGACGATTCTGAGCTGCATTAGCTGGCAGCAGATACGCACGTGGAAAAGCGAGTACGCCCTGTGGAACCACGCCGTGCGTGTGACGGAACAGGATCCCTTCGCCTATCAGTCCCTAGCGCATGCGCTCATGAACCCAAATGTGGCCATGACGGCCAATGACCTGCAGGGTTTTCGCACAAATCAGGAGCGGATCGATGCGGCCCGTCAAAACTATGAGGCGGCCTTGGAGGGTTACCGTCAAATGGCGCAGCAGACAAATATGCGACTTGGGTTGCCGGGCATGGTGGTGACCCTGACCGACCTGGGGAACGTGGCTCAACTTGAAAACCGGCTGGAGGATGCTCGCCAGAACTACGAGGGCGCCCTAAAGGCGTACCGGCGCC
This sequence comes from Terriglobales bacterium, assembly GCA_049519955.1. Taxonomy (GTDB): domain Bacteria; phylum Acidobacteriota; class Terriglobia; order Terriglobales; family Acidobacteriaceae; genus Acidiflorens. The sequence continues at coordinate 3,420 of JBEKQG010000024.1, forward strand.
TGGCACCGCGTCCGGACATGCAGTCGCCCAAAATGGCCGCGTTGTTGAATGACCTGGGGGCTCTGGATCAAGTCCAAAACCGGCTGGAGGATGCTCGCCAGCACTATGAGGAAGCGTTGAGATCTTATTCCCAACTATCTCATCCGGAGGAACACCTTCCCGGACTGGCCGCGACCCTAAGCAACTTGGGGAATCTGGATCGGCTCCAGAAACGTACAGACGACGCCCGCCGGCACTACGAGGAGGCTCTGAGGATTCGCGAGCAACTCGTGGAGCAGAATCCGAGTGGGTATCTGCCGGACCTGGCCGCGACGTTGAACCGCTTGGGCAGTGTGGATCAAGTCGAGCAGCGGCTGGACGAAGCCCGCCAGCACTTTGAGGAAGCGGTGAAGATTTATCGTCCGCTGGCACAGCAATCGCCAGAAAGATACTTACCTGATTTGGCAGGCACGCTGAGCAATCTGGGACTCACCGCCCGACTCCAGAAGCAGCTTGCAGATTCCCGTGTTTACTATACCGAGGCCATGAACATCTACCGAAACCTGGCTCAACACGACCCGGCGAGATATGCCAGCAACGCAGCCAGAGTCGAAGCGAGATTGCAAGAGCTAGGGAAGAAAGTGCCCTCCCGATAGTATTGCTGTTCTACATAACGCGGAGGGAGCGAGCGATGACTGTCGCAACCAGGCGATTTCACTCAGAACCGCGCCGGAGTGAACCCACCTCAATTCGTTGCCGCGCTCGCTTCCGCCGCCCCGGCCGGCAGCGTAATCGTGAACACGGCGCCGCCATCGGGAGCCGTTGCCGCTTCGATATTCCCTCCGTGTTCGCGCAGGACGGTCTTGCAGATGCTTAGGCCGAGGCCGGTGCCGCGGCCGGGGCGCTTGGTGGTGAAGAAGGGATCGAAAATGTGCGCCAGGTTTTCGGGCGCGATGCCGGGGCCGTCATCCTGAAAGACAATCCAGACCGCGTCGGACTTGCGTCCCATGCGCACGCGAATGGTGCCTTTCTCGCGGCTTTCACGAATCGCCTGCTCCGCATTCAACAGAAGGTTCAAGAAGACCTGCATGAGCTGATTGGGATCGGCCATGATCGGGGGGATGGCTGGTTCGGGTAGAAAATCCACGGTGATGTTGTTCTTGCGCAGCGGATAGGACTGCATCTGCACGGTGCGTTGCACGAGTTCATTGAGATTGACCTGGCTGCGTCCGGGAGCGGGCGGGCGGGCGAAGTATTGCAGGTTCTGCACGATTTCGGCGGCGCGCCTGGCCTGTTGATGCAGGATGCCGATTTGTTTGCGGGCGGTTTCGCTGGCCCCGCCTTCCTGCAGCAGTTCCGCCATACCTAGGATGCTGGTCAGCGGATTGTTGAGCTCGTGGGCGAAGCCGCCGATCATCTGGCCCATGGCCGCGAGACGTTCGCTCTGAATAATCTGCTGCTCCATTTTCTTCTCGGTCGTCACATCGCGGACGGAAACGATGACGCCCGCTGGTTTGCCTTCGGCATCGAGCAGCGGGCTGGCTACACCGAGCATCGTGCGCCAACTGCCATCGCGGTGCCGGGAGCCGAATTCGCATGACGTCAGCGAACTTTGGCCGGTCGCGACAATACGGTAGAGAGCGGCCAGTTCCGGGGAAGTATTTTCGGTGTCGTCGACGTTCTTGCCCATGAGCTGTTCCGGCCCGTAGCCGAGGAGCTCGACGATGCGCGCGCTGACGAAGGTGTACTGCCCCTTCAGATCGAGCACCAAAATCAGGTCGGGAAAGCCCTCGAGCAGGTGGCGATGGAACTCTTCCTGCCCCCGCAACTGCCGCTCGAGAGCGCGCTTGTCGGTGACGTCCACGAGCGTGCCCTGGTAACGGACTATCCGTCCCTCTTCCATCACGCCGCTGGAGGTATCCACGCAGATGGCGACTCCGCCATCTTTTCTTCGCAGTCGAACCTCGCGAGTGCGAGTGTGGCCGCCCTCGCTTTCGTCGTGTCCCAGCACCGGACCGCCGCCGTCGGCATTCAGCCGCTCGGGCGGCAGGTTCAACACCTCTGCCTTACTTGCGTATCCCAAAATGGAGACGAGGGCTGGGTTCACCTCGACCAGCTTACCTGCCAAATCGCTGATGTACACGCCTTCCTGGAGAGATTCGAACAACTGTGTGAAGCGCTGTTCCTTCTCACGATGGCCGGTAATATCGCGCGCCAGCACGCTCGCGCCCGTCACATCGTCGCCCTTGACGATGGCATTGACGACGCAGTCGTAGTACAGCCGCCGGGGATCGTTCTTAAGGTGGACTTCGACCACTCCCGACCAGCGGCGCTTCTCCAGGAACCGTTCCAGGGTTCCGGGCGCCTCGGCGTGCAGGGGCGCGCCCAGAAATTCCTCAAGTTTGCGGCCCACCAGATTGGAACAGGGAGCTTCGAGAAGTTCCGCGGTTCTCCGGTTCACGGTTCGCAGGGTTCCGTCGAGTGAAATGGCGAGCGCCACGTCGTCCAGAGAATCGATCAGTTCCTTGAAGTTGCGTTGCGAGCGCAAAATCAGTTGGCCCAAGTTATCCAGTTGCTCTTCGGAGGGGGTGGCTCCGGCCTGATTCTGAAAGCTCTTCAGAACCTGCTGGAGTTCCGCGACCTGACGCTTGCGCCCGAAGGCATAGGCGGCAAACAACAGGGCAAGCACGAAGAGGCCAACCGGAATTGCCCACAGCCGGTAAGGAATGGCCTCCAGTTGTTGCCAGGATAAGGCCGCCATCGCCGCCGCAAACAAGAGGAGCAGGCCAAGCGCCCATCGCCACAATTGATTCTCTTCGCGTTCCAGCCGGTCTGACGCCGCACTGGCCCGGTTGGGAGTGGGACGTTCGTCGAGCATAGGGGTACTCCGGATTTCCGCTGGCGCAAAAGCGTCTTCCGCCATTGCGTCGCTGCCGCCAAGTTTCCCTCTAGCGTAGCACCGAAAGGGGCGGTTCGCGACAGAAGGTTCGATGCCGATCCATCACGGTAACGGGGTGATGACCATCACAGCGGTTGGGTGAGGCGCCAGCTATGATGCCGGTCAGGATCTCCCATCCGCGTTGGCCCCTTCGTGTGCCCCTGGTGTCCCTATGCTCTATAAGACGCTGAGTGCCGCAGTTTACGGCATTGACGCCAACGTGATTGAGGTGGAAGTGGATGTCTCCGGCGTCAAAATGACGGAAGACCACTTTCACACGGTCGGCCTGCCCGACGCTGCGGTCCGCGAAAGCCGCGACCGCGTGCGCTCGGTGCTGAAGAACTGCGGCTATGATATTCCTCCAACCCAGATCACCATCAATCTGGCTCCGGCCGACATCCGAAAGGAAGGCTCGGGCTTCGACCTGCCCATGGCGCTTGGCATCCTCGGCGCATATGGCGGGCTGAATAAGAAGGAGATCCCCGACGCGTTGTTTGTCGGCGAGCTATCGCTCGACGGACGGGTGCGCGGAGTGCGCGGCGCTTTGCCGATCGCGATCGAGGCCCGGCGCACGAAGGTGAAGCGCCTGGTTGTGCCTGAAGTCAACGCTCGCGAAGCTGCCATGGTCGAAGGGGTGGAGGTGTATCCCGTCAAATCGCTGCTCGACGTGATTCACTTCATCAATTCCGGCAACGGCGTTTCGCGCATGCAGATCGACACCGGCCAACTGCTCAGCCAGGCGCAGCAATTCCATGTGGACTTCAAAGACGTGCGCGGGCAGCAAACCGCCAAGCGCGCTCTGGAAGTCGCGTGCGCCGGCGGCCACAACATTCTGATGATCGGGCCGCCGGGCTCCGGAAAAACCATGCTGGCGAAACGCATGCCGACGATTTTGCCACCGTTTACTTTCGAAGAAGCGCTGGAGACGACCAAGATCCACAGTGTCGCGGGAGTGCTCGATGCACATGCCGGACTGGTTGGCCTGCGGCCTTTCCGCGCGCCCCACCACACCATCTCCGACGCCGGGCTGATCGGCGGGGGCGCGATCCCCCGGCCGGGCGAGGTTTCGCTCGCTCACAATGGAGTGCTGTTCCTCGACGAATTCCCCGAATTCCCGCGCAACGTGCTCGACGTCATGCGCCAGCCGCTGGAAGACGGGACCGTCTGCATCGCGCGCGCCGCCATGTCGCTGACCTTTCCGGCGCGCTTCATGCTGGCCGCCGCCATGAATCCCTGCCCCTGCGGATTTCACAACGACCGCACCCGCGAATGCCACTGCACGCCGCCCATGATCCAGCGCTACATTTCAAAAATCTCGGGACCGTTGCTCGACCGCATCGACATACACATCGACGTTCCAGCGGTGAACTACAAGGAAATGCGCAGCACGAAGGAGTCGGAAAGTTCCGCCAGCATTCTGGAGCGCGTGGTGCGCGCCCGCAACCTCCAGCTAACGCGCTTTTGCGCTGGACTCGAGAGGCTCTACTGCAACGCGCAAATGCCGACGCAGCTCATCCGCAAGTTCTGCGAGCTCTCCGCCGATTGCGAGCGCCTGCTGGAGCGCGCCATGGCGCAGCAAGGACTCAGCGCCCGCGCCCACGACCGGATTCTGAAAGTCGCGCGCACGATTGCCGACCTCGACGGCATTCCGCAACTGGAGCCCAAACATATCGCCGAGGCCATCCAGTACCGGACGCTGGACCGGACGTATTGGGCGTGAAGGGAGGGGTTGAATCACTGAGGGATTGAGTCATGGAAGCATGGGTCGAGCGGAAGTTCGCGCAAAAACGACCCGATGCTTCAATCATCCGATGGTTCGCTTCAGTCGGCCGCGGCTTCGCTCGACGGGCTGCCGTTGCTTCCGCCGATTCCCATGGCGCCCTTCTCGGCCTGACGCAGGCGCACGGCGCGGTTCGAAGGCAAGCCGGCGTCGCGGATCTTGTAGAGCAGGGCGCGATAGCTGATGCCCAGCGTGCGTGCCGACTGCTTCCGGTTCCAGTGGTGCTGTTGCAGAACCTTCAAGATGACCTTGCGCTCCAGTTCGCGCACGCACTGGCGCGTGAGTGTCTTCAGGGAGACGGGGCCGTCGAGCGAGATCTCGCGATTGAAAAAGTCCGGCTCGCGCGCCACCAAGTCGCTGGTGAGCACTTCCTCATGGCCCAGGATGACGTAGCGTTTGATCAGATTTTCCAGTTCGCGGATGTTTCCCGGCCAATGATATTTCTGCAGCACGGCCAGCACTTCATGCGACAGCGGACGCGCCCGGCAGTTGAACTTGCGGTTGTAGTATTCGAGGAAGTAAGCGCACAAGTCTTCAATGTCGCCGCGGCGTTCGCGCAGCGACGGCATGCGCAGGTTCACCACGTTGATGCGGTAGTAAAGGTCCTGGCGGAAGCCCCCCGATTCGATCTCGGCTTCCAGGTTGCGGTTGGTGGCGCAGACGACCCGCACTTCTACCTTCTTGTCTTCCTGAGCGCCGATGCGGCAGAACTGGCCATCCTGCAAGAGCTGCAAAAGCTTGGATTGCAAGGAGGGGTCAAGCTCGGAAATTTCGTCGAGAAACAAGGTGCCGCGATGGGCCAGTTCGACGCGTCCGGGCTTCGACCCAACCGCGCCGGTGAAAGCCCCACGTTCGTAGCCGAAGAGTTCGCTTTCGAGCAAAGTCCCGGGGATCGCCGGGCAGTTCACCTTGACATAGGGCCCGGTCTTCCACGGAGACAGTGAGTGAATGAGGCGCGCAATGATGTCCTTCCCGGTGCCGCTTTCGCCGGTGATGAGGACTGGAACGTTGGCGGCGGCTACTTTGCTCAGCCGCGAGCGAACGGCTTGCATGGCCTCGGAATGCCCAAAAATGATGTTGTCGGGAGGAACCTCGCCGAGCGACTGCTGCAGCGCACTTACCGTAAGTGTGTTCATAAAACCGAGTACCCCATGGCGGCGAGTGTTCAACCGCATGCACTAAAAGTGCATCCCAAGCGCCAAACGAGGGAGGAGGATGGAATAGGCCGGAAGTACTTCGTTAAGCGCTCAATATATGAATGGCTTACGGTCATGATAGCCCGGGTGCGAGAACATCCGGTATGGCACGAACGTGCCATACCGAGGCAGACCCGGGAAGAGAAAAATAGTTCACATCGCAGAACCTATTTTCCTCAGATGCTTGCCGGAAACAGCGGCTGCTCCAGTGCTCAGGGGGCGGGTGAACTTCAAACCAAGAAGATGATAGTCGTCGCGGTGGGCGACCCACACGGCCTTCGCCCGCATGATCCGCGAAGAGGCCTTCAATCCGCTGGCGGGCCCGAATGGAGCGATCGGAATCTCCAATGAAACCAGCGCCGGTGTTTGCAAGGAATGCCGAACTGCCACCAAAGCGCCGCCAGGAGAGATGTTAACGGCCGTGGCAAATTCCAACGAATCCTTGCCGTTTCCGTCGCGGACGCGGACAAAAACCGGGATAGCAAGCTGCAACCGGATCCACTTGCGTTCTTCCTTCTTGAATGACCCACGAGGCACGTGTCTAACCCACCCTTAACATGTATGAACGCCGTTGTGAGCGGCATCTTAGGGGCCAAACTTCGGAGAGAAGCTGGATCTCTCGAAAGCGATTGAAACCCAGCCTCCAGCACGGGAATTACCGAAGTAACCGCGCAGTCCCGAGAATTGACAATGACCAACGGTCGGACCGATAAAGTGCAAAGTTTTGCACTTCAGCGCCCGTTTGGGAGTGTTTCCGATTGACAGTATGATGACCCTGAAATAGGATCAATTCATCCCCCTCGTTCTGACGGTAGACGTTTTCCCTCCCCCCATACTGACATTAGGTTGGTTCTCGATGGCTTCGATATCCGACAAGGGTTCGAGTGTGGCTCCGCGTGGCACGAATGCGAACGATGGCCTGCCGCCAACCGCTGCGGCCCGGGCGAGCGCGCCCAGTCCGGCGGAGGATTTGGCGGGGGATCTCGAGCAATTGCGCGATCGTTTTCGCAAGACCACGAACGCTCTGGCCTCCGCCGCCCACGACCTCAAGACGCCGTTAGCGATCCTGAACGGCTACATTGAGCTGTTCCAGAGTCAGAAACTGGGGCCGCTCAACGACCGCCAGCGCGAAGTGATGGGCGACATGTTTTTGAGCGGACAGCGCTTGCAGCAGTTCATTCAGGACTTCCTGACCTTCACCGTGCTCGAAACCGGCGAACTGCGCATGCAGTACATCGAAGGCGACATGAACGCCTGTCTCTCTGAAGTTTGCCGGCTGTGGTCGGGCCGGTTTCACGAGCGCGGCCTGGCGCTGTATTTTCTGGCCAACGACAAACTGGCGCCGTTTGCCTTCGATGCGCCCAAGATCCAGCGCGTAATTTCGAACCTGCTGGAGAACGCTTCCAAGTACACACCGCAGGGCGGGACGGTCTGGCTGCACGCCGAACCTCATATGTGGGAGCGTCGCGGCGCGAGTCAGGCCCCGGACGGTGGAGAGCGCCGCCGCAGGTCGATCGACGCACCCAATGCAGTGAAAGTCAGCGTGGCCGATACCGGGCCGGGAATTCGTCCGGAATTTCACCTCGAAATTTTCGACGATTTTTTCCGCTTGCCCGGCGGCGAATCGGCCGAGGGCATGGGCCTGGGACTGGCCATTGCCCGTCGCCTGCTGCAAGGCATGGGCGGCAAGATCTGGGTAGAGAGCGAGCCGGGCTCGGGCGCCAAGTTTTCCTTTCTCATTCCCCTACGGCCAATTCCGAGCAGCCCGCAACGAGGGTCGAAATGAGTGAAACCGCCAACATCCTGCTGGTGGACGACGAACCGGGAATGTTGCGCTACATCCGCACTCTGCTGGAAGTGGATGAGCACCGAGTTCACACGGCCAGCACCGGCGAAGAAGCGGTCGAGAAGGTCCAGAAAGGACTGGAGCCCGACCTGGTTTTGCTCGACCTGATCATGCCCGGCATTGATGGGTTGCAGACGCTCGAACAACTCCGCCATCTCAAGCCCGGATTGAAGGTCGTCATGCTTTCCTGCGTGAACGACACGCGCAAGGTGGTGCAGGCCATGCGCCTGGGCGCGATCGATTATCTGACCAAGCCGTTCCAGAAAGCCGAACTCGACGCGGTGATTGGACAGTGCGTGGGCACGGCCAAGGGTGAGAGCTACGCCGGCGAAGTCGAAGAGCTTTGCGACGACGTGTTCTTCATCGCGGCCAGCCCGGCGATGAAGAAGATCCGCTCGCAGGCCGCGCTGGTGGCGAATGTCGAAATCCCCGTCCTGCTGCTCGGCGAGAGCGGCACCGGCAAGGAAGTGCTGGCCCGCCTGATCCACAAGCTTTCTCCGCGCGCCCACCGCACATTTCTCAAAGTGAACTGCGCGGCCGTGCCCGCCGACCTGCTCGAGAGCGAACTGTTCGGCTACGAAGCGGGGGCCTTCACCGGCGCCACGCACCCCAAGCCGGGCAAGTTCGAACTGTGCAACAAGGGCACAATCCTGCTCGACGAAATCGGCGAAATGCCGCCGGGGCTGCAGGCCAAGCTGCTGCACGTTCTGCAGGACCAGCAGTTTTCGCGCCTCGGCAGCCGCACCCTGGTCAAAGTGGACGTGCGCATTCTGGCCGCCACCAACATCAACATTGCCGAAGCGCTGGCCACCAAGCGCCTGCGCGAGGACCTTTATTACCGCCTGAACGCTTTCACCATGACGCTGCCGCCGCTGCGCGACCGGAAGGAAGAAATTCCGATCCTGCTGAAGCATTTCATGTCGCGCATGTCGGAGTCCTATGCGCGTTCGCCGTTGCCGCTTTCGCCGCTGTTGATGGAGGCGTGCATGCGCCATTCCTGGCCGGGCAACTTGCGCGAACTGAGCAACTTCATCAAGCGCTACCTGGTGCTGGGAGACGAAACGCTGGCCGCATCCGAGTTGCAGCCCCGGCCCGATGGCGGTGGCGGAATGCACGCGGATGCAGCCGACAGAACCGCGGCGCCGGGCGCAGAGTCCGGAGGCGGACTGAAGTCCGTGTCGCGCACCGCCAAGGATGAAGCCGAGGCCGATGCCATCGCGCGCGCCCTCGAAGAGACGAACTGGAACCGCAAACAAGCCGCGGCGCTGCTGAAAATCAGCTATAAAGCGCTGCTCTATAAAATCCGGCAGTACGGCATAGCGCAAAGCCGCAGCACGCACCGCTTGTCGGCGGGCGCGTAATGCTGCAAGTTTTCGGCGGGTAAAGACTGCGCTTGCCCCGTCTCCGGAGACAAGTTATTCCCCCAACCAAGAATTGGAAACTGAAAGCTGACGGCTGAGATCTGACAGCTGTTTTTGGTGCGGATGAGAGGACTTGAACCTCCACGACCTTGCGATCACTAGGTCCTGAACCTAGCGCGTCTGCCAGTTCCGCCACATCCGCATACAAAGAAAAAATCGGCAGGGCCCTTTTGAGGGGGACTAGTCTAATATCTACTGGCGGGCGCCAGACTGTCAAACGAGCGCAACGGCGTGACCGGCGCGGCGCTTCGTCATTTGCAGGGCGCGCCAAGTCTGGTGCGAGCAAAGCTGGCAAGTTCTTCCAACTGTAGAGACGGGGCTTGCCCCGTCTCACTCCACGGCGGGAGACGCGGCAAGCCGCGTCTCTACGGGGAGTCAGACGCCGCTACCCCAGCTTCGCATCCATCGTAATCTTCGCGTTTAGCACCTTCGAGACGGGGCAGCCCGCTTTGGCATTTTGAGCTGCCGTGTTGAAGGCTTCGGCGCTCGCGCCCGGCACCTTTGCGACCACATCCAGATGCACCGCGGTGATGGTCCAGCCGCCCTCGATGTTCTCCATGGTGAGCGTGGCCGCCGTGCTAATGCTTTCCGGCGTCAGCTTCGCGGCTCCCAGTTGCGCCGACAGCGCCATGGAAAAGCACGCCGCATGGGCCGCTGCAATCAGCTCTTCCGGATTCGTCCCCGGAGTATCTCCAAACCGCGTGGTGAACGAATACGGCGTATTCGAAAGCACGCCGCTGGTGGAGGAAACCGTTCCCTTGCCGTCCTTAAGACCGCCCTTCCAAACTGCGCTTGCTTTGCGTTGCATGGCAACCTCCTAAGCTTGAGGATTCAAAACGAAGTCTCACGCTATTGTAAAGCTCGCAGGGAAAAGCGCGCGTGACCGGCAAGCTCTTCGCGGCCAACGTCAGTCTGACATCTGCCAATTGGATGGCACGGACCTCGTGGTCTACTTCCCGCCGTGCAACTGCTGCGCGAGGTAGTTGGCAATGCCCATTTCCTTGATGGAATGAAGCTGAGATTCCAGGAAGTCGGCGTGCCGCTCTTCGTCCTTAAGCATGCGTTCAAACAGGGCCTTGGAGCCGTCGTCCTTGGCCTCGGCGCAAATTTTCACGGCTTGGTTGTATTCGTGCACCGCATCCTGCTCGTCTTTAAGGTTGATCTCCATTTGCTGCTGCACGTTGCTGCCGAGTTGCGGCTTCAATCCGACATCGACCGTGGGGATGCTGTCGAGGAAGATAATGCGCTCAATCAGGCCTTCCGCGTGGCCCATCTCTTCCATGGCGCGCGCCTTGGTCAGATCGCCCAGTCGTTTGTATCCCCAGTTCTGGCACATCTCGGACTGCGTCATGTACTGCACGATGGCCGTCAACTCCGAGCATAGAGCGGAGTTCAACTGCTCGATTACTTTCTTGTCACCCTTCATGGTTTTATCCTCCGTGTCGTTGACTATTTTGCATTCTGGACGCAAGCGAGGCCGTGACCGAGATCACAGAGGCATGGCTGGGCCGCGCCCCTCCCACACTTCGCAAAAACGCGAAGAGTGGAACACCCACGGATTCGCGATGCCGTGCCACGAACCGCGCACTTACACTGCGGGCTGCTATGGCCCGCTTACCACACGCGGCAGGCGTTCTCGGCAACCATGGGCTGTCCTGCCTTGCAGCCAAAGGCCTCCTGGAAGGCGGCTGAGTTTTGCACAGCGCCATTCACGCGCCAACGTCCCGGAGAGTGCGGATCGGTCAGCACGCGCTTGCGCGCTTCCTGATCGGTCACGTTCTGGCACCAGATCTGCCCATAGGCGAGGAAGTAGCGCTGCGCAGGGGTGTATCCATCGATGAGTTTCACCGGCGTGTTGGCGATAATGTCGGTCAGCGCCATGTAGGCCAGCTTCAGGCCGCCGTTGTCGGCGGTATTTTCACCGAGCGTCAATTTGCCATTGAGCTTGACGTCGCCTTTGTCGTCCTTGACGGAGACAAAGCTCGAATACTCATTGGCAGTGCAATCGGCGCGCTGCTCAAACGCCTTGGCGTCGTCCGCCGTCCACCAATCGGTAAAGTTGCCATGCGCATCGAATTTGCGGCCCTGGTCGTCGAAGCCGTGCGTAAGTTCGTGTCCGATGACCACACCGATGGCGCCATAGTTCACGGCGTCGTCCATGAGCTTGCCGAAAAACGGCGGCTGCAAAATGCCGGCGGGAAAGTTGATGTCGTTCATGGGCGGGCGGTAGTAGGCATTGACGGTTGGCGGAGTCATGCCCCAATCCTTGCGGTCGGTGGGCTTGTCGATCTTCTTGTATTGACGCTGCATCTCAAAGGCACCGGCGCGTGTGCCATTGCCGGCGTAATCGCCGGACTTGATCGCGACGCTGCTGTAATCGCGCCACGTGTCGGGATAGCCAATGTTATTGACGATGGTGTTGAGCTTCTCGTAGGCTTTTTGCTTGGTCGTGTCCGACATCCAGGTCAGTTGGTCGAGGTCGCGATGCATGGCGTCCTCGATGGCCCGCACCATTTTCAGGGTGCGCTCTTTGCCTTCGGGGCCGAAGGTGCGGCCGACATAGATCTGGCCCAGGGCCATGCCCAGGGCGGCGTCGGTGGACTTCACGCAGCGCTTCCAGCGCGGCTCCATCTCCTGCTGTCCCGACATGAACTTGCCGTTGAAAAGGAAATCCTCTTCGACGAATGCCTTGCCGAGGAGCGGGGCGTAGTCGTCAATCGTTTTCCAGCGCAGGTACACCTTCCAGTCGTCGAGCGGAACGGTGTTGAGCTGGTCGTTGACCTGCTTGAAGAAATCCGGATTGCCGACGTTGAGGGAAGTGAACTTGGGGGCGCCACTCTCGGCGAAGTAGAGGTTGAGGTCGAAATTAGGGGCGGCGGCGGCGATTTCCGCGACGGTCATTTTATGGTCGTGAGTTTTGGGATCGCGGCGAACGGTGCGGTCCATCGCGGCCTGAGCGAGTCCGGTCTCGACGGCCAGCACGGTCTTGGCCTCGGCGGCCGCAACTTCCGGTTTATCGCCGGCCAGTTCGAACATTTTCTGCACATGCTCCAGATACTTCTGCCGCGTCTCCACCGATTTGGGATCGTCCTTCAAGTAGTAGTCGCGATCGGGGAGCGTGATTCCGCCTTGGTCGATTTGCGCGATGGTCTTGGTCGAATCGTGCATGTCGGGCTGGGGATAGAAGCCGAACAGCGCCCGCGTGGCATTGCGGTGCATGTATGCAATCTGCCGGATGAGGTCAGCTTTGGTCTTGATGGCGTTAATGCGCTCCAGCTCCGGCGCGAGCGGAGCGGTCCCCTTTTTCTCGATCGCGCTCTCGTCCATGCAGGAGCCGTAATAGGTGCCGACCATGGTTTCGATAGCCGTGCGTTTGCCCGGAGCCTGGGCCTCGGTCAAGATGTCGCGCAAGAGATAGAAATTGTGCTCTTGCAACTCGTCGAATCGGCCCCACCGCGACTTGTCGGCGGGAATGGGATTGTTCTTCATCCAGTTACCGCAGGAGTATTGGTAGAAATCCACGCAGGGGTCGGCCGTCTTGTCGATGGCGGTGACGTCGAAGCCGGGGATCTCTTTGGGCAGGGTGGAGGAAGACGGGCTGGTTTGGGCCGAGCAGAGGACGGCGATCAGCAGCATGGAAAGAACACAGAGAATGCGAGTTGGCATAGTTGCCTCGAGTTGTGAATTATCGTCGCGCAACTTGCCGGCAGCTCGCGCATCGTCGGACGAAGTGCAAGACGGTACCAACGTGGAAACAGCGGCAAGTCTACAATCAGACACACTACTACAAAGGGCTTGGACGGGGAAACTCGGGGAAGGCAAGCGAGCGGCTTTCCCGATGAAAACGAGCGGCCGGACTTCGGTTTTCCTTATATAATTCCTTCTTTCTCGACCTTCCAAGGAGATCCCGATGCGCACTCCGCAAAAATCTTCGAATCGGATTCTTGTTCCGATCATGGCCATTCTGTTCGCCCTCCCCGTCTGGGCGCAGGAAAAGGTTGACCTCGAAACTATTTCACGCATCCGCTACGAGGGATTCCGCGATTCCAAGATCATGGACTTGGCCACGGGCCTCTTCGATTCCATTGGCCAGCGGCTCACCGGCTCTCCCAATATGAAGCGCGCCAATGAGTGGACGCGCGACCAGCTCACCGGGTTCGGGCTCGCCAACGCGCATCTGGAAGCTTGGGGACCGTTCGGCCGGGGCTGGGCCAACCAGTATGTGAACGTCCGGATGACGTCTCCCGATGTGGCGCCGCTTCTGGTCTATGCGAAGGCGTGGACGCCGGGCACCAACGGCGTTGTTACGGGCAAGTGTGTGCGCGCGATCATTGAAGACAAGAAGGACTTCGACAAATACAAGGGCAAGCTCGCCGGCACGATCGTGATCCTTGGCCCCGACGTGGAAGCGAAGCCGATTACGGAAGCCCCCTACAAACGCCTGAGCGACGACGACCTGGCCAAAATCGGGGAGTACCAGATTCCGAGCGAACATCCGCCGTTCCGCTACGCCGATATGATGAAGCGCCAGCAGTTCACCAAAGAATTGAACCAGTTTTTCGAGGAAGAGAAAGTCCTGGCGGTGATCGACCACGGCCACGGAACGGCCGGAGGGGGCACGGTTTTCGTGCAATCGGGCGGCTCTTACAAGGCCGGCGAAACCACCAAGGTCCCGCAATTGACCATGGCGTTGGAGCACTGGACGCGCATCGCCCGCTTGTTGCAACAGAAAAAGGAAGTGCAACTCGAACTGAACGTGTCCAACACTTTCTACGATGACGATCCCATGCAGTACAACACCATCGCCGAAATTCCCGGCACGGATAAAGACAAGAAGGGCGAAGTGGTAATGCTGGGCGGGCACCTCGACTCCTGGCACGCCGGCACCGGCGCCACCGACAATGGTGCGGGTACCATCGTGATGATGGAGGCGGTCCGCATTTTGAAGGCGCTCGATTTGAAGCCGCGCCGCACCATTCGCATCGCCCTATGGAGCGGAGAAGAAGAGGGCTTGCTGGGTTCTCAGAATTACGTGCAGCAACATTTCGGATCGCGCCCGCCCATGGACGAACCGGGAATGAAGGACGCGCCCACGTTGATGCGTCGTGAAGCCGGGCCGGTCACAGTGAAGCCGGACCAGGCCAAGATCTCCGCCTATTTCAACGTGGACAACGGCACCGGCAAAATACGCGGGGTCTATCTGCAAGAGAACGAAGCGGTCGCGCCCATCTTCGAAGTGTGGATGCGTCCCTTCAAAGACCTGGGCATGACCACGCTCACCATGCGCAACACCGGCGGCACCGATCATCAATCGTTCGATGCCGTGGGGATTCCGGGATTTCAGTTCATTCAAGATCCCATCGAATACGAGTCGCGCACGCACCACTCGAACATGGACGTTTACGACCGCCTGCAGCCCGACGATCTAAAACAGATGGCCGTGATTGTGGCCAGCTTCGTTTATGAAGCGGCCATGCGCGACCAGATGTTGCCGCGCAAACCCATCGAGAAACCCCTGCCCAAGGAAGCGGAGAAAAAGGACAACTAGGACATCACTTGATTTGATACAGTGTGCGGCCTTCAGTCGTCGCAACGAGACCCACTCTCATGCGACGGGCCCTCGCTTCCTCTCCGTTGCGCTCCCATGCGCGCCATGCGAGGAACGATAATCAACGCCACGGCGTAGAGGGAGATCGAGACGGCGATGGATCCCGAGTGGCCGTGGGGCAAGTCTTCGAACAGAAGCTTGGCCGTGACCAAGGCCAACGTGCCGTAAGCGGTCCAGACGAGTTCGACGTGGTGCCAGCGGGAGCCGGCGAAGGCGAGGGTGAGCGCCAGAGCGCAAGTAATGAGGGTGCGAATGACAGCGATATGGGAGACGCCAGGGGTGATGACAACTGCCGCCAGCCAGACCAAGGCAGAGACGAGCAGGGTTGCGGCGGCGCTGGCGGCCAGAATTGCCGATAGCAACCGAATCAGCCGCTGCTTCCACAGTTCTCCCGGGAAACGTCCTCCGACGGCGTAGCAGAGAAGCACAGAAGCGGCCACGAGCCAGACCATCCAGCCCGGCGCGTTGGGAAAGGTCCCGGCCAGGGCACGGACGGCATATTCCAACAGGCCAGAAGCAAAGGCCGCCGCAGCCAGATAGAGCAACCCGTGGAACTCAAGTGTGAGGCGATCCGTCCGAACGCCTGCCAAAGTGGCAAGAATTGCAGCCACGCTCAATAGGCACGCCAGCGGCAGCGGCGGGAGACAAAGGAAGCAGCCCGCCAGGAAGAGAACGGCACTCCAGGTGGAATACACGTAGTAGTTGCGTTGTTCCCTCAGGCGGTCGAGGCGGACAAACGCTGCCGCGTAAGATGCGGCCGAGAGGAGCAAGCAGAAAATCCCTAAGCCCGCGCGAACGGCCGGATCGAACCCAAGCAAGTTGAAGGCCGCCAGGAGGAATGCGATGACGGTCTGCACGATCTCGAAGATGGTGATCCGCTGGCGCAACCATGCAGTCCGCAAGGCGACGCTTGCCCCATAAATCAGAAACAGAGCAGGCGGGAGCGCAAACAGCACTGCGGTCGTCACGGCCGGGTACTCCGAGCGGGAACCTTCCGGAAGCGAATAGATGTAGATCGGGATCCAAAGCGCAAGGTCCGCCGCAGGCGCCACCAGAAAACGAAGGCGCAACCAGCGATTGCGATGGGCCGCGGATTCGCTGGCGAGGGCCATGAAGAGGAGCACCGAAATGAAAGGCGCCAGAGCGTGCGTGGCAATCATCAATGCGAGGGCGGTGAGGGCAGCGGCGGCATTGACGATCCAGACGATCGATGTGCGATCACGCCTCCACGCCAGCGTGTATGCGGCAACCACGAACACGCCGAGGATGGCGGCGGCCGCCGGGGTGGGCAAGAGCTCGAAGCGCAGCGTGAGTTCCCAGAGCATGGGCGCGAGGATCAAGACCGAAGTGGCGGCATAGACGGTACTTGCAAAGCGCGCCTCCGCCGGAACTCTTGCTGCCCATACCAGCCACAGTCCGGCATAGGCAAGCGCCAGAACAATCACTGCCAACTTAGGAAATGAGCCCGATTCGGCCACGGCCCGGAGCACGTAGGCGCCGGCGATTCCGAGCATGGCTTTGCCTAGCAACGGGAACACTCCGCCGCCTTCTGCTAACGGGAAGGCTGCGCCGGTTGGCTGGTGTGTAACTGGGCTGGGTGGCTCGGTGGAAAGCGGCGCGACCGTTTCGGATGGATGTTCCAGTGCGGAGAGTCGGCGTTCCAAGTTCTCAATGCGTGCCGTGAGCCGCGCTAAAGGGTCGAGATCTTCCATATCTCCACTCGCTTTGAGACTGGCAACGAATACGGGTCGAACTCAGCGCGCGAAAGTCAGTGCGCGAAACTTAATGCACGGGTGTTGCGTCGGGCAGTGAACCCGGACTTTTCTCCGGCCAGGGAGGCAGGAGCTTCACCAGCACCCACAGAATGACGAGGGGCAGGAGGGTCAGAGCGATGGCCACGAGCAATCCTTCGCGCGTGATCAGGCCCATCTTGTAGGTTGTGTATCCGAGGAAGCTCTTGGAAAACAACTGGCCGCCGATCACGACGTTCCAGCGCATGGCAAAGATACCGATGAGCGTCAGGCATCCGGCCAGCGCGTAAATGCGTTTGCGGGCCATTTCGCCGAGCTTCACCACCTGAGTCAGGGCGAGAAGCGCGATGGGAGTGACCGTGCCCAGAACAATCTGGACCACGATATGCGACATATAGAGCTTGGTATGGACCATGAAATCCAGGCTGCGGAAACTTTCATCGGACTCGTAGATGCGGTGGATCAGGTCGAGCATCTCCAAGCTGAAGTCGATGATGAAGGTGTAGAAGAGGTAGCTGGCCACGGTGTCCACGCAGCGCATGTCGATCGTCTCGTTGCGCGCCCACCTCATCAGCATGTAGATCAGCATTACGGCGGCGATCCCCGACACCATGGCGGAGAAGAGAAACACCACCGGCATGAGCGGCGTCGACCACCACGGGTTCGCCTTGATCGAGCCGAAGATGAAGCCGACATAACCGTGCAACAGGAAGGCGGAAGGGATGCCGATCAGCGTAATCAGCCAGCCCACTCGTTCGTCAATCTTCAGCGCGCGCTCGCTGATGTTGCTTGAACCCAGGGTCATCACTCGATAGACCAAGCGCTTCCAGCCGGTGGTGGATTGCGAAAGCAGCACGATGTCGCGCCGGTAGTCGAGCCAGATCTCGAACACCAGAACAGCCATCAGATACCACAGGTAGACAAATCCGAACATGGCCATGGCCGAGGTGCGGTGCGGCGTTAGATACATCTCGTAGGAACGCTCCGGGTGCCCGAGGTGGAGTTGCAGCGGCAGCGGCGCCACGAGCAGGAAGGCCAGGGCCGTGAGCAACGCCAGCCGGTACGTGGGCTTCACCGCATCCACCTGGAAAACGCGCTCCAGCGACGCCAGAATAAACGCGCCGGCCACCAGCCCGGTGAGAAACGGGTACAACACGATGAGGACGCTCCACTGGAGCTCCACTTCGTTCGGATACATGAAGCCTTCAACGCCAGGCATAACGGTCAGCAGTCTCCTTCTCGCACGGAACGCTATCGCACGGAACCATCCAGGTCGTTGTAAAAGACCTTGGCATGGGTCGCCATGTAGGGTTTCAAAACCTGGACGCTGTGGGTCTTCAGAAATTCATGAATCGGGTCGTTGGGGTTCTTCAAGTCCGCCAGTTGCCGCGCGCCCGTCGGACAAGACTCGCAACATGCCGTGGTCAGGCCTTTTGTGATCCGGTGATAGCAGAGGGTACATTTCTCGGCGGTGTTCGTCTTGGGGTTGAGGAAGCGGCAACCGTAAGGGCAGGCCTGAATGCAATAGCGGCAGCCGAGGCAATATTTCTTGTCCACCAGCACGACGCCATCGGGGCTTATAAACGTCGCACCCACCGGGCAGACCTGGGTGCACGGCGAATCCGCACAATGGTTGCACAGCTTGGGCACGAAGAAATTCTTTCCGCCGGTTTCCTTCGCCGGAGGAAATCCCTTCTTGCCGCCATCGGGCGAGTCCACGTGGGGATTTTCAATGTCAAAGTCCGTGACGTGGTAGCGTTCCACCCAGGTGCGGAAGTATCCGTCGGGCACGTCGTTCTCGGCCTGGCAAGCGCGCACACAGTTGCCGCATCCGATGCAGTTCGGAAGGTCGATCAACATACCCCACCAGTGCTCTTGCATTTTATAATTGGGCGAGACTTCCGGAGTTCCGGCAAGGACATACTTCCAGGCAATGGCCGCCGCCGGCAACAGAAGCAGCATGTGGCGGCGGGTGACGGTCATTTTGTCCCTCCGGGCGTCCCCGCGTCGGTGATGGCCGGACTGTGCGGCTGATGGCAGGTGTCGCAGGGCAGGCCTGTGGAGTGATCGGCGGTAGCGACTTGGGGGAATGTTCTCGGCTTGGCGATGTTCGCCTCGTGGCAGCGGACGCAAAGCACGGCCGTGTCGAGTTTGGCGGGCTCTACCGAGGCCGGGTCCTCGACATGTTTTGCCAGTGGGCCGTGGCACGCTTCGCAGTTGACGTGCACATGCTTGCCGCTCTTCTTCTTTTCGAAGACATCGGCATGGCAGTCTTCGCAAGCCTGGTGGCCCGCGTAGTTCACCGGGCGAGCGGCGATATCGCCGAGGGCGTCGCCGCGGTAGTGTCCGTATTGCCCGAAACTTTTCGGCACCAGAAACGCGCGCGCCCCGGCAAACGCCAGGCCGCCAACCAGGAAAACTGCGGCCAGCCGAAACAGGTGCCCACCATTCTTGAAAACACTCATAAAATGCGCAGTCCCTCGAATACTAGAATGTGCGGCCGGATCGCTGTGCGCGAAATCACAGACGGGTGTGTTCGTGGTTACAGATGGGAGTGATTCACGGTCGAGCCTCGCGCTCTGCCTCGCGCTCTGCCTCGCGATCGACGATTGCCCGAAACTTCTGGAGCGCCTCTTCCGACAGAGATGGCTTCCGGTACTTGCCCACCAGTTCGTCGACTCGGGTGCGGGCCCGGGCGAAGACGTCACTCGGCGGCTCCGAGCCGCGCGCGCTGCGATCGATGACCGGGGAGGGAAGGTGCTGCTCCTGGCGAAAAAGCGCGCGCGTTTCCTTGAGCTTGAGAAACTCCCCGGAGAGCCCGATTTGCGCGAACATGGCGGTAGCCAGAGTTTCACTAGGAACTTTCTCGCCGCCGCCCACTTCAATGCCTCGAATCAGCCGCTGCGCCGAGGCAATCGATTCGGCATCGATGACCAGCTTTTCCACGCTATGGCAGGCGAGAGATTCGATCATGCCCGCTCCCGAGATCATGTTGATGCCGGCAAGCGCTCCCAGCATGGCGGAGCGGGCGCTCTCCGCGCCAGCCTGGGCATCCACAAACTTCGAATCGGTGGCGACCAGGTAGCCGTGTGTCGGCATGCCCAAATGCTTGCCGACTTCGGCGCACGCCATATTCAGCATGGCGGTCTCGACCGCGCCCATGGGAGCGCCTCCCGTGCGCATATCGAAGATGGCGGGAGCGCCGCCCCAGACGATGGGTGAACCCGGGCCCGCGAGTTGGTGCAGCGTGATGCCAGCCAGTGTTTCCGCGGCATGTTGGGTCACAGAACCCGCCAATGTCACGGGAGCGGTTCCGCCGGCCAGTGGCATGGATACGATTTCCGCGGGGACACCGGCGCGGGCCAGATCGAGCAGGTTGTGCGATCCGAACTCCGACCAGTTCAAGGGCGGGGAGGGACACACATCGAAAACCGCCCGCGGTTTCTGGCGCAACCGGTCTCGACTGCCGCTGTCGGCGGCGAGCAAGTCGATCATCCCCTGCAGGCCGGCCGCGGAGAACGATCCCGTTACGACGGGCTTGTCGGAATACTGCAAGACCACGAACAATCGGTAGAGATCGCCGATCGCGGCAGGTGCATCACTGCACACCACGGCAGTGGATTGCGCGGCGAATTGTGGCAACGTCTCCGTGACTTGGACGATGCGCACCAGGTCGAGTGTCTCGGACGGCCGCGCTTCCAGCGTGCCGGGATCGAGCACTTGGACGCAGCAGGAGCCGGGGTCGAAGTGTACGTCGTCGCCGCCGTAATGGACCGCTCGTTCTCCCTGGCGGTTGTACAGGTAGAAGTCGCGCGGGGCCGATGCCAGGCACTTCCGCACCAATGCTTCGGGAATACGCGCCACTTCGCCGCTGTCCGCAACGACGACCTCGACTCCCGCCGACTGCAAGAGTTCGACCACTGCCGAGCCGACGCGAACACCGGGGTTCATCAGCAGTTCGAAGGCCTCGCGCAGAATGCGGCCGATGAGATCGGGGCTGAGCAGTTGAATTGTTGGCCTCATGCTGGGGCTGTCCCTTTGTTCGTCACTTTGACCATCAGATTTTTTGCCAATTCCACGGCATCGATGGCATTGCGGGAGAAACCGTCGGCGCCGATTTCCGCCGCCCACTTCGCGGTGACCGCCGCGCCGCCAATGATGGCTTTTACGCGTGGCCGCAAACCACTGCGGTCGAGCGCTTCGATTACGGCTTTCTGGCCGGCCATGGTTGTCGTCAGCAAGGCGGAGACGCCGACGATATCGGCATCCACTTCTTTGGCCTTGGCGACGAACTGCTCCGGAGTCACGCTGGTGCCGAGATCGAAGATCTGAAATCCGCTGGCGGAAAGGATAGTGGCGACCAGGTTCTTGCCAATATCGTGAATATCGCCACGGGCGGTGCCGAGCACGATCTTGCCCAGAGTCTCACGGCGGGAGCCGCGCTTCAGCATCTCCGGTTCGAGAATCTTGATGGCCACTTTCATGGCCTCGGCCGAGGCGAGCAGATCGGGCAGAAACATCTGGCCGCAGCCAAATTGATCGCCGGCAAATGTGATCCCCGCGGCAAATCCCTGGTTCACCGCATCGAGCGGATCGACACCGTTGGCCAGCGACTGCTGCGCCAATTCCGCAGCCGTATCAGGCGCGCCGTCGATGATGCTTTGGCGCATCGCCCCGAAGAGTGGATCCGGCACAGGACCTCCCGGCGAGATCGGCCTTGGATGGGCCGACCAGCGCCGTGATTGTAACCCGGCGGCGAGCCGCGACACTGTGACCCGTCGCACATCGCAGTGTGCAGGGGAGGAACGCCAGCGATGTGCCGGTGCTGAAAGGGCCGCAGCACGAGACATTCCAGCGATCGGCGGATGCGCCAGGTGGGCGAATCGTACTCCCTGCTCGCGGCATATATAATCGCGCCTGGGAAATTGCCCGGGCTTGAGAAAACGGAGACTTGGAAATGAAAAGAAAATTCTCGCTGGCCGCAGCGTTCGTTCTGGTGGCGATGCTGGCGCTCGTCGCCTCTTCCACCGCTCAGAGTTCCGCTCAAAGTTCAAATGAGCGCCATCCCGGCGATCAAGCCGCATGGCAGCGCGATCTGCTTAAGTGGCGAGATCAGCGGGCGGCCAGCCTGCAGGCTCCGGAAGGCTGGCTCTCTTTGATTGCCCTCGGTTGGCTGAAAGAAGGGGACAACAGTTTCGGTTCCGCGGACGACTGCCGCGTACAGATCGCGGCCAAGGCGCCGGCGCACATCGCGGTCGTGCGTCTGGAGAAAGGCGCGCTGCGCTTGCTGCCTCCAGCCGCAGGTTTCCCGAAGGACCTGCGCGTGGATGGTCAACCCGCGAAAGAGCAGACCCTGGTTCCGGACGATGCCGACAAACCGTCGAAGCTCGCCATCGGCACGGTCACGATTATCGTGATCCATCGCGGCGATCAATTTGCCCTGCGCGTCAAGGACCTGCAAGCCCCCACGCGCGTCGGCTTCCATGGATTGCACTGGTACGCGCCGAATCCGGCCTATCGCGTGCACGCGCGCTGGATCCCGTATGACCCGCCCAAGGTGCTCGACATCCCAACCGTTCTCGGCACTACAACGCACATGCCCGCACCGGGCGCCGCCGAGTTCACGCTCGATGGACAAGTTGTCCGGCTTGAGCCCGTGCTCGAAGATCCGAATGCGACCGATCTTTTCTTTATTCTTCGCGACGCCACCAGCAAAACCACGACCTACGGCGCGGGACGATTTCTTTCCACCGAACTTCCCGACCATGGCGTCAGTCAGCCCGGCGAAGTCTGGCTCGACTTCAATCGGCTGGTGAATCCGCCGTGCGCATTCACTCCGTATGCGACGTGTCCGCTGCCTCCGCCGCAAAATCGCCTCAGCATCGCGATACCGGCTGGCGAGCAGCGGTATCACGATTGATGGGGCAATGTTGATCCGCCACGTTGGATCGGCGGAAATCGTGGATAATATCTCTTTCAGAGATGCAACTTCATTTCAGTGGTCTGGGAGTCCTGCATGAGATGGGTCCTGATTTTGCTTGCCGTCGCCGGCATCGCGGCTTCGTCACTCGCGTTGCGCGAGCATTACCGCACCGATGCTTCACCTTGCAGCATCAATGAGCGCTGGGACTGCGGCGTTGTGAACCACAGTCCATACGCCATGTTCCACGGGGTTCCCGTGGCCGTGATCGGCATTGCCGGATATCTGCTGCTGGGTGCGCTCGCCTTTGGAAAAGCATACCCATGGATGCTGCCGTTCGTAACCGGGGCCTTCGCATTTGCCGTCCATCTGGCGGATGTCGAATCCATGGTGCTGGGCGCCTGGTGTATCTACTGCGTCATATCGCTCGGTGTGATTACTTTGATGACCGTGCTGGCGATCGGCAAAGTGATCGTGGATTCGATGCAGCGGGCGCGATAGGCCTCATTCCTTCGCGCCCAGTTTCCATGCGATCTGCCGCACCATTCCCAACAATACTTCGGCGTCGTTGGGGTTCAACTGCAGGCGCCGTACCAAGCGCCGCAATTTTTCTTCAGCCGCCACTGCGCGCGGCTTCACAAATGCTCTTGTGCGAAGGACCTCAAGCAGAATCTTCGTCAGCCGCTCGACTTTTCCCGTCGTGGCGGCGATCTTTTCTTTTTTCACGGGAGCGGTCTTTGTTTTTGCCGGCGCTGTCTTCCGTCCGCGCGCGAGTTCGTACAGGCAGACCGCTACCGCCTGCCCCAGGTTCATCGAACCGTGCTCTTCCCGCGTCGGAATCCGCATCACCCAATGGCAGTGG
>JBEKQG010000025.1:0-35289 GCA_049519955.1 Terriglobales bacterium
AGGGCTTGGAGCCGGAGAATGAACCGCGACCGCGTCACCATCGACTGGCGCTTCACTCGCAAACAAGCACGCTTAAAGTTCGGCTACAAAAGAAACCATATTACGCGGTCACGGTAGTAGTTGCCAGTAAGTCCTATGACACGGCGGAGTTTCTTACGCTCGATGAAGGCCTGCGCAGCGGCGACGTGGTGGTGACGGAAGCGGGCCAGGGGCGCGGCCTCATCCGCCACCGTGCCGGCGCACCGCCGATCGTGCACACCATACGCGGCCCGGAGGTGAATCGATTGGTGCTGGTGAATAACTCAAAGCGGCCGTTGTTACTCCTGGCCGGCGAAATTGTTACCGGCGGCAAGCAGGACCGCGTCATCGGCAAGGACCGCATCGTGCCCCCGGAGAGCGACCCGGTGGACTTGGATGTTTTCTGCGTCGAGCCGGGGCGTTGGGTGGCGGCGAACGGCAAGAACGATTTCAGCAATGCGGGAAGCGGCGCTCTTTTCGCCGCGCCCGCGGTGCGCAGCAAAGCGATGGCCGCGCGAGATCAAGACCAGGTGTGGGACAGCGTCCGCAGCTCGCAGCGCGCCATGGCGCTTACGGTGGAAGCGACGGGCGCCGCTCCGGACGTGAATGCAACCACTTCTTATGCGGGAGTTATGGACAATCGGGAAGTGCAAAAGAAAGTGGACGCCGTCGCCGAGCCGGTCGAGCGTAACTACGAAAGCGTCATCCGCCAGTTGCGCGATAAAAATGCGGTGGGCGTCGTGGTCGCCGTGAACGGAGAAATCGTCTGGGCCGATATCTTCGCGAGCACCCAGTTATTGCAAAAGTATTGGCCGAAACTGATTCGCTCCTATGCCGCCGAGGCCGTGGAGTCGCGCGGCAAGGGCGGGGAAGCGAGCGTCAAGGACGCGCAGAAATTTCTCGACGACTTACAGGGACGCCACGAAACGGCCGAAACCGAGCCCGGCCTCTATCGGCAAACGGAAATCACCGGCGACGGCTTCAAGGTGTTTGAGTTAACGTCGCTCTTGCCGAAGACGGGATTCGCGGTGCACTTGGCCAAAATGGCCGAGTAGGAACGCTGGCGTAGGGACCGCTTAAATTCGCGCCAATCCCTTGAGCACGACGTCGCTGGCGTCATACGCCAGGTTAAGCGCCGGCAATTCGTTGCGCGTGAACCAACGAACATCGGCCGCATCGCTGCCGGCTTTGAGATCGCCGCCCACCGCACGACACAAAAAGTCGATCAGCACATAGTGATACCGCACGCGTTTCTCATCGTCGCGAATCACCCGTTCATACACACCCAACATTTCGCCGGTCTCGACCGCCAATCCGGTTTCTTCGCGGGCTTCGCGCGCCACGGCTTCGCGCAAGGTCTCGCCGCATTCGAGAAGGCCGCCCGGCAACGACCACTCGCCCAGCAACGGCGCCGTTCCGCGGCGAATCAGCAGGACGCGCGGATCGTTGCCATGAGCATCGACGATTACCGCGCCCACGCCCACCAGCGGCGACTCCGGGTATTCACGTTTCATTGGCCGGTTATTTCGCGCCCACTTGATACTGCTCGATCTTGCCGTCGGGCATGATCTGTTCCCAGACTGCGAGCGTCTTTTGCGGAAAGCGGACCTCGAATGAGCGGAGCGTCATTCCTCCGCGATCCTGTTTGGCGGTCTGCGTAAACTCCGTCGGCGATCCCAATGGCCCAAGACTGCTGGCGAAATCCTCGAGCGCCTGCTCGGTGAAGTAACTGTTGCAATTGTCCGTGAATAAGGAGCGATTGATTTTCCCTTGCTGCAGGGCGGCAAAAATTTCGCGGGACTGATCCTCCTGCTTGCCGGCATCGGCCTCGCGGAAAAGCAAAGTTGCGATGCTGTGGGCGATAGCCTCCGAGGCTCCAACCGAGTCCTCATTGGTGAGCACGGCCACCGCCATGCGCGCGTCCGGAAAAACCAAATTGTGCGCGGTAAAGCCGGAGACTTCGCCGCCATGCTCGATGGCGCGCTGTCCCAATGCCTTGCGCACATCCACGCCCAGGCCATAGCGCGTTCCGAGGCCGTTCTTGAGCACGACTTCTCTTTCCATCTCCGCGTAAGAAGCCTGGCGAAGCACGCTCTGCTTGATCATGGAAATGTCCCATTTCGCCAGATCTTCGGCGGTCATGGCCAGTTCGCCCGCGGCAAACATCCAGCCCTTGCCTTCTTCGGGAGCCACTCGCAAAGGCCCGATGGCATAGCGTATATATCCGGCCGGGTCGGATTCAGGGAGAGGGTTTTGGTCGATGTCCATGACGCTCTTCATCCCCAGCGGCGCGAAGATGCGCTCGCTCAGAAATTGCAACAGCGGCTTGCCGCTGGCTTTTTCGACAATCAATCCCGCGATCACAAAATTGGTGTTGCTGTATTGCCAGTCGGTCCCCGGATCGAAATCGAGCGGCTGGCGCGCCCACAAGTCGAGGATCTTGCCGGCCGTGACCGGCTGCGACATGACGGGAGGAACGTAATCCTGCGGCCAAAAGTCCCGATAACCGGAGGTATGCGACAGCAATTCGCGGATCGTGACCTCGTTGCCGCGGGTGAGATTGGGCACGAAGCGCGACACCGGATCGTCGAGCGAGAGCTTGCCTTGTTCCGCCAGCAGCAGCACTGCCGCCGCCGTAAATTGCTTGCTGATGGAACCGATGCTGTAGCGCATCGCAGGCGCCGCGGGCGTGCGCGGCTCGATACGGGCGTCGCCATAGGCCTGGAGATAGGCGATCGCTCCGCCTTGCACAATGGCGATCGAGGCGCTGGGGACGCCGGTGGTGGCCAGCGCCTGGCGGACGATGGAATCGACCTTCTCGCGCAGCGCGGCGGAGATGGGCGCTGGGGCTTGTGCTCGGAGAAGCGAGGCGGCGAGTAAAACAAAAAGACAAACAGCGCGGGAAGTTCCAGGTCGCAGCAGCCGATTCATTCAGTACTCCTTGGAAACGGAATCAGTATACGGCCTGGGGTTGACATTCCGCGGGGTGAACGCCAGCCACACAGTGCGGGCGTGAAGGGATGGGGCTTACTGCTGGGGAGCGTAATATCCGCGGCGGGCGCGGACTTGCAGATCTTTTTTCAGGGCGGTGATCTGGATGGAGCGGTAGCGGCCGTCGGCGCCGAAATCGGAGGGCTTGTAGGAAACGTTGTACTGGCTGCGCAGTTCGTCTTCAATGGCGGCGAAAGAGCGCGTGATGTCCTTCATCTTGTAGGGAAAGAAAGCGCGTCCGCCGGTGGCGGAGGCGAGGTCTTCGAGAACTTTGTCGCCGCGCAGAATCAGGCCGCTGTCGTCGGTGGAGATGGCGTAGATGAGGACTTCGGCGCGCTCGGCCATTTCAATCGCCTGGGTGCGCGTGTGTTCGCTCTGATTGTCCTCTCCGTCGCTGAGAACGACGATGGCCTTGCGAATGGGACGATCGGAATGTTCGCGCAGCAGCTTTTCCTTGCACGCTTTGTAAATCGCGTCGTAGAGCGCGGTACCGCCGCCGTTGTTCAGGCGCTGCACACCGGCGGCGAGCAACGGCGCTTGGTCGGTGAAATCCTGCGTCAGGCGGCTCTCCTGGTTGAACCCCGCGACGAAGGCGCGGTCGTAGCCGGGACGAATGATGTGACGCAAAAATCCGGTGGCGGCTTCCTTTTCAAATCCAAAGCGGCCCTCGACCGAGCCGCTCACGTCCATGAGCAGGCCCAACTCGATGGGCAGGTCGGTTTCGCGGCGGAAGTTGAGGATGGACTCCACTGGCTTGTGGTCGTCGAAAATGGAAAAGTCGCCTTGATTGAGATTGCGGACAAACTTGCCGTGGTGGTCGGTCGCGATGAAGAGCACGTTGACTTCATCGACGCGCTTCTTGATCGTGAGGATGGGTTCGCCCGCCTCGTCGCTGGCGGCGGCAGCGGCGGGAAGAAGTCCAGCGGCACCGTTGGAGTTCACCACGACGCTGGAAGCGGCAATGACATAAGGGGCGGTTTGGCCATGCGCGGCAACGGACAGGACGGCGATCGCGATCGCGATGAGTGCGAATCCGCTGGACGCCAATTCGATTTTTTTGCTCTTCGTCATTGTCCTGTCACTCGTTGTGCTGTCACGCACTGCTCTGTCATGCACAGTTCGATTATTTCTTGCGCATGGCTCGCAAATCCAATTCGGACACCTGTGAACATCGGAACATTCAAATAAATTCGATGCACGCTGGGGGCCGAAAGCGCCCAAAACCCTCTGGTATTGACTTTAGGCTGTTATTGGGCGGGCGTCCAAGTTACAAAAGGAGTACCCGCGCCGCGTGTCCTTTAACTATAAGCCGGTCAATAGTTTGGAATTCTGGCTGGAGGTGGCCGACGTTGCGGCTCATGGCGCCAGTTCGACCGCGACCGCGCAGGATTTCCGCAGGACGGTGGGCCGGGAAAATTCTCGGGACATTTTTGCCCGATTGGGCGCGCATTGGGCAAAAATTTCTGCGCGCCGGGTCGGCGTGCAGAGCCAATCCAGGGGGGTCGTGACCACAGGCAGAGGCCGCACCGCACAGTGGCCACAAACTTCGGTAACCTGTCGTAATGCGCTCTTTCGTGCGATTCTCTTCTTGCTGTTAGCAGGCCATCGACCGCGACCGCGGGGTTAACTCCCGCTCCGGGTGCGGATCTCAAAAGAGGTTCATTCATGTTACAGTCTGCGGAACCGAAGTATTCTCCAAACGCGGCGCCCACCAGCGATTACCTTACGGTCAAACCGGCCACTGCATCCGTGGACCAGGCCCACATCGGACGCACGCTGATCATCAAGGGCGAAATCACGGGCGCGGAATCGCTGTTCATTGAAGGACGCGTCGAAGGCGTCATTCAATGCCCGGGCAATCGTGTCACCATCGGCCGTAATGGGAACGTCGCGGCGAACATTACTGCGCAGGAAGTCGTCATTATGGGCAAGGTGCAGGGCAACGTCGAGTGCACGGATCGGCTCGACATCCGCGGCGAAGGCGTGCTCGCGGGCGACGTGATCACGCACCGCATCAGCGTGGAGGAAGGCGCGGTCCTCAAGGGCGGCGTCGAAGTGCGCAGCCCCGAAAAGAAAGATCAGAACGCGCAGAACCAGCCGCCGCAGAACCAGCACAAGCCTGCGGAACCGCCCAAAGCCGTGGCTGCGGCTGCCAGCAACGCGTAATTTCGCGAAGTCGAATTCGAAGTCGGAATTCAAGAACGGCGATGGAGGGACGGGAGCTAGGTTTCGTCCAGCCGGACGGAAACGCCCGGCGCTCCATCGTTTTCTTTTTCTGCAATTCGATCCCTGGCTTACTTTTTCGGCTTGAAATCGAGGGACGCCGAGTTCATGCAGTAGCGCAGGCCGGCTGGCCCGGGGCCATCGGGAAACACATGGCCCAAATGCGCATCGCAGCGGGCGCAGCGCGCCTCCGTGCGCGTCATGCCATGGCCGGTGTCGGTGCGTTCCACGATGTTCTTGCGGTCGGCGGCGGCGAAGAAGCTCGGCCATCCGGTCCCCGAATCGAATTTTGTTTCCGAGCCAAAGAGCAGCGCGCCGCAACAGACGCAATGGTAGGTCCCGTCGTTGTGTTGGTCCCAGTATTGGCCGGTGAAAGCGGGCTCGGTGCCGCAGGCGCGGGCCACCCGATACTGCTCGGGAGTAAGCTGGCGCCGCCATTCGGCCTCGGTCTTGGCGGTCTTGGCGCTGAGTTGATCGGTCACGGAGTGTCTCCAGAAATTAAGATGCGGAACGGACGTGGAAGTTGCAGCCGCCGGTGGTGAATGGGATCGCTTACCTGGGACCTTGGCTCTCTGAGGTGTGGGGAGGGGGCTTTGCCGCGCTTGCACACATGAATCCGCTTTAGTGAGCCAGGGGTGAATTTGCGCCGAGCGGGAGGCCGATGCCGGCCCGTTTGCGCAACTCCGACAGCAGCGCGCTGGCGGCGTTCAGATAAGTGCGCTCGGGATCGGAGGTGTCGGCCCAGACTGCGTCATAGACAATTTTTCCCGCCTCTTTTGCGTCCATGTGAAGAACGGCCTCCACGCGGTCGGCCCGCTGGCGCGCTTCGCTGTAGCAGCTATGGCAGACCGCGGCGGGCTCGCTGGCTCCGTTGTGCTGGTGTTGGAGAACGCAGCGCAACGTGGGCGGGGCGTTGATCTGAGTGTGGGAAGCGACGGCCTGCGACTTGAATTCTTTCAGCAAGCGTTCGTGCTCGGGATCGATGGGCGCGTCGGCAGCGGGTTGCGGGCCGGCGGCCATTTGAATCGCCATTGGGTCCGTGGGCGAAACGCGATCCGGCGACTTGCAGATGGGACAGGCGTTCATATCGGCGGGATAGTAGGCGTGGCACTTCGCACAGGGCATCCCGTAGCCAATGATTTTCTTTTCGGGCGGCGCGGGAACCTCGAACTCACATGCCTGCGGCCTCGTGCACGCTGCTGTGGATAGCAGGGCAAGGTTGACGAAGTTCTCCCGATCTGGCTCGCTTGCGATGGTTTCCATTGAAGTTCCCATTGGACCGCCCCGGCGGCGCCGCGAGCGCCGCGTTTTCTTCTTATATTTTAGGTTTGCCGGTGGCCGCAGGCGATGCACGTCGGTGCATGGAAAAGGTAATGTCCGATGGTGCATCTCGTCCCGAGTTACTTTGCGAGTTACTTCGACGTTGTAATCAGCCGGGCGGCCTCCTGCATGCGGGCCCGATACAGGTTCTGGCTGGGATCCATGCGGGAAGCGATTTCGAGTTCGCCGAGGGCCTCTTCGTATTGGTTCAGGGCCATCAGGCAGGCGGCGAGGGAATAGTGGTTCTCGGCGCTCGGTTCGAGGCGGAGGGCCTCGCGAAATTCTTTCTCAGCCTGCGCCAGTTGTTGCGTGTTCACGAGTGCCAGGCCGAGATAGTGGTGACCGAGGCTGGATTCCGGATTCAGCGTAACGGCTTGGCGCAGCACCTCCACGGCTTCCCGGTCTTTTCCCGAAAGCAGCAGGGCCTGCCCCAGAACGCGGTGTTCGGCGGCTCCGGCGGGATTAACGGCGATGGCGGCCTGTAACTCGCGGATGGCGGAGGGATAGTCGCGCTTCGACATGTAGGCGCGGGCCAGGCAGTTGTGCCCGCCTTCCCACTCCGGACTCTGCCGATAGAGGTCCTTGAATTCCGCGAGGGCGCTGTCGAAGTCTTCCTTGTCGCACAGAGTATTGCCGAGGTTATTGCGGACGCTGGCTTCGTTGGGGTTGAGGCGCTTGGCCAGGCGGTATTCCGCGATCGCTTCGTCCAGCTTGCCTTGATCGTGCAGCACAACGCCAAGATTGCTGTGCGCTTCCCAGAAGTCGGGGCGCAGGCTGAGTGCGTGGCGATAGGCGATGGCGGCGCGGCGTAGATCGCCTTGGTCGCGGTGCGTGATGCCCATGTCGAAGTAGACGTCGGCGTCCGCAAGCGACCCCTCGGGTTCGCGGGCGATCGCTTCGTCGAAGGCATGCAGGGCGGCATCGTAGCGCCCATCGGCATAGAGCGCGAGCCCCAGGTAGCGGTAAGCCTCGGCGTTCGCGGGATCCATGCTGAGCGCGGTGCGCGCTTCGGCGAGGGCGTCGTCGGCATCGTTTGTCCGGTAAAACAAGTAAGAAAGCTGGCTGTGGGTTTCGGGGAAACCGGGCATCAGGCCCGACGATTCCGTGAATTCGTCGAGCGCGTCGTCGAAGCGCTCTTCGCGGCGCAGGATGGTTCCGAGAACAAAATGCAGCAGAGCGCGCCTTGCGTCATTCGATGCGTCACTCGTGGCGTCATTGTCCGCGTGGTCGCGCAGCAGGGCGCGGACCTTGTCTTCGGCGGCGGCAAAGTTCTTGTCGTGGACCAGCGCGGCAACCTCAGCCGCCGGACTGGAGCAGGCACAAGCGGTACGGCCGGCTGATGTTCGCTGCGGATTTCGGTCGCGATTCTGACTCGCGCGACTCTGATGCATCAGGCTCTGAATCAATCCCGAGTCGGCCCCGGCCTTTTGCAGGGCGCGGGTGCATTGCTGGACGCATTGCGGCGTGGCGGGGCAGGAGAAATTTCCGGCTTTGTCCAGCGTTTGGGCGTTCAGCGATTGGGCGTTCTGGGTTTGGATCAGGCGCTCAATCCGCGCGCTCGAAATGCCCCCCGCCAGCCAGAGGAAGACGGTGTCGGAAGCGGACGCGGGCGGGGCTTGTTCCGCCTGCAACGAGGTTGCCGCCAACAGAAACAAAACCCATCTCAGAATGCAGCGTTTCACGAAGCCCTCCGGCGGTCTTGGCGGTACGATGCGCGAGAATCGCCCTAGGGCCAAGATAGCCCGGTGCAGGTAACGCCGATAGGTCACGGAAGTAATTTGCGACGGCCAGGCCGAGCGCGGCAGCGAATGCGACGCCGGCCGCAATCGGCGAACCCGACGGCGGACGGTTGGGATACACTAAAAGGGTGGCCCTGCTGTCCGGGTTTCTGGCAGGCATGTCCGGTTTGGAGGCTTTATGTTTGAAGGTTTATTTCAACCCATGCACCTGCTGGTGATCTTCTTCATTGCGCTGCTGGTGTTTGGCCCGAAGAAATTGCCGGAGTTGGGCAAGGGCCTGGGCGAGGGCATCCGCGCACTGAAAGACGGCATGAAGGACCACGATGCCAAGGCCGATGCCAAGCCTGAAATCAAGCCTGAAAATAAAGCCTGAGTTGGCGCCAGCATCCTGAGTTGCCTGCGCGACGGTTTGCCGCTAGTTCGATATAGCTTCATCATCCAATCTCAATCGATAACCGCGGGCGGGAATTCCGCAGCCGCTTCTGCCTAACCGCCTAGCAGGCTGCGGAAAAACTCGGTTTTGCGTTTGATTTTGGGTGGCGCAGCGCTTCAGCGCTGCGGTAACTGCATTGTTTTGAATGCGGCTTTAGCCGCTGAGGTCGCACGCTCTGCCCCCGGACCCACTGAAGGCCCCGGCAATTTACTTCTGCGGTTCATTATGAGATGGCCTCTCGATCCCACATCGGCGATTGGGAATGACGGCCAAGAGCGGACAGACTAAACTTCCCAGGTACGGCGTGTTCTGTGCGGGGAACCTTATCGCCCGCGATCTCGTATTGCACAACAGAGTTTGAAGTCAAAAGGGACATCCTGGTCAATTCCGGTCAAGAGGGAGTCACGATGAAACGCGTATTTCTTGGTTTGGCACTGGGAATTGTTTTTCTCACGCAGGTCGTTGCCGCCCAGGCTTCCACGAACACTCCGGCGAAACCGGATTCCGCCGCTCCACAGGCCCAGGCCGGGCCAGAGGGCCACTGGGAGGGCGAAATTGCGCTGCCGGGAACGGCACTGGAAATCCACGTTGACCTGAGTCGCGCCAATGGGGCGTGGCAGGCCACGATCGATATTCCGCAGCAAGGCGCGCAGGGGCTCGCGCTCCAGGCTGTGCGAGTCGAGGTGCCGCAGGTCCATTTTGAATTGCAGGCAGGTCCGGGACTTGCGGTATTCGATGGCAAGCTCGAAGGCGACAAGATCGGCGGAACCTTCTCACAGGCCGGACAGACATTTCCCTTTTCGCTGGGACGCAAGTCGGCCGCGGCCCCGAGCGCGGCAGCGGCGCCAGCGGCAAAGCCCAGCCTTGACGGGCTCGACGAATTCGTCAACCAAGCGCTGAAGGACTGGAAGGTGCCGGGACTGGCCATCGCCGTCGTACAGGGCGACAAGGTCATTCTCCAGAAGGGCTACGGCTATCGCGACCTGGAGAAGCAGTTGCCGGTAACTCCAAATACCCTCTTTGCCATTGGTTCAATCACGAAGTCTTTTACGGTGACGACGCTTGGCATGGAGATGGACGAAGGCAAAGTCGATTGGGACAAGCCGGTCCGCGATTATCTGCCCACATTCAAGCTGTACGACGCGGCCCTCACCGAGCAGATGACGATGCGCGATTTGATTACGCATCGCTCGGGCCTTCCGCGCCACGATCTCGTCTGGTACTCGTCGGACTTTTCCCGCGAGGACCTGCTGCGCCGTCTGCAGTATCTTGAGCCCAGCAAACCTCTCCGCACGAAGTTTCAGTACAACAATCTGATGTTTATGACGGCGGGCTATATCGCCGGCCAGTTAAACGGCACGAGTTGGGAGGACGCCATCAGCCAGCGTATTTTCCGGCCGCTGGAAATGAACGGGACGAATTTTTCCGAGCTTGACACGCAGAAGAGCGCCGACTTTGCCGAGCCCTATCGCAAGGGCAGCGACTTGAAGGCCGAATTGAAACGTATCCCCTTCGACGCACAATGTCCCAATCGCTGCGCCATGGGGCCGGCCGGCGAAATCAACAGTAACGCCGCCGATATGAGCAAGTATCTGCTGTTTCACATGAACCGGGGGAAGGTTGCGGGCAAGCAGCTTCTTTCCGAAAACAACGCAATCCAAATGCAAATTCCGCAGATGGTGATTCAGGGCGCGCCCGCCTACAAAGAACTCGGGGAGGACAATTACGGAATGGGTTTCTTCCTCTCTTCTTACCGTGGGCACAAGCAGGTCGAGCACGGCGGCAACATTGACGGCTTCAGCGCCGAACTCGCTTTCCTGCCAGCGGACGGGATCGGCGTCCTGGTCTTGACCAATCTCGATGGCAATCCACTGCCGACGATCGTCGCCCGGAATGTCTTCGACAGGCTGCTCGGCATGGACCAGGTCCCGTGGAACCAGCGTTCTCTCGCCGCGGAAGCGGGAGGGAAAAAATCGGAGCAGGAAGCGAAAGACAAAGGCTACACCCCGCGCAAGCTGGGAACGCATCCCTCGCACGACTTGAAGGAGTATGCCGGCGATTACTCGAACCCAGGATACGGGATTGCCACGATCGCACCCGACGGCGCCACTCTCAAGCTGACGCTCAACCAGGTCGCCAAATCGTTGGAGCACTATCACTACGATGTGTTCCAGGTGCCCGCTAACCCGCTCGACGAGTTTGAAAAGATGAAGGTGATGTTTCTCACCGACATCAACGGAGATATCTCCAGTCTTTCCATGCCGCTCGAGCCGAGCGTGAAAGATATTGTCTTTACGCGCATGCCCGATAAGCAGCTCACCCAGCGCAGTTTCATCGAAGCCTTCACCGGCGATTATGAGATTCCGGGGGATCCGGTGCCGCTGAAAGTCTCGCTCCGCGGCGAAAACACGCTCATCGTCAGCGTCCCCGGACAACCCGATTACCAGCTCAATCCGAAGCGTGGCACCACGTTTCAACTCGCCGAATACAGCGGTATTACGATTGAGTTCAAGCGTGACGCCGCCGGAAAAGTGACCGAGGCCGTTCTTGACCAGCTCGGCACCGTCATCGTACTGAAGAAGAAATGAAGTTGGTGGGAAAAGGAGCGGAGCCGGCAGCTCCGGCCCGCTCCTTTTCCGCTCAGCGTCTCGGAATCAGCGTTCCTTTTCCTGATAGACACATCCATGCCGAAGACAACGCTGCGCAGTCCATCGTTGTTGCTGGCTCGTCCTGCGCCCATTCGTCGGTTTCGGTTTCAACGCCGCTGCTTTACACTAATGAGTTGAGTCAAGAAGTTCATTCCTGGTTGACGGATACGATCGGCCGCCTCCGCTCCGGCGACGCCCGCGCGCTGGCGCGCACCATTTCCTTGGTCGAGAACCGCAGTCCCGGTTGGTCCGATCTGCTCAAGGCGCTCTTCCCGCACACGGGCAAGGCGCGAATTATCGGATTGACAGGCGCACCCGGCGCGGGCAAGAGCACGCTGGTCGATCAACTCGCCAAACACTATCGCAAAGAGAATCGGACCGTCGGCATCGTCGCCGTCGATCCGACCAGTCCTTACACGGGCGGGGCGATTTTGGGCGACCGCATCCGCATGCAGGACCACTACAGCGATCCGGGAATTTACATCCGCAGCATGGCCACGCGCGGATCGCTCGGAGGCCTGGCGCGGGCCACGGCCGATGTCGCCACCGTGCTCGACGCTTCGGGCCGCGATCTGGTCATGATCGAAACCGTCGGCGTCGGGCAGGACGAAGTCGATATTGTGCGGCTCGCCGACGTCACGGTTGTGATCCTGGTCCCCGGCATGGGCGACGATGTGCAATCCATCAAGGCCGGCATCATGGAAATCGCCGACATCTTCGTCATCAACAAGAGCGACCGCGAGGGCGCCGAACGCGTCGAGCGCGAACTGCGCGCCATGCAATCGCTCGCCATGCGCAACGACCACTGGACGCCTCCGGTCGTGAAGACGGTGGCGAGCGAGGGCGTGGGAACCAAAGAGTTGGCGAAGGCCATCACCGATTACGAGGCATATCTGAAAAACAAGGACCTCGTCTTCAAGAAGAACGTCGAGAACTGGCAGGAAAGGCTCGTCGAGATGCTGCGCGATGCCATGCTCGAAAGAGCGCGCGCGCGCATGGACGGCGGCAGCCTCGCGCGTTACGCGGCCGAAATCGCCGAGCACAAGCGCGATCCCTATTCGCTGGTGGAAGAGATTGTGCGCGGCACCGAACGCAATTAGTTGTCTAACGAAAGGAAGGCAATCTTATGGGATTCAGCATCGATCATATTGGCATGGCAGTGAAGTCGCTCGCGGCGGCGAAGTCGATTTACGAAAAGCTCGGGTTGAAAGTTTCTCCAGAAGAGACCGTGGCGGCGGAAAAAGTCCGGCTGGTGATGGTGCCCGTCGGCGAGGCCCGGCTGGAACTGCTGGAAGCGACGTCGGAGGATTCGAACATCGCCAGGTTCATCGCCAAACGCGGCGAAGGCCTGCATCACGTTTGCGTGAAAGTTCCCGACCTGGCGGCGGCGGTGGCAAAATTGAAGAGCGACGGCGTGCGCCTGGTCTCCGACGAAATCAAAACCGGCGCGGGCGGGCACCGCTATGTTTTCGTGCATCCGCAGAGTGCGGGCGGCGTGCTGCTGGAACTGGTGGACAGCAGCCACTGAATTTCCATCGCAAGTGTCTTAACTTATGCTCCTCCTTGCCGTCGACACTTCCGGGAAGAACGGCAGTCTGGCGCTGGCGCGCGCGACGCCGGGCCAGCGCGCTAGCGATATCAGTGTGCTGGAAGTCGTGCCGCTGGCGGGCGGGGCGTTTTCGGCGCAGTTGGCCCCGCAGATTGCCGCGCTGCTCGAAAAACACGGGCACAGCAAAGGCGATCTCGAAGCCTTTGCGGTCGCGTCTGGGCCGGGCTCGTTCACCGGGCTTCGCGTTGGCCTGGCCGCCATCAAGGCCCTGGCCGAGGCGCTCGGGAAACCCATCGTGGCCATTTCATTGTTGGAAGCGGTTGCGCGCAGCGGCGCGGCGTGCGGAAGGGTCCTCGCGGCGCTCGATGCCGGGCGCGGCGAGGTATATGCCGGAGATTACGAACTCGATCCGCAAGTTCACATGCACAGCGAACGCCTGTTGAGCCGCGAGGAGTTCGTTGCCGAAGCCGGGCGTTCCGAAGGCGAGTTTACGGCCGTCGTCACGCCCGACGCCGCGCTGGCGGAGGCCATTCGTGCCGCCGGAATTCGTGTCGAGCGGATTATATGTCCAGACGCCGGTGCAATCGCGCGGCTGGGTTGGGAGCATTTACAGCGGGGCGCAACGGTGCTTCCCGAAGCGCTGGAAGCCAACTACATCCGCCGCTCCGACGCCGAAATTTTCTCCAAGCCCGCGCCGTGAGACCTGCCATGTCCGTTGCCATCCGTTCCGCCCGGTTGAACGATTTGGCGGAGATCCTCGCCATCGAGCGCCAGTCGCCGAGCGCAGCCCACTGGACCGCCGACCAGTACGACAAGCTCGTGCGGAGCGGGGTCGTTCTGATTGCCGAACAGGCAGCCGGGCCTTGCGTAAAGCCCAACGAGCCGGGCGCCCTCTGTGGATTCATTTGCGCGCACGCGGTCGCGGGCGAGTGGGAAATCGAAAACGTGGTGGTGGCCGCCGAGTTCCTCCGCTGCGGCATCGCCGGTGAGCTGTTGGGCGAGTTGATTCAGCGCGCGGCCGACCAGGCGGCGTCGGCGGTCTTGCTCGAAGTCCGCGAATCGAACCGTCCGGCCCGCCGCCTGTACGAAAAACACGGTTTTGGCGAAGTGGGCCGCCGTCGCGCGTATTACAGCGATCCGCCGGAAGATGCGGTTCTGTACGCGCTGCGGTTCGAGCGCTGAACTTCAGGCTTTGACCTTGGCCGGCCAGCCGCACGTCCCTGCACCATTTTCGGTGGAACTTTCGTACCCCGCGGCCCTCTGACGATGGTGGAACCTTCCCCTATGAAATCTCATTGAACGCCGCCGATCCCTGTGCTAGTTTGTAATTTTGCGACAATCAATAGCAGGAGGTCTAGCAAGGATGCTGACTGCAAGAGACCAACTCCTGACCGGCCATGACGAGTTCCAGCGGCTGGTTCAGGAGCACTCGCAATACTCCCAACGGCTGGAATCCCTCACCCAAAAGCGATATCTCACCGACGACGAAAAACTGGAAGAAGTGCGGCTGAAGAAACTAAAGCTGCGCCTGAAAGACCAGATGCTGACGCTGGAGCAGCAGGCCCAACGGCAGTCTGCCTAGATCGCTAGATCGCTGGGCCGAAAGAAAAAGTAAGTTTGGCTGATCGGCCAGACTGAGCAATCGGGGCTGGACCATCGAAAAATGCGGGGCTTTGCTCCATCCATGCCATCCAACCGGGCGCTACTAAGCGCCTTTTTTTATTGCGGTTATGTTGAATGCCGCAGCCGCGCTCTATAATCGTTCTAAATTCCTATGGTGCGTGACGGCTATTTCTATGGTGTGGGCTGCATTCTCGCTGCGGGCCTGATCGGTTGGCTCGCGGCTTGGCCTTACGCCGTTCCGCTCTTGCTGCTGGCCGCTTTCCTGTTATGGTTTTTCCGTGATCCCGAGCGCCAGATTCCCACGCTCCCCGGCGTTGTCGTTGCTCCCGGCGACGGCAAGGTGACCGATGTTTCGGTCGTGGTTCCCGGCGGAGATCCCGGCGGGACTTCGCGCAGCCGCATCAGTATTTTTCTGAGCGTTTTCGATGTGCACGTCAACCGCTCGCCAATCGCCGGCGTGGTCCGCGACGTGCGTTACCAGCGCGGCAAATTCCTCAACGCCATGGGAGCGCGTTCGGCGGAGGAAAACGAGCAGAACATTGTCACCGTGGAAGGCGAAGGCCGCACCGTGATCTTCAAGCAGATCGCCGGCTTGCTTGCGCGCCGCATCGTTTTCAATTTTAAGGTGGGAGACCGCGTGGCCTGCGGCGAGCGGGTTGGGCTTATCAAGTTTGGCTCGCGCGTGGATGTTTTGTTCGATCGCGATGCCGCGATCCAGGTCAAGCCCGGCGATCGCGTCAAGGGAGGAGCGACCGTGCTTGCGCTTCTGCCGATGCTGCAAACGCCGATAGCACAACATGGAGACGCGTCAAACCGTGTCTCTACAAGAGGAATGACGCAGGTGAAATGAAAGAGCTGGGAACATGGAAGAGCTGACACAGCATCGCCGCGGATCGGACCGTTCGCGCGGAAAACTGCGCAAGGGCATGTACATACTGCCGTCGCTGTTCACCACGGCGAATCTCGCGGCTGGCTTCTACGCCATTCTCCAGACCGTTTATGCCAGTTCCGGTGAAGTCTGGCACCTGGATTTCGCCGCCAAGGCCATCGGCTTTGCCGTGTTGTTCGACGGTTTGGACGGCCGCATCGCGCGCATGACCCACACCGACAGCGATTTCGGCAGGGAACTCGATTCGCTCGCCGACGTGATCGCCTTCGGCGTTGCCCCGGCCCTGCTCGCCTGGATGTGGGGCTTCCATCTGTTGCCGATGGTCATTGCGCCCAACCTGCGCATGAAAATTACGGAACTGGGCTCCGTCGCCTGCTTCGCTTTCCTCATGGCTGGCGCGAGCCGCCTCGCCCGCTTCAACATTGCCAAGAACCCGCAGCCTTCGAATCCGGGGCGTCCGGGGAAGAAGTACTTTGTCGGCATGCCGATTCCGGCCGGTGCGGGAGTGATTGCGGCCATCGTACACTACTCCGCGGGCGAGCCCGTAACGTCCTGGTGGACGGCGTTGAGCTGGTTGATGATGGTCGTCGTGGTCGGCTATTTGATGGTCAGCACCTGGCGATTCTACAGCTTCAAGGACATTGATTTCCGCTCCCGCCGTCCCTTCCGCCTAATCGTGCTGATCGCCATAGTGATCGCCTCGATCTGGTTCTTTTCCCGTCCGGCCCTTTTCGGGATCGCGATTCTGTACATGGCTTCCGGCGTCCTGTGGCGCTTGCAGTGGATCTTCCGCGGCAAGACTTCGGCAGCACCTCCTGCGCCCGCGTTACCGGTGGATCGGGAGGCAACGCCCAGCGCATGAACCACGTTCCGAAATCCGCCGGCCCGCCCTCCGATCTCCGCGGCTCGAACCTCTATCGCATCGCCATCGTCGGCGCGGCCTCGCTCAAGGGCAAAGAGATTGCCGAAGTTTTGCGCGAGCGGAATTTCCCCGCCGTCGATATCCGCCTGCTCGATGACGACGAGTCTCTCGGGCAACTGGAAGCCGTCGGCGAAGAGATCAGTTTCATCCAGAGCGTCCGCTCGGAGCAGTTCGAGCGTGTGGACTTCGCCTTCTTCGCCTCCAACCCGCGCTCCACGCGCAATAACTGGAAGGCGGCGCGCGACCTGGGCAATACCATCGTGGACGTTTCTTTCGCGCTCGAAGAGGAAGCGGGAACGTCCGTCCGCTCGCCCTGGATCGAGCGCGAGACCGGCCAGCCCATGATGCCGGAGTTGCAGCCGCGTCCGGTCGTGGTGGCCCATCCCGCGGCCACCGTCCTGGCGCTCCTCGCCTTACGCAGCGCGAAGGCCGGCAAAATCCAGCGCATGGTTGCGACCGTGTTTGAACCGGCGTCCGAGTACGCCCAGAAGGGCATGGATGAACTCCACGAGCAAACGGTGAATCTGCTCTCCTTCCAGGAATTGCCGAAGGACGTGTTCGACATCCAACTGGCCTTTAACCTGGTGGCGCGCTACGGCCCGAGATCGAATTTGTCGCTGGCAACTGTTTCCCAGCGGATCGGGAAGCACTACCGGCAGATTGCGCGCGGCGCAATCGAGCCTGCTTTGCAGGTGCTGCACGCACCGGTCTTCCACGGCCACGCCTTTTCGGTTTATCTGGAGATGGAGAAGCCGGTCGCGATTGCGGATTTTTCCGCGTCGCTCACGGGCGAGCACGTGGTTGTCTGCGACAGCCCCGAAGACACGCCTACCAACGTGAGCGCCGCCGGGCAGGAAGACATCCAGGTCTCGCTCAGCGCCGACGTTGGCCACAAGAACGGCGTATGGCTCTGGGCAACGACCGACAACCTGCGTATCGCCGCTTTGACCGCCGTCGAATGCGCCGAGACCTTGACGGCCTCCCGTCCGCGAGGTCAGATTCAATGATGTCGGATGCTTAGGATCCGGCGCGGCAGCCATTTTATTTTGGAATTATGTACTTGAGTATTGTGGCCATCAAAAATGATAGATACTAATACATTTCTTCAGAAAATCGCCGACGGTCTGAAGGAATTCGATGCCCAGAAGAAAGCTCCCAAAATCAAGCGCGGTCCAAACAAGGGCAAAAGTTATCCACCTGGTGCGGGTTCGCATGAAGAACCCGACCAAGTTTTGGCCGTTGCGAAAAAGTATGATTGGGCCGCTAACGATATCAAATATTCTCAGGGCAAGTGTGACCTTCACGCGCACGATATTTGGGCTGAGGTCAAGCTAATCAGACCCTTTGGGGCGAATGGTAAACCTGCACAACACATTGACGGTACAGCATACAGAGTTGTAGAAGATGCCAAGAAGCTATCTCGCGCAACGGAGCGCGGTAAGAAAATGGTTATGGCCTTCGCTTACGACAAAGATGCGAAAGGCTCGACAGCGATGCCGTTTATTTGGGATGTTCAAGTTCTTTCAGCTAACCGCGGAGTCTCATTGAAAAAGCCGATTATCATTCCTCTGGAACGCCTCGTGCATCCAATTCATCAATTCGGATGGGTAGTTGGCTGGGAACTATTGTGAGAAAAGCCGAAGAAGTTCATAGAAACGAACGCGGTAATCAGGTATATAAATCCCTTTTGCTTGGATTTGCCCTGATTTCGGCTTCGTCCGGCTGTGGCTATCACAAGGCGGGAAATGCGATCGAACTGCCGCAGAATATCCATACCATCGCGATTCCCGGTTTCGTGAGCCACAGCCAGACCTTTCGCATCGAACAACTCTTGACCGACGCCGTGGTGCGCGAATTCAACGCCCGTACGCAATATCGCGTGGTCCATGAAGCCAATGCCGACGCGGATGCGGTGCTGAGGGCGACGGTTTTATCGGCGTCGGCGAATCCGCTGGTTTACGATTCCACATCCGGACGCGCCGTCAGCGCGCTGGTCACGGTGAGCATTCAGGTCACGCTCACCGACCGTCAGGGCAAGGTGATCTTCGAGAATCCTTCCTACCTTTTTCACGAGCAGTACGAAATCTCGAGCGATCTTCCCAGCTTTTTTCAGGAGGACTCTCCGGCCGTCGACCGTCTGTCGCGGGATTTCGCGCGCACGCTGGTGGCCAACATTCTGGAGTCCTACTGATGCCTCCGCGCGCCTTCAGCCAGGCCGACCGCTTTCTCTCCGAACTGGAGTCGCGCAAACTGAAGCCGGCTTACGTGCTGGTGGGCGACGAAGCGTTTTTCCGCAAGCGCTGCCGCGATGCCATTCTCGAGCACCTGGTCGCGCCCGACGCGCGCGATTTCGGCTTGTTCGAGTTCGACCTGGCCGAGATCTCGCTGACCGAAGTTCTGGACCGCGCCCGAACGCCCTCGCTCATGGCTCCGTTTCAAGTGTTCTTCGTACGCGGCGTGAAGACCTTGTTTGGCCGCGGCTCCAATGAAGAAAAGATCGGGGCCATCGCAGCCTATTGCAAGAACCCCAATCCCGACGCGCTTTTGGTGTTTGTCGCCGATCACATCGCCATTCCCGCCGACGCCCGCCGCATGGAGATGACCGACAAGGACCGCTACCAGAAGATCCGCGAAGATCTGGGGCCGTTCTGCGGAATTGTCGAACTGTCTCGCGTGCAAGAGGGCGAAGCCGTCCGCTGGATTGGCGAATACTGCGCCACGCGCGGAGTGAAGATCGACGCCGACGGCGCCCGCGAGTTGGTGGACGCGCTCGGCGGCGACATGATGACCGTCTCGAATGAACTGGAGAAGCTGATTCTGTACGCCGGCGAAAAGAAAAAAATCGCGCTCGCCGATGTCGAAACCATGGTGCTGGCCGCGAAACAGCGCTCGCTTTATGAGTTGACCGATGCCATTTCCGCCAAGGACCCGGTGCGCGCGCTGGAAGTGCTCGATGCGCTGCTTTCGGCCGGCGACGGAGACGATGCGGCCATCGGACAACTCTTCATGCTGGCGAAGACCTTTCGCCAGATGCTGGTCATCCTGGAGCGCAACGTGCGCGATCAGCGCATGTTGTGGGCCGCACTGTGGCAGGGTTTTCGCGTGCCACCGTTTGCCGCCGACGATATCATCCGCCAGGCGCGGCGCTATAAGTCGAAGCGGGAACTGACGCGCGCCATCCGACTGGTGGCGAAAGCCGATCTCGCGCTAAGGTCGAGTCCTCCCAGCAAGCGGCTGGTTCTCGAAAGGCTGGTTCTGGATCTCGCCAGGGATTCGAAGCTCGCGGCAGCGGGCGGATGGATGCAGGACGAACTGCCGGTGTAGGACTCTGGCTGATAGATTGGGGCTTTCAACCCGCCGCCTCAATCGAACTTGAGAAGTGGAAAAGCGTTCAACACATCATCGGCTAGGGAATATATAAAATTGAAATCGTATTTTCTCCCCAGTTTCGGCTCATAATAGCGTCCATGGGCAAGCCAATGGCGGAATCTGAACGCACCACGTAGTTCCCCAATCAGTCGAGGCGCCGGAGCAGATGACTTGTCCTTCCAAGTCTCGAAAATATCTTCGTCCAACCTTGCGTCGCGCTCTCGGTCCTTATAGATATCGCGAAATGCTCTGGAGAGGTCGTCTCTCTTTTTCTTCTGGCAGCGGTACATATAATCGACGCGAAAAGCGGCTTCCAAGGTGGTTAGAACAAAAAAGGCCGATCTTAAATCGGTCTCTTCGAGGCGAGCGGCGAGATCCCCGGGACGACGGCCGAAAAAATAAGCTTTCAGCGAATCAACAACGTCATTATGATATGCGGCAATCTCTGCGATGGAACTACTACCCATTGGCCACTTCCATAATTAGCTGGAAGAGCGTCTGCTGCGTAATCTCTATAAATCTCCTTTCTGGCGGGCGTGTGACAATTTTCCACTCCCACTTGATCTCCCGCGGTGGTTTCGACGGAGGGGCAGGTGGCTTTTTGCCAGTGCCAACACTGCTAAACCTTACATGGAAAAGCGATCGGAGCCCCGATGCCTGGTTATCAACCAAAAGGAGCTGAGCTTTGCCAGCTGGCCCGACGATGTCAACCCGTCCCTTGGATCCGACGAGCAGCGTCCCGATTGGTTCAAAGACCACGCTTTGTCGTCCG
Organism: Terriglobales bacterium; assembly: GCA_049519955.1. Taxonomy (GTDB): domain Bacteria; phylum Acidobacteriota; class Terriglobia; order Terriglobales; family Acidobacteriaceae; genus Acidiflorens. Next base: position 20,497 of record JBEKQG010000025.1, read on the forward strand.
ATCCTGAGAACCATTTGTCGGGCAGAATACGATCCAATGTTCTCCTCATTCAACTCAACGATCCGATATTCACGCTGTATCTGTCCAGAAGAAACGTATTTGTCCAATAGAGACTCGACCTTCTTGTAAAGCTTCTCGAGATAGTCGAGCCATTTTCTGCGTTCGCCGTCCCAATCCACCGAGGCGACTTCAGATGCCGCCTGCTGCTCACGCTTGACGAATTCGTCGAACTCCTTGACATCCATCGGGGCACTCCTTTCCCTTCTTGCCGACGGTGCTTTGAGCCTCATAGACGTACCTCTACCCTTTGATCTCGGCCACTGCCTTCCGCAGTTGCTCGGCATCCGGGAAATCCGGCTGCAGCTTCACCACACGGTTCAGTTGTTGGCGGGCGAGCGCGGCTTGGCCGTTCCTGGCATAAGCGAGTCCCAGGTGGAAGTTGAACAACACGTTGTCCGGCTCCTTGGTCACCGCCTCCTTGAACATGTTGATCGCCGACGTATAAACGTGCTTGTGGTAAAAAGCCCAGCCCAGCGTGTCGGCGGAGTTCGGATTATCGGGGAGCAGACGCCGGGCCGTCTGCGCCATGGCGAAGGCAACGTCCACATTGCCGCCCTGCTCCAGGATCACGTAAGCCAAATTGTTGGAGGCCAGAGGATTGTCCGGCTGAATCTCAAGCGCTTTCTGGTACTGCAGCTTGGCGTGGTCCCAGTCCTGCTTGCTCTCATAAATGCTGCCCGAGAGCAGGTAGAACGCGACCTCCCTCGGATTGCTCTTTGCCCCATCGAGATAGGTTTGCAGCGCCTCATCCATGGCGCCGCGCGTGCTCTCCGCCAGTCCGAGCTTGACCATCGCTTCGCTGTTCTTCTTATCCAATAGCGAGGCTTGCTTGAACTCCGCTTCCGCCGCGGCTGGGTCCTTCTTCTGTTCCATGAAAAGCTGGCCCAGCATGACGTGAAACCCTGCGTTGTTGGGATACCTGGACAATTGCGCTTTGGCCGCGGCGATGGCCTTGTCCCCCTGCTTTTGCGCCAGGTACGTGTTGAGCACGCCGCCCATCGCGTCGGCGGAATTCGGATCTTGATCGAGCGCCTGCTGGTACGCTTTTTGCGCTTCGCCAAACTGGTTCTGCGCCATCCGCAAATTTCCCAGTTGCACATAGGCCGCGGGATTGTTGGGCTCTTTGCTCAGGGAGCGATGGATATAGTCGTCCGCGGTTGCGTACTCCTTGCGATCGATTCCGGCGACCGCGCGCAACAGGTATCCATCGGGAGCGGCTGGCTGCAAGGCGATGATCTGGTTGGCTTGCTCCGCCAGATCGGCGGCATCGTTCCGGTGGATGGCAACGCCCGCCAACGCCCGGCGCGCTTCCACAATGTCGGGACGCAGGCGGACGGCAGCTCGCCATTCCGCGTCTGCCCGGTCCAGATTGCCCAGTTGGTCCAATGCCAGGCCCATCTGGTAATGCGCCACGGCGTTATCGGGATCGCTCTTCAACACGGCTTGCAGCGTATTCATGGCGTCGTCCGCCCGGCCGCTGCGGATCTCGATCTCGCCCTTGTAAACCTGCGCGTCTTCATCGTCCGGTCGCGCCTTCACCACTTCGCTATTCAACCTGCGGGCGTCGTCCAGCCGGTTTTTCAGGATCAGCAGTTGAATGTAATTCTTCTTGACCACTATGTCCTTGGCATGCTCCCCATAAAGCGCCCCGTACTCGGCGGTGGCTTTGTCGAGCTGGTTATTGGCAAAATAAAAATCGCCGAGCATGCGGTAGCCCGCGGAATTATTCGGAAAACCCTTCTTCGCCTGGCGCAGGAAATCTTCGGCTGCGCCGGACTTGTTCTCGGCCATGTAGAGGCCGGCAAGAGAGAGCGTGGGGCCCGGATCGTCCGTCGCGTTCTCAATCGCCCGCCGGAACCACTGTTCCGCCTCGGGAAAGCGCCCGCGCGTCTGGTAGAAGTTCCCCAGCGAAACCAGCGCATTGGTGGACTTGGGGCCCAGTTCGACCGCTTTCTTGAAGCTCGCCTCCGCCGCGTCCCACTGTTCCCCGCGCATCTGGAGCATCGCCAGATTCAAATAGGAGTCGGACCGGCTGGGATCGAGTTGCAGCGCTTTCTGCATGTCCGCCAGCGCCGCGGAAATGTTATTCGTGCCGGCGTAGTAGTTGGAACGCGCGATATAGACGCTGGGGTTGTCGGGCTGTTTCTGCGCCAGCAGATCCAAATGCCCCTTCGCGTCGTTGTACTGCCGCCCCATGATCAGCAGGTTGGCAATGTCAAGGTGCGCCGCATATTGGTCGGGCTGCAGTTGAATGGTGGTATTCAGCTCCTGATAGGCGGTTGGCCATTGCTCCAGCCTCATGGCCGCCAGCGCCAGCTTGTAGTGGGCTTCGGTGAGACGCGCATCGACCTGGATGGCGTTCTCGAACTGAATCTCGGCCTCCCGGTACTGGCCCTTGTCGAAGTAGCGCTGCCCACTTTCCAGATACTTTTGTTTCCGGACGTTCGGGTCCCGCGAGCAGCCCGTCAGCAACGCCGCCAGCAAGCACACCACCGCCATCGTACCCTGAAGTTTCCACCCCATAGCTATACGCATAGTTCCGAACGCCTCGCGAACTTGGTCTGAATCAACGCCCTTCTGCACCAAAATACACGTTGAACCTGCGCCAGAAAAGTTACTGGCGTTATTATGCCAAAAATCGGCCAACGGGCAGAACCACATCCGCCCCATTTTTAAGCATACGCTTGCTTTAAGCATACGCTTGCTTGAAGAATACGCCGTTCGGATTCTGGGCTGGGGAGCGGGCTGATTTCGCGCCGCCCGAAGCTCGCGCCGGGTTCGCTATACTGGGTCCTCCGGGATGACGACCGAGACCATCACGCACTCCGCCCAGGAGACGATCGCTTTCGGGCGGAAGCTCGCGTCCGAACTGTCGCCTCCGCTCATCGTCCTGCTCCGCGGCGACCTGGGCGCGGGCAAAACCACGCTCGTGAAGGGTATCGCCGAAGGTTTTCAAGCCGCTCGCGCCGACGATGTCACCAGCCCCACCTTCACCCTCGTCCACGAATATGGCGGACCCCGCACTACCCTCTACCACATCGACCTCTACCGCATCGAAACCCAACGCCAGCTTGAAACCCTCGGCCTTGACGACCTGCTCGCGCCCAACACTATCTTGCTGATAGAGTGGGGAGAGAAGTTCCCTCGCTTGGCACGCGACCAAAACCTGGAAATCACCCTGGAACGGGTGGGGGAAACTGAGCGCAGAATTCAAGTGACCGCCCGTTGAATCCTGTTGTTTCTCACGAGCAGTTAGACCGAGCGCGATTGGCCGGCGAATTGCCCAACACTGGCCCGCCGAGATTTGCCTTGGGGCGCATCTCATATAGCTGTATTGGGAGTTTGCATCAACTTGAAACTGACCGATCTCGCAACTGTCTGCCTATTGATCTTGCTCATTACGACTTTTTGCGCAGGTCAAGTCGCCCCACAGACTCAAACGCCGGATCCTGTTCAATCCGCCCAGCCGCCCGCGCCCACTCCTGCGCAGCAGCCGCAGCCCGCCGAAAAACCGACTGCCCAAAGTAATTCTCAGCATCCAACCACCCCCGCCCAGGAAGATACAACTAACAATAAACACGACCGGATGTTTTATGTGATGCCAAACTACTTGACGGTAGATGGTCAGTCGCAAGTGCCGCCGGTCTCCTGGAAAGAGAAGTTCGCCATGGCGGCAAAGGGGTCCTTCGACCCGTATGAATTCACGATCGTGGGTGTCGTGGCGGGCATACGGCAGGCGGAAAATTCCTCTCCGGGGTTCGGACAGGGCATGAAGGGATACTCCAAGCGGTATGCAGCGGCTTTCGCCGATCAGGTCGATGGCAATATCATGGTGGGCGGCGTTTTCCCCACGATCTTGAAAGTAGATCCTCGCTATTTTCGATCAGGCAGGGGCTCGTTCGAGCGCCGCTTTGGCTATGCCATCAGCCGTGTTTTAGTCGCCCGCAGAGACTCCGGCGCTAGTATGTTCAATGTGCCCGAGTTTGCGGGCAACGCAACGGCGATTGCCATTTCCAACCTCTACTATCCCGACGCCGATCGTAATTTTTCGTCGGACTTCTCCGGCTGGGGAACGCAAATGGGCCTCGACGCCTTCGGCAATGAGCTCAAGGAATTTTGGCCCGACGTTCACAACTATTTGAAGAGAAGACATGCCCGCCACCTGCAGAATGCAAGCCATTGACCCGCAATCCACACCGGCTGCAACCGGCCGGCGTGCATCCAAAGGACAGGTGAGACAATCCAACTTGGCGGGATTAACGGGAAATGCTTGAAGAGCGGAGCAGCTAGGGCCCGAAAGGGAAAATGCGGATGTGGGGGGAGATCGTGAAAGCGGTTCGATCGTTTTGCATGGCTGTAGCGCTGGCGGGGATGTTGGGATCTGCGTCCGTTCAGGCCCAGGGACCAACGGGCGCGCGCGAACAAGCTCAAGACGGAATGGCAACTGCTGTACCGGACGATGTTTCTCCGCGTACCGCGGACCCTCAGCAAGCGAGCGCAACCAAGGATCAAAAATCCTCTGCGCCCGACGCCCCGACGCCCAAGGCCAATCCCGCGGAGCCCAACCGCCCGGACGACGAGTATGGTAAGCAGGACAAGAGAATTCTGTGGGTCATCCCAAATTACCGTGCGGTCAGCGCCAACACGCATTTGCCTCCTCTGGGTTTCAAGAGTGAGCTCTGGCTGGCGACCGAGGATACGTTCGACTACTCCGATTTCATTTTCGTGGGAGGGCTCGCGGGAATTGCGATGGCCGGCAAATCGCAACCGTCCTTTGGGCAAGGCGGCGCTGCCTACGGTCAATACTACTGGCACATTTTTGTCGACGGCAGCATAGAAAACTACATGACGGAGGCGATTGTCCCAACGGCGACGAGAGAAGACCCGAGATACTACACCCTCGGCAAAGGCGGATTCTTCAAGCGCTCCGGCTACGCGGTCACCCGGCTGTTTGTCACGCGGACCAACTCAGGAAAGAGCACCTTCAATCTGTCGGAGATCGTCGGGGCAGGAGCGTCCGCGGGCATCGGCAATTCATATTACCCGGCGGAATCCAACCCCTGGGTGAAAACCTACCAACGCTGGGGAACTCAGGTGGGCTTGGACGGCGTGTTCAACGTTTTCAAGGAGTTCTGGCCGGACATCAATCACGCGATGTTTCACGGAAAATATTGATCTTGCCTTATTTTGGATTCTCGATAAGTAACAAGCCTACGTGGCCGAAACCCAATGGCTGCGCTCGACAAAGGTTGGAGGTTCGTACGTACGGCCTCTTGCCAGCCGTCTTTCCTCCCGCCGTGTGGCCCACAACAGGATCGGGCCGAGCGACGCCGCGGTGAGCCGGGCGGCGACCGGGAACTCCTTCTCCACTTCGCGGCGCAGCTTGTGGATGCGATCGCTCACGCTGCGATTGACTTTCTTGAATTCCTGCTCCATCACCCAGAGCGCCGCATTGTAAGCGCTGCTCAGCTTTTTTACTTCTCGCGTGAAGCGCTCCCGGACGCGCGGATCGGGGTGGTCCTTGTAGCGTTGCCAGCCCATCAGCATGGTCTGGCACATGCGATAAAGACTCGGCCCATTGTTCTCGAAATCGCGCCAGAACGCCCAATCCAGGAAGCGCTTGGAATCATCGCGCGAGATGGCGGCGTGCTGGAAGTTGAATTTGTACTGCCCATGAATATCGGCGAAGTCGATGCCCTTCAGCAGTCGCCCCTGATCGGACATTTCCTTGTAGAGCGGCGTCCCCGGGACCGGCGTGTAGAGCATGAACTGGTGAAAGTCGGTCTGATAGGCGACCGCCGACTCGATTTCTCCGGCAATGTTGTCCGGCGTGTGGTGCTCGAGCCCGATGATGGTCGATCCCTGTACCCGAATGCCGTGTTTGCGAAGCTCGCTCGTAAGTTGCCCGATGTCCGTGCCCTCCAGCTTGCCATAGCTGGATCGGGGAGATTCCAACCCCATCCACACCCAGGAAACGCCGAGTTCGACCAACTCCATCATGGTGTATTTCTTGATCGCGTTGGCGGAGGCGAAAATGGAAAGCTCCCAGCTCTTGCCCGCCTCCTTCATGCGCTCCAGCAGCCGCAGGGCGCGCGTGCGGTGCAGCAGGAAGTTTTCGTCCATCACAAAAAACGACTTTACCTTGAGTTTCGCTTCGATCCCGCACATCACGTCGAACAGTTCATCGCCGGTCTCGTAGAAGTTGACGAACTTCCCCTTGCCGCCAAAAAAAGAAGACGTCGTGCAGAAGTTGCATCCCATCGGGCAACCCACCGACGGAATAATGGTCGCCGCGGTCCCGCCTTTTCGGTTCGGCAGCCGTATTCCCATGATGCGCGTCTCGATGCCGGAGACAATCGCGGGATGGCGGATCGCCGCCTTCTCGTCCTCTCCCAGATACCGCCGCATCCACGAGATCCCTTCTCCCTTCACGATGTGGTCGGCGTCGATCATTGTTTCAATCCCGGGAATGGCGGCTACGTGTCCACCCACCACGATCGTCGAATGCGGCGACAGTTCCCGCACCATGCGGCACATTTCCCGCACCTTGCCGACATTCACGATAATTCCCGAGATGCCCACGATGTCGTAGTGGTTCTTGGTCAATTCACGCGCAAACGCCTTGCGCGTGGGAAAATCCAGCACGCTGCAGGGCGCCGAAATATTCGACTGGATCATCATGATGCCCCACGAGCGATGGAACATGCGCAGCGAAAAACCGCCTTGCGCCCGCGTCACCTGGTTGTGATAGAGCTCCATCGGATTGATGGACCGGCTGCCAAATTCATCGTCCTGTGCGTAAGGCCCGAAGACCGAACTCAGTAAGATGCGAGCGTTACTTCCCTTTGCATGAGGTTCCATTGGATTGACCTTCAAGAAATTGCTTGCCTTGAGAATAGTGCTCGGCAGGGAGTTTTCGTGGTGATCCGGGTTACATTACAAAACTATTACGCGCGGGTAGTACATGGCCTTGCGGGAGATTGAGAGCGCACCGCGCCAGAACTGGCTTCATCAATACGTATTGCGTAGGGCACGGCTTCACAGCTTGCGGAAAGAGTCGTCCGCGCCCCTGATTTTGGGTGGCGCAGCGCTTCAGCGCTGCGGTAAGTGCATTATTATGACTGCGGCTTCAGCCGCTGAGGTCACGGATCTTGCCCCGGAACGACTTTTTCCGCAACCTGTTCAGCCGCGCCGCTCAGGGCCAGTAAAAATGCGGGCTTTAGCCCCTGAGGGCATGGCTTCCCGTTCCGAAAAAGCATTTATGAAACCAGCGCTACGCATTCCTTACCAGCGCCAGCGTGGTTAGATCGTTATGCGTGGGAGACGTCCGCGTGAACTGCCGGGTCGCCTGCAACATGGTCAGGCAGAGCTCGCGCGCGCCGGTCGCGGCCGCGTCCTGAAAAGTCTGCTTCACCCTGTCCAGCCCGAATTCCGCATCGTCGCACTCACCATTCTCGCAGTCCGCTTCTATAAATCCGCGCGAGACCAGCACCAGTGCCGAGCCGGGCACAAGGTGGCACATGGCCGCGCTCTGCGTTGTGTGCGAGAACAAACCCAGCGGCAGCCCAGTGGCCTCCAGCCGCGTAATTCCCGTGTGGTCGCGCAGCAGCCCCGGTGTGTGGCCCGCATTGGCGTAACACACCGTCCCCAGGTCTTGGTGATAACAACCGATGAACGCCGGACAACTGCGAATGCCGCCACGCAAAATGGTGCGGTTCATCTCGTGGCACAGTTCGATCATGGCGATGGTTTCGTTGAAGCCTTCTCCGGCGAAAAGCGCGGGCGCCAGCGTTCGAAACGTCTTCTGCACCGCGATCAGGATTTCACGCGTGTCCGCCCGCAGCCCGGCGATATCCAGCAGCACGAACAGCATGCGCGACGGCCCCACGCGCAGGAATTCATAGAAGTCTCCGGCCACGCGCTGCCCCGTGTACACCGCCGCAATCTCGGCCGAACCGAGCGCCGGCGCATCGCAATGGAGCGGATCGGTGAGCGGCGGCGCGGCTTCGCCCTCCTCAAACAACGAATGCCCGATCAACGAGCGCCAGAACCCAGCCGCTTGCGGCTTCGCTTCCCCAACGTGAGTCTTCTGCGTCATAGCCCGGCTCCAGAAATATGGGTGCCACTCGCCGGAGCAAAAACCGAAACCTGTTGCCCGAGGAAATCGAGGCGAAGAGTCTGCACCTGCCAACCTTATCGGCACATTGGCTTCAATGGTTTAGTGCAACCGGTCTACATCTGGTGTCATAAATCGGTTTTGGGCAGGGCACGGCTCCAGCGCCTGCCCCGAGTGGAGCCGAAGGGTGCCGTTCAGGGGCTGGGAAAATGCGGGCTTTAGCCCCTGAGGGACGTGCTTTCCGAGCTGAAAGGCATTGATGAAACCAGCTTTAGTGTAAAGACGGGGCTTGCCCCGTCTTTCTTAAATCAGGCGCTTCTTAGCGCCTGAGGGCGCGCGTCGCCCTCAGAACCGCGTCTTCCAGAGCCCCATCTCTCAGAACCCCATGATGTTGTATCCGCAATCCACGTAGATCGTTTCGCCCGTGATGCCCGAACTGGCGTCGGATGCCAAAAACACTCCCGCGCTGCCCACCTCGCCGACCTCCACATTGCGTTGCAGAGGCGCGCGCTCGGCATGACCTTTCAGCATTTCTCCCATGTTGGAGATGCCGCGCGCCGCCAGCGTCTTGATCGGCCCCGCCGAAATGGCGTTGACGCGAATTCTCTTTCGTCCCAGATCGTGCGCCAGATACCGCACCGTGCACTCCAGCGCGGCCTTGGCTACGCCCATCACGTTGTAGTTGGGAACGACTTTTTCCGCGCCGTAGTAACTCATGGTGATGACGCTGCCCCCGTCTTCCATCAGCGGAGCCGCCGCGCGGCAAACCGCGATCAGCGAATACACGCTCACGTCGTGCGCGATGCGAAACCCTTCGCGCGTCGTGTTGACGAAGTCGCCCTTCAGTTCTTCCGCCGGAGCGTACGCCACGCTATGCACCACCACATGCAACTTTCCGTAGCGCTCCTTGAGCTTCTCGAACAGGCCCGCAATCTCGGCATCGTTCGATACGTCGCACATGTGTCCCTCCGCGCCCGGCAGCGACAGAATCAGGTCTCTGGCCTCCTGCTCCAGCCGTTCATTCTGATACGTGATGACAAGGTTTGCCCCCGCGGCGTGCAACCCCTGCGCAATGGCCCAGGCGATCGAGCGTTTGTTCGCCACTCCAAAGACGACCGCCGTCCGGCCCTTCAACTCCTCAAACATGAAAAACTCTCCTCATCGGAAGTCATTAAGGATAGCAGGGGAGAACGCCCCTTGCGGGAACGCATAGCGTCGGCATCTTGCCGGCTGCCCCAAGCGCGTCTCGCCCTCGCTTCGGACGACGGCGCTACTTTCAGCGGCAAGACCGTACAAATCACGCGGTCACAGTACTAGAAAGCCGCTGCTTGGCTCACGCGCCACCCTTCACTTCCACCCCCGCCCATTTCTCCAGCAGCGTAAGTGTCGCGGCGTAGTCCAGGTCCTGCTGTCCTTCTTCGGCCGCCACGTCGTACACCTCTTCCACCGCTTCGAGGCCGGGCAGGCGTACACGCGATTCCTTGGCGGCATCGAGCGCCAGGCGAATATCTTTCAGCATCAGCCGCAGAGGAAAATTCGGCGAAAAGTCGCGCTGCAAAATAAACGGAGCTTTGTAGTCCACCACTCCCGATCGCACCATGGAAGCCTGCACCAGCGGCAACAGCCGCTCCACGCCCACGCCCAGCTTGGCGGCCAGCGTCAGCGCTTCGGCGAAGCCTTCGTAGATGAGCGCGATTTGCAGATTCATCACCAGCTTGGTGGCCTGTCCCTTGCCCGTCTCGCCCATGTGGAACACCTGCTTGCCCATCGCCTGAAAAAGCGGCTGCAAGCGGGCCAGCACGGCCTCGTCGCCGCCCGCCATAAAAATCAGGCTGCCCGCTTCGGCGGCAATCTTCGATCCGGTCACCGGAGCGTCCACATAATCGACGCCGCGCGCTTTCATGCGGTCGGAAAAACGCCGCGTGGCCGAGGGAGAAATCGTGCTCGAGTCCGCGATGATCGTTCCCGCGGCCATCGCCGGCGCGGCGCCACCCGCGCCAAATAGGACAGCCTCGACCGCCTTCGTGTCGGAGACGCACATCCACGCCACTTCCGCGTCCGCCGCCGCGTCCGCCGGAGAAGCCGCGCTGCGCGCACCTTCCACGTCCCTGCCGGCAGTGCGGTTCCACACCGCAACCTCGTGTCCGGCTTTGACCAGGTTCGCGGCCATTGACCGTCCCATAATTCCCAACCCCAAAAAAGCGACGCGCATGAGCGTGAGTTCCTCCAAGTCTTTCGTATCGGGGCATCGCCTGAGCGATACCGCAAATTATTTCTCTCGTACCTCTCTGAACTTTGGATTAGATATGACCGGCAAAGCGGCGGTCAAGGAAAACACGACTCTCCCCACCGAAAAATCAAGACGCGCCAACAGAAGTAACTTTCCGCGCGCGTCGATCCCATCCCCCACAGCATCTAACCGAAGTAGAGAATTAAACCAGCAAAGCCGATAATAGTTGAATGGTCCGCGCTGCCGCGGACTCGTTTCAGCGCGCGGGTCGTCTCGTACCGGTCGAACGAATGTTAAAGTCCTCATTGAAAAATTCCGCCTTGCGCAAACGTGCCGGCCAGTTCACGCGCCTGGTGCGGCATTCCGTCGTCACGCCCCGCACCGGCAAGACCCACACGGCGAAACTGGTTACGAACGGCGAACTCGGCGTCACTTTCATCGGGCACTCCAGCTTCTTCCTGCAAATCGGCGGGCAGAACGTTGTCATCGATCCCAACTTCGCGCGCTGGCTCTTCGTGCTCAAGCGCCTGCGTCAACCGGGATTGAACCTGCGCGACCTGCCTCCCATGGATGTCGTCCTGGTCACGCACGCGCATTTCGATCATCTGCATCGCCAGTCGCTGCGCACCATCGCGCGCCAGACCCGCCGCCAGACCGGGACCGCGCCCACCCTCGTCGTCCCTTATCATCTCTTCGATCTCGTCTCCGATCTCGGCTTCGACAAAATTGTCGAACTCGAATGGTGGAACACCTATCGCCACGGCGCGCTCGACATCACCCACGTCCCCTCGCGCCATTGGGGAGCGCGCATCATCAAGGATTCCCACCGCGGCTACGGCGGCTACGTGCTGCGCAGCGGCAAACACTCCGTCTATCACGCCGGAGACACCGCCTACTTCGCCGGCTTTCGCGAAATCGGACGCCGCTTGTCGCCCGAACTCGCGCTCCTCCCCATCGGCGCCTACAATCCGCCGCATTTCCGCAACGTCCACACCAGCCCCGCCGACGCCACTCAGGCCTTTCTCGATCTCAAGGCCCGCTGGATGATCCCCATGCACTACGGAACTTTCCGCCTCTCGCACGAGCCCATCGAAGAACCTCTCCAGTTGCTGGAGCGCGAAGCGCAAGCCGCCGGCGTCGAAGACAAAGTGGTGGTGATGGAAGAAGGCGTCACCCGCTTCTTCTGAAAACTCTTTGGTCTGGAAACGGGCCTGCTCTCGGAAGGGACATCCGCGTACGTTGTGATTGGTCGGGGCGCGCGGATTTGAACCGCGGACCCCCTGCGCCCAAGTTGAGCCGGTTAGTGGGCGTGAGCGCAGCGGGAGCCCGCTGGCGAAATCCTGAGCAACGCGAAGGAGCCCTCGGCAAGGGAGGAAATACTTTGGTCGGGGCGCGCGGATTTGAACCGCGGACCCCCTGCGCCCAAGTACTGGATTCACGAAGAATCAACACCTTAGCGTAGTTTGTATGCTTTCGTATTCGCTAGTAAATATGCGGGTTTCAGCATTTCGCCCCAACTTGGAACTCAACCCATCCAAGCGGCCACTGGGCACAATTTTGGGCACAGTTGACCATGCCGGGGTTAGTTGTCCGAACAGGGCACGGCTCGCAGCCTGTGACGCCTTTTTTCCAAAATTCGCATGGCGGGGAGAAAGTGTCGGAAGCTGGTGGTGGTAGTGACTGGCGTACCCGGAGAATTTCACACTACCAGCAGAAAACCGTGTCAAGAGAAAAATGCGATAAACGTGTTTGGACTAGCTAATAAACGCACTTTTCAGTCACTACCAGCTTACAGCCCTAGTCGGGGCCGGGTGGCGTTACAACCCCTTCAGCAGTTCCGCAAGCGTCAAGCCGAAAGCATCTGCTACCGCTTGCATGGTTCGCAGGCAGATTTCCTTCTTCCCGATCTCAATGTCGGAGACGTAGTTCTCGTTGATTCCGGCCTCTTCTGCAAGGTCGATTTGACGCCAGCCCTTCGCCGTCCGCAGTTCGCGGATACGTTGACCGAGCAGGATGCAAATGTCGCTTGGCATTCCTACTATGGTCGGACTACGATGTTTCCGATATCCCTACTATCGTCGGAATCGGAGGAATTTAACCCTATGGCTTTCAGAAACTCTCAGCTTGCCTTTGGAGTCTCCGCCGTTGGCCTTTGCGCGATGCTTCTCATCACCGGCTGTGCCGGCGGAGGGGGCGGAAGCACTACTCCGCCGACGATCACGTCTGTCACAGTAGCTTGTTCTCCAGCGTCAATTCTGACTACGCAGACATCCACCTGCACGGCGACCGTACAGGGGACCGGCTCGTATAGTTCGGCAGTCGCTTGGGGTACAAGCGATGGGACGATTACGTCCTCTGGGGTGTTCACTCCAGCAGCCACAGGAACCGCGACCATCACCGCAACATCGACACAAGATACCGAAAAATCAGGAACCGCGACGGTCACGGTTGGAAGTGCAACTGCCAACAATGAATGGACGTGGATGAGCGGCAGCGACACGGCGAACCCAACGGGCGTCTATGGCATCTTGGGCGTTGCTTCCACCAGTAATGTCCCCGGAGCGCGAAGCTCTCCAGCAAATTGGACGGATCGCAGCGGAAATCTATGGCTCTTTGGAGGCTTCGGTGTCGATTCAGCCGGTAGCACGGGCAGTCTAAACGACCTTTGGGAATTCAATCCCTCAACGAAGGAATGGACGTGGGTGAGTGGCTCTGACACGGTGAACGCATCCGGGGTGTACGGTACTCTTGGCGTTGCTGCTGCCAACAACGTTCCGGGTGCGAGGAATTCAACGACTTCTTGGGTAGATACCAACGGGAATCTCTGGCTGTTCGGGGGAAGCGGAAACGACTCGACTGGCAACGGAGGATTTCTGAACGACCTCTGGGAGTTTTCTCCATCAGGCAAGATGTGGACCTGGGTGAGCGGGAGCAATACTGTGTATGCATTCGGCATATATGGCACGGTGGGCGTTTCTGCTGGCAGCAATGTCCCTGGTGCGCGAGTGTCCTGTGCTTCTTGGATTGATGGCAGTGGCAATCTCTGGCTCTTCGGCGGATACGGAAACGCAACAAATGGGGCGCAGGGGAATCTGAACGACCTGTGGGAGTTCTCTCCTACAATGAACGTTTGGACATGGATGAGCGGTAGCGACGGTGTCGGCTTGAATGACTCTGGAGAGCCAGGCATCTACGGCACCCAAGGCACTCCATCCGCGAGCAATGTACCTGGTGGAAGAAGCGCAGCCGTTAGCTGGATGGACGCGAGTGGCAATCTCTGGCTCTTTGGAGGTCTTGGTGCAGACTCGACGGGTAGTGGCACGGAGGGCTACCTCAACGACCTCTGGGAGTTCAGTCCCACAAGCAAGATGTGGACGTGGATGAGCGGGAGCGATACCGCGAACGCTACCGGCGTATATGGCACCGTGGGCGTCACTTCGGCCAGCAACATACCCGGAGGGCGGGAAGGCGCCGTTGGCTGGATAGACAGCAGCGGGAATCTGTGGCTGTTTGGCGGTGATTCCGAAGGTCCGAATAGTGAAGTATTCCTCAACGACCTGTGGCGGTTTTCTCCAGACAGCAAGCAATGGACGTGGATGAGCGGATCAAGCACGGTGAACGCAGGTGGAGTCTATGGCTCACTTGGAGTGCCATCCGTCAATAATGTGCCGGGTGCACGGAGCGGCGCTATCGGCTGGCTTGACGAGAGCGGCAATCTTTGGATTTTTGGCGGTTCGCTGCCGGTTCCAACTGGGGGAAGCCTACCCGCAAATGACCTTTGGCGCTACCAGCCATGACTGGCGATGGCTCATCGTTTTCGTTTGCAAGAAAAGTTCTCGCCTATCGGCTATTATTTTCGTAGAATTCCGCCATGAATATCGGGTTTGTGTTGCGGTCCTGGCGCTTACACGAAGAGCTTTCGCTGAAGGAAGCGGCAAGAAGGAACCCGGACTGTAGTTCGGAATAATAGTATCCCCGCAGAATTTGACGCCGGAATCGAATGGTGTGCGGATGGATGCTCAATCCGCCCAGCAGCGCGGCCAGCGTGCGCGGTGTCAAGTCTCGCCAGGGGGATGCTGGCGTAGCTTGCAACAACTGAATCAGGCAGCGGCTCCCAATGCGAACCGTGCCCTTGGGCAGGCCCAGGGTGCGAATGTCCGACAGGAGTCGTTGCTGCAATACGCTTAGTGCAACATCAGGGCAAGAAGTGCAACAAAGTTCAAGCTGAGAGATACTTTGCGCGTTTTCCGTCGGTGTAAGCAGGCGTGTCCGTCGTCAGAACCTCTGAGATCAGGTTGGCGCCGGTGCCAAGCTACGGTTTGAGTTTCAGTTCCACCCTTGGTTTCCGGTTCCAGCGGCTCAGATTGTAACGCAGCCGCTGCTCAAG
>JBEKQG010000026.1:0-26501 GCA_049519955.1 Terriglobales bacterium
GCTGGCTTCCATGTCCCCAAGCGCCGCCTTGATGGCATCGTTGACGGGGATGGCTTTGTCCGAGAAATCATTTCCTGCTTTGACGATGGCATCCCGTTCGCCGCTGGCCGCTTGCTCGATAGCTCGGTCCTCGAACTCATGAAGTTTGGGAAGTTGTTTCTTGATCTCGGCGAGCTGGTCACGATGTGCCTGAACAGTCCAGCCCGGCGCCAACTCATCCAGCTTCGCAATATCTTTGTCGATTGCGTTCCAGGCGTCATCGAGGAGCTTCTTGGCCTCCTCTCTCCTCTTTGCGTCTGTCCCCGCCAGCATGGCTTGGCGCGCCTTGCTTGCCGTCTGATTCAGGTCTCCCTTCAATTTTCTGGCGGTGTCGAGAGAGGGCACACGCCTATCCAGGGCGGCGTCTTGAATTTGCTTGATGGCGGCCGACTTTAGGTAGCTCATGGTAGAGCTAACAACCATCAAGGCGAGGATCACGCCAAAGCCCAGTGCCAGTTTCTTTCCAAGTGTGAATTTCATTGCCTGTTCCTCCGATAATTTGCGAAAGCGAGCTTGAGGACATAGTGAGAACGCACGTTCTCCCAACAAACATTTCATCGGCGCGGATGGCAGTGACTTTAGCCGCCGCCGGTCCCATCACGGCGTTTGGCTTTGTATTGATCCTCGGGACGCCGCAGCGTTTTCGGTGCGGCAAACCTTCTAAAACCCACTCGTACACCACCCTTCCGTTTCTGACGTGTCCGGCGCAGCCGCCGATGGCCACTGACAGGCGTGAGCGCACGCCACTCTGCAAACGGAAAGGATTAGAAATGTCTCATTCCACTGCCCGTCTTCTTATTGTTTGGCTGGTCTTAGCGCTCGCCCCTGCGGTTCGGGCAAACGCGCAAGAAGGCAGCGTTTCCGGCTCCCCGGCAAGCCTGCGGAGTTTGCTGTCTCGTCTCCAGTTCCTGGCGGCGGACGGGTACAACCAGTACCGCTACGTCGACACGAAACCCCATAAGGTCACAACCCGTGATTTGCTCTATAAGGTGAGCACGGTTCTGCGAGTCAGCTTGGTAGGAGAGGACACGACCTACCTGCAGGCTCGGGGCGAGTCGGGACGCAGCTTCCCCTCCAGCTACGACTACACCGGCATCGGCATGAACAAAGCCTACTGGTCCTTCAATCTGAAGTCCTTGTTTCTGGGGCAGAAGATCGGGTCGCACTGGGAAGCGCAGGCCGGCGGGATTGAGTACGATCGCGGCGCGGGCACGGAAGCCACCTATGCCGACAACGACGGCTGGCTGGAGGGCTACCGTCTGCGCTTCACCCCAGCGCCGCACAAGGCGCTGCCCGGCCTGATCAGCGCGACCGTCGGCTACGCCGGCGACTTCACGCAGCCCAACGCGTTCGCCCGCCTGCCACGCATGGGCGATGAGAACTACATCCAGATTCTCGCCCGCAAGCAGTTTGGCGCGAGTCGCGACTTCTCCGCCGAATACGATTCCCTGCAAAGTATTCGCTACACCCGCGAGGCCCTCCACCTGCGGAAACTTCCTCTGCTGGCGGTGGACGAACTGGTTGCCGAGACCATCACCCGCGCCTCCGACGATGCCACCTTCGGCTGGTCGGGAAGCCTTTTCAAGACGCTGGACCGCAAGGGCCGTGTGCGTCTCGGGGCCTTCATCAGCGACATGCCCAAGGGCATCTTCCTGAAGAACAAGAAGACCATCTTCATGAACGGCGACTCGTATGTGCTCGGCGAGCGTCTGGGCCCGACCGTCCGCATCATCCCGGTCAAGAATTTCGAAGTCAGCCTGTTCGGGTCGGACCGCCTGGACAAAAGTTCGAGCCCGAGACACCGCGGGCAGGTGGCCGTGTGCTATCACTTCGGGGATCTGTTGAACCGCTCGCTGCGTTAAAGCACCACTCCGGGGCCCGGCGCAGCCAACGCTGCGCCGGTCTTGTGCCCGGCTTTCCACAAACGGGAAGAGTCAGTACCGCTGGGTAGAGCTGATCGTTCCATTTGACCCACCCACTACTATTGCGGCCGCTCTGGCGGGCCACTCTTCCGGCACAGCTCTCCATCCGCTGGTTCCAGGGTCTTCGTCGATTGCTCCTGTGGCCCGAAAGGGGCGGTTCGGTTCAGGCGCAATGCGCGCGGACGATTTCGGCAGAACCGCTAGCGTCCCGCGGCCGCCGTTTCCGCCACATCCGCCATTTGGCACGCCTTTTCGATGTCCAGCACATGCAGGAGACGGTCCTTCAATTTGTGGACGCCGAGGATCATGGCCCGGACCGGGCCGCGCAAGGTTTCGGGCGGCGGCTCGAAGGTGTCTTCCTCGATCTCAACCACATCGCCAATTTCGTCGACCAGCAGGCTGACCGCTCCGTCCACGGAACGCACCACGACGTTCATGGGCAGCGTGCCCGGCGGGCGGGGCTGCAGTTCCAGCCGCCGCCGCAGATCGACTGCCGTGACGATTTGCCCGCGCAGGTTGATGAGGCCGCTGACGACCGCGGGCGCCAGCGGGATCATTGTCATGTCGAGTGAACGGATGACTTCCTGGACGCCTTTCAATTCCACGCCGAACAGCAGCTTGTCGAGATAGAACGTGCAAAACTGTGAAGTGTTGGCCATGGCTTAGTTTGCAACCCCCGCTGATTTTGCCGCCAAGCTGGGCTCGGCCGCGTTCAAATCCGCGCCGCGCAGGATCGCCGGGATGTCGAGCAATTCCGTGACCCGTTCGCCGATGACGACCGAATAGAGAACGTTGGCCCGGGTGGCCGCCGTCTTCACGTCCGCCCGGTCTTCGACAATGTCCACAATGCGGTCCACGACCAGACCGAAGGAGCGCCCCTCGTGGTTCAGCACCAGCGCCTGGATCGGCCCGGAATCGGCGGCGGGCGGAGCTTGCAGGGTTCGGACCCTGGCACGCCGTTCTTCCATCACGACATTGAGGCGAATCAAGGGCAGGATCTGGCCGCGATATTGCGTGACCCACTGGCTGCCCGACATTTCCACTTGCGAGACGGGAAACTCCTCCAGGCGCGCCAGCGTGCTGAGGGGGATGGCCATGCGGGAACCACCCGGGCCGGCGAAGAGCAGGAACGTCTGTTTTTCTTCCGCCGTCCCCGCCCCTTGCGCGGCTTTTTCCGTGAGGGCGCGGTCCCGGGTTTCGGTCACCACGCTGGCCCGCTGCGCCAGCCCGAGTACGTCCAGGATGAGGGCGACTTTGCCGTCGCCCATGATGCTCGAACCGGCGAAGGTCTTCACCGTCTTGAGCTGCTTCCGCAGCGGCTTGACCACAATTTCCTCGGTGTCGTTGATTTCGTCCACCACCAGCCCGAACTGGCGGTCGTCGGCCTGCAAGACGACGATGTTGACATTGCGGAATTCGAGGACCTTCCGCTCAACGCTGGTCGTCACCTCCATGATCTGATGGGAAATGTGCCGCACCGACTCCAGCTCCTGTTGCGCCAGGCCTGCATCGCCATTGTTCTTCAGCACAAGAACCCTGTGGACGAGCTGGTGAAAATGCTTGTGCGTCTTTTCCAGCACATGCATGTCGTCGATGGCGCCGTACTCTTTCAGGCCAGTCGCGTAAATCCACTTTCCCAACGCGCAAGTCTCGTGGGAACCGGCTTGCTGCGGCGTCATCGTGATTTTTCCCTCAAGGATCTGTTGCAGGGTGTCGAGCCATTGCCGGTGTTTGTCCCTGACCAGAGAGAAGTCGAGATCGCCGGCAGCGGCGGCCTTTCTGGCTCCTATGCTGTTTTCCACTTTCAGCTCGCGGTTCAGGTAGACCAGAGGCAGCAATCTTCCGCGCAGCCGGTAGACCGGCGCGCCATGGACCAATTCGATGCCTTTCGCCACCTTGTCCGCATCGAGCCGCACCAGTTCGAGCAAGCTCACCTGCGGAATGGCGTAGCGGTCGCCGCCGCAGGTCACGACCAACGCGGGAATAATGGCCAGAGTCAACGGGATCTTCACCCGCACTGTGGTGCCACGCCCTGGAGTGGACTGAACATCCACAGTGCCGCCGATCCTTTCCACATTCGTCTTCACCACATCCATGCCGACGCCGCGGCCGGATACGTTGGTCACCTTGGCCGCGGTGGAGAACCCAGGAAGAAATATCAAATTAAAGGTTTCCCGCTCGGTCATGCGCGCCGCCTGACCGGCGGTGATCACGGCGCGTTCGATGGCCTTCTTGCGGATGCGGTCCACGTCCAGGCCCGCGCCATCGTCGGTGATCTCGATATTGACCTGTCCGCCTTCGTGAAAGGCGCGCAGGATCAGGCGCCCGGCGCGATGCTTGCCGGCCTTGACGCGGTCTTCGGGAAGTTCGATGCCATGGTCCACGGAATTGCGCACGAGATGGGTGAGCGGGTCCTTGATCGCCTCGATGATCGTCTTATCGAGTTCGGTTTCCTTGCCCTCCATCTCGATTTCCACTTCCTTGCCGCAACCGAGCGCCACGTCGCGCACCGTCCGTGGAAACTGGCTCCAGATGTTTCCGATGGGTTGCATCCGCGTCTTCATTACCTCTTCCTGCAGTTCGGTGGCGATGAGGTTCATCCTTTGCGAGACGGCCTGCAGGCCGGCGTCCTCGACCGTGTTCGAGATTTGCAGAAGCTGGTTGCGCGCCAGCACCAGCTCGCCGACGAGAGTCATCAGCTTATCCAGCACGTTGACCCCGACGCGGATGGTCTCGGGCGCCGCATCGCGCGCTTTGCTTCCCATCATCGGCTGCGCCGCCACGGCATCTTCCGCCGGTGGGGGCGGAACCTCTTGAGCGGGCGCAGGCGCGGCTGAGACTGGCTCCGGGGCTGGCTGCGGTTTTGCCTTGGCCAAAGCGGGCGTCGGCTGTGGCGCGGCGTCATCGGTGGCGGCTGGGGACTGGAGCCGCGTCAGGGTTTCCCGCAGTTCCGGATAGTCGTTCTCGCCATCCTGACCCGTCGAATCAATTTGACGGAGCATCTGGCGGACCGCATCCACCATGGCCAACAGCGCCGTGGTCAGTTCCGGATTGAGCGTGAGCTGGCCGTCCCGCAGCCGGGTCAGCAGGTTCTCTCCAACGTGCGCGACCTTCTCCAACTTATTGAAACCCAGGAAGCCGCACGTGCCTTTTATGGTGTGGATCGTGCGAAACACGCCCGCCAGCGCTTCCTTGTCGTGTGGGTTCTTCTCCAATCCGACCAGGTCCCGATCCAGCCGGTCGAGATTCTCGTAACTCTCGACCAGAAAATCTTTAACGATGTCGCTGTCGCTCATCGCTGCCGTTCCTTTCCGGATGGGAATGATTCCAGACGGGCGTGGGGCGAGTCGTCGCCGTCTGCCTGCGCCCGTTGCACCGTGCCGTCTTTGCGTGCGTAAATTTTCATTCTGCGGAGAATGGCCGGTTCAGTCCCTTCACTTTCCCATCGTCGGTTCCAGCGATTGTCATTAGAGACCGATTCCCTTATGGGACGGCTAGCAAGATTGGGGCCGCGATCCATAAGAAAATAACTATGTATAAGTGCAGTTGAGGAACCCATGTCAGGTCCATAGCCTGCAACTTCAACCAGTTATCGGTCTCTTATCGCGGTGTCGCAGCAGGGAATGCAAGTGGACGCGTCCCTCCGCGTAAATGGGTTACGAGAGGAGTCGTCCGTGAGAGGCGACTTAGTTAGTTGATGCGGTAGTGACAGCCCCGGCTTTCGCGGGATTGGTCCGCGGCTTCGAGGATCAGCAGCGCCGTGAGAATGCCGTTGCGCAGCCCAATAATGGAATCGCCAACCTCGCACTTTTCGTAAAAACGCGCAATTTCGAGGTCGAGTTCGCGCAAGATCCGCATGGCGCGGTTCAGGCGGCGCTCGCTGCGGATCAGGCCGACGTAATTCCACATCGTGTGCTGGATGGTCAGCCAGTCCTGGGCGATGAGCGCGGGGTCCGCCGGTTCGTGCTCGTAGCGCCAGTCGGCCACCTTGGGAAAGTAGAAATCGTCGCCGCGGGCAATGCCTTCGGCGGCTTGCGCCCCGGCCCGCGTTCCCCAAACCAAACATTCGAGCAGGGAAGTGCTGGCCAGCCGATTGGCACCGTGCAATCCGGTGCAAGCGACCTCGCCCGCGGCCCGCAGCCGTGCCACAGTCGTGCGTCCGCAATCGTCGGTGGCAATGCCGCCGCAGCTATAGTGCGCGGCCGGAACCACCGGAATCGGCTCGCGCGTCAGGTCGATGCCGCGCTCCATGCAAACCGCGTAGATGCCGGGAAAACGTTCGCGAAGCTGGTCGGCGGCCTTGTGGGTAATGTCGAGGTAAACGCAAGGCTCGCCCGATTCGAGCATCGTCTGATAAATGGCGCGCGCGGCAATGTCGCGCGGCGCGAGCGACCCGTCGGGATGGAAGCGTTGCATGAATTCCTTGCCGTGCCGGTCCACGAGACGCCCGCCCTCGCCGCGCACCGTCTCGGAAATCAGGAAGCAGCCGTCGGGCGCCAGCAGCGCGGTCGGATGGAATTGGATGTACTGCATATTCATGCAGCGAGCGCCCGCGCGGTAAGCCATGGCGATGCCATCGCCGCGCGCTCCGGGTGGGTTCGTCGTATGCAGGAAGACGCTGCCCAGACCGCCCGTGGCCAGGATGGTCTCCTTGGCCAGGAGAGAGAAAATTTCCCCCGTCTTCTGATCGAGCACGTATGCTCCAACGCAGGTCAGCGGACGATAGACGTCGGTGGGCTCCAGCGAATGGTGCGAGACCGTCAACAAATCCACGGCGGTCGCATGAGACATCACCTTGACGTTTGGGTGCGCGCACACTCGCTCCAGAAACGCGCGCTCAATCGCGGCGCCGGATTGGTCTTTGTGGTGAATGATGCGCGGTACGGAATGGCCGGCCTCGCGGGTCAAGTCAAGCTGCCCGAGGTTTTCCGCGGAGGCATCGAAGGGAACGCCCAGCTCGTCAATCAGAATTTCTTTCACCAGACGCGGTCCTTCGCGGGCCAACAAGCGTGCGGCGTCGGGAGAACTCAGGCCGCCGCCGACCGAAAGAATGTCGGCAACCAGTTGTTCCGGCGATTCCATTTGTGCGCGATAGATGATTCCGCCCTGCGCCCGATCGGTATTGCTTTCCTCGGGTTTATCGGCGCGCGTCAGCAGCGTTACTTGGCAACCGCGTTTGGCGGCGTCCCAGGCGGCTGCGAGGCCTGCCAGGCCGCTGCCGATGATGAGAATGTCGGTCTGTAGAGTGTCTTGCACAGTATCCTAAAGAGCACCTTGCCAAGTGTCCTGCATTATATCGGTTCGATCTCGAAGCTCAAGTCCACGGCCGGCGCGGAGTGCGTCAGCGCGCCGACCGAAATCCAGTCTACGCCTGTCTCCGCGAACTGCCGCACGTTCGCTAGCGTAATTCCGCCCGAGGCTTCGAGGAGAACCTTCTTCTCTGGCGAACTTGCTGGCCGATGCTGAGCGCTTTCCGCCAGCCGCGCTTGCTCCACCGCCTGCCGCACATCGGCCGGTTGCATGTTATCGAGGAGGATGACATCCGGCCTATGAACGTCTGGCCTGCAAACGAGCGCGTCGCGCAGCTCGTCGAAGTTCGTCACTTCAATTTCCATCCACGCCACGCGGCCCTGCGCAGGTTGCGCTGCTCGGAGCGCCGCCGCGACTCCGCCCGCCATGCGGATATGATTTTCCTTGATCAGCACGGCTTCCGCCAGGTCTTTGCGATGATTGCGGCCTCCGCCGACGCGCACCGCATATTTTTCCAGGGCGCGCAGTCCAGGAGTGGTCTTTCTCGTATCGAGGATTTGTGCGCCCGTGCCTTCCACTTCGCGCACATAACGCCGCGTCAGCGTGGCGATGCCCGAGAGCCGCTGGAGCAGGTTCAAGGCCACGCGTTCGCCCGATAGCAACGTGCGCGCCGAGGCAAACACCTGCAAGGGAATGTCGCCTAGGCGCAGTTCGTCACCGTCCGTGCGTCCGATCTTGGCTTCCATGGCGGGTTCGAGAAGGCGGAAGACTTCGAGGAACAGATCGACTCCGGCCAGAACAAGCGGCGCCTTCGCGAACAGTTCCCCGCAGGCGCTCCGGTCGGCGGAAACGATCGTGTTGGTGGTGATGTCCCCAGCACCAAAATCTTCTGCGAGGAATCTGCGCAAAAGTTCGCGGTAGGTGGAGGGATCAGGGGATTTGGACATGGAAACCAATGTGGACAAATTCTAGCAGCCTGTAGCACAGGTACGGTTCGTATCGAGCGTCGCCTAACTTCTAGACTAGCAAAATGCGCTTGAATACTATGGCTGCCAGCCCGAAGCTTTGATCACCTGCAGCAGTCGCCCGACTTCAGAGGCAGCGAGGGTGTTTTTCATGTTGCTATCCAGATCGTCCAACATTTCCTTTAGGGTAAGGATCTTGATCGGATTTCCTTGCAGCTTGTCTATGAAAGGTTGGTATGTTTCCCAGACTGATCTGTCGCCTATTAACCTTGTGACTGCGGTGACGTATGTGAATTCACGCGATCCTGTCAGACTTTCTATTTTCGTTATCAGAGCATCCACCCACTTTGTCCTCACAAGCTCTCGAAAGCCACGCCACGCCTCTTTCCCTGCCAGGATCTTATTGCCTTCGATAGCGGCAATTCTTGCCTTGGGGTCAAACCCGGCCTGCCAGCTTTTACAGCTCACAACCCAAACGCGCGCGACTCCCTCATTCTTCGGATGAAACCCTACCACGTCTACATCGCTGTCAACGCAGTCGTCCCGCTTAAAATATTCGGGGTGAGTCTCTGCTGGCTTGAACTTCACATTATGAACGGTAAAGAATCCCTTGAAGTTTAGGTAGTCATCCGCAATTTGCTCAAGTATGTCCTCCTTCATGAGAAATCCTTCATAGCGGCAGAAAACTAGTCTAGCTCATCTCCAACATGCGAGCGATGGGGCGCAGGGCGCGCTGGCGCAGGTCTTCGTCCAGGGTGATTTCCGGCGCGCGATCTCTCATGCAGAGATAGAGCTTCTCCATCGTGTTGAGCTTCATGTGCGGGCATTCGCTGCATGAGCAGCCGCCCTCGCCTGGAGCCGAGATGAATTTCTTCTCCGGACAAGACTTCTCCATCTGGTGAAGGATGCCTTTTTCAGTGGCAACAATGAACTCTGCCTCTGGGCTTTGCTGGGCGTATTTGAGAATTCCAGTGGTCGAGCCGACGAAATCCGCGTGGCGCAGCACCGCTTCCGGGCACTCGGGATGCGCCAGCACCTTGGCTTGCGGGTGGCGCTCCTGCAATTGCACCAGGCTGCGTTCGGAGAACATTTCGTGGACAATACAGCTCCCCGGCCAGAGCCGCATTTCGCGTCCCGTCTTTTTCATGATGTAGCGGCCCAGATGCTGGTCGGGTGCAAACGCGATCAGCTTCTCGATTGGAATCTGAGCGATAATTTTCTCCGCGTTGCTCGACGTGCAGATGATATCGCTGAGCGCCTTCACCTCGGCGCTGCAGTTGATATACGTGATCGCCAGATGATCGGGGTAGCGTTCGCGAAACGCCTGGAACAAATTCGCCGGACAGCCGTCGGCCAGTGAACAGCCAGCCTTCAAGTCGGGGAGCAAGACAAGCTTGCCGGGGTTGAGGATCTTGGCGGTCTCGGCCATGAAGAGCACGCCACAGAAAACGATGACATCCGCCGAGGTGGCTGCGGCTTTTTGCGCCAGTTGCAGGCTGTCGCCGACAAAATCGGCGAGGTCCTGAATTTCAGATTCCTGATAGTAGTGCGCGAGGATGACCGCATTCATCTCCCGCTTGAGGCGCGCGATCTCCAGTTCAAGATCGAGATGCACGAGAGCGACGTCTGCCAAATCAACGCCCGCCAACGCCGAGCGGCTTCCGCTTTGTGCCGAATCTGTCATCGAAGCTATCTACTCCTATTATATGGGTCAAAGTGTCAAAAGCTTCGGGGCCGGTGCGGGCGAGGTGACGGAAGCAGAAGGCACATCTCAGCCAGCGAGTTTGGCCCGGCCGCTGCGTTTCCAGTACCAATATCCGGGTACGCCGATCAGGACGATGGTGGCGCCCCAGAAGGCTTCGGTTGGGCGCTGGATGATGGTGTTGAGCGTCCAGGCAACTCCTACCAGAACGTAGATCGCGGGCAGCCACGGATATCCGGTGCAGCGATAGGGGCGGGGAACGTCGGGTCGCTTCCAGCGCAACACGAACAAGCCGATGACGGTCAGCGTGTAGGACAGCACCATGCCGAAGATGACGTAAGTGTAAAGCTGGTCGTAGCGTCCGCTCATGGTGAGCACAGCGGCCCAGATGCCCTGGCCGATCAGGCTGAAGGCAGGCGTGCGCCATTTGGGATGGATGTCGGCCATGCGGCGGAAGAAAACGCCATCTTGCGCCATGGCGAGGTAGACGCGCGCGCCCGAAAGGGTGCAGGTCGCCGCCGCGCTGAAACAGGAGATCGCGATCATGGCCGACAGCCAGCCCGCGGCCGCAGGCGAAAAAAGTTGCGCCGCAGCGGCGTGGGCAATGGTCTCGTGCTGCGCAATTTCATTGAGCGGCAGCGCGTAGACGTACGTCATGTTCATGGCGAGATAAATCGCGCCCACGGCGAGCACGCCCAATACCATGGCCAGCGGAACATTGCGCCGTGGCTCCTTGACCTCGCCCGCGACCCAGGTGATGTACACCCAGCCGTCGTAGGCCCAGAACACGGCGATCAAGCCGATGCCGAGAACGGAGATCAACTGTCCTGGGCCCAGTCCCATACTCAAACCGCCGGGTGCCCGCGCGCTGAAGTTCGACCAATGTCCCTTGCCGATGGCGAATCCGAGGACAATGAAGACGGCCATGGCGGCGGACTTCGTCCACGTCGAGACATTTTGCAGGAGCGTGCCCCAGCGCAGGCCAAAAACATTGACATAGGTGAGGATGGCGATCAGCGCCAGCCCAACCGCTTGCGCGCGCGTGAACGGCAGTCCGGCCAGCGAAAAAATCACATGCTGCTGCGAAATGGCCGGGACGATGTTTCCCATGTAGGCTGCGGAAGCGACGGAGAGCGCTGCGATCGTACCGCCATTGGCGACCGCGAACAACATCCAGCCGTAAAGAAACGCGACCAGATCGCCGTAAGCTTCGCGGAGGTAGATGTATTGTCCGCCGGAGTCCGGATACATGGAACCGAGTTCGGCGAACGCGACGCAGGCGCACAGTGAAATCACTCCACCGGCGACCCACACCAGGAAAAACAATGCCGGATTCGGCAACGGCCCGGCAATATCCTTGGCCGTAAGAAAAATGGAAGAGCCGATGATGCCGCTTACCAGCAACAGCACGGAGTCGAGCAAACTAAGTCCGCGGACAAGACTGGGCTTCTGGCCGGAGGTTTCGGCGTCGGGAGACAGGGAACCGTGGGCTGCGTTCATCAAGGTGTCGGTCAACTCTTCATCCCAAGATCAAGTCGTTTGTCGTTTTCGATCCGTCGTTCGCCAAAGAGAGATCCATTAGGATGCTGCCAACGACCAATGACTGCTCTACCCCATGCCCGGCTCGTCCGGCGAATCCAGCGGGGTTCCGCAGCGGCGGCAGATGACAGCCGAGCAATCGCCGCAGGTCAGCGGATCGTCCACTTCCGCGGCGCAGACCGGGCAATAGAATACGACTGCGGGTTTGCCGGTCTCTGGCGTCGATTTCGGATCAATCTCCATGGTCACCAGCAGCGCCACGAACAGAGCCATGAACGGTGCCACGAAACTGTAACACAACTCTCGGCCGCGCTCGCTGCCTTATTCGGGCGGCTTGCGAAGGATCAGGTCTCCGGGCGCCGGTGGCAGCGAGAAGGGGAACTGCCAAATTTTGTCTTTCATCCAGACGCTGAGAATAAAATCCTCGCGCTCCTTCCACGGCCCGATCCACTTGTTGCTGGTCGCGAAAAAGACCCAGCCATGGACTTCGGGATTGCCCGGGGTCAGCGTTGTCCCAGCGGGATCGAGGCTTTGCGTGCTCACGAACTCGATGAACTCAGAGGCTTCCTTTTCATACTCGCGCAAGTGGGCCGTTTTCTGTTCCGCGATTTTGGGGTCCTTCTTGATCTGGCGCTCGGTTTCGAAAACCAGCGTATCGATGTCGTTCTGCAATCTGTTGGAGAGTTCCGTGGGATCCTGGTAGCCCTCAAGAACGTCATGATGACGAACGAAGTCGATCCGCACGTCCGCCGGAAACTCAACTTTGTTCTGTCCCGCGTACGTTACGGTCACGTACGCGCCGAGGAGATGATAGAAGCGGCGGCGGCTTTTTGTCAGTTCCTGCGAATCCACGATCAAGGTGACCGTGAGGTTTTTCCCGGGCCCAGTTTCAGACATGGTCCAGCGGTAGCGTCCGTCGTCGCCGCGTTCGAACGTGCAACCAGGCGCGCCCGCCGTCCAGCGCACGGCGGGCAACTGCTTCTTTTTTGCCGCATGGCTCAGCGTTGGCGCGAGAATCACCCACGCCAGAATCGCGCACGACATAATCGGGCGAACGCGGAACCGAAATTTTGCCAAAAAGAAACGAAATCGCACCATTGATGCCGAGTGTATCGCTTTTGCGCCGCCAACGTCACGGGGTCAGATTCGCGAGGAAAATATGTTAAATTTGAAGTTGGTGAGGGCGCGTAGCTCAGTTGGTAGAGCAACGCCCTTTTAAGGCGTGGGTCGCAGGTTCGATTCCTGCCGCGCTCACCAACCCTACCCTGCCGGCACTCGCCTGCCGGTCCTGGAAAGCGCGCCCATCCTAGTAGACTGGACGATGATGATTGCGATTCGCTGTGGTGCATTGCTCCTGGACTTGGATGGAGTGCTCATCGATTCCACGCCCGCCGTGGCGCGCGTTTGGAGCCGGTGGGCGGTTGAACATGGATTCGATCCAGAGGCCGTGGTTCATAAGGCGCACGGCCGCCCCAGTCGAACCACCATCCGCGAGCTCCTGCCCAACTCCGATATTGAAAGCGAGAATCGCGAAGTGGAACTCCGGGAAATCGAGGACCTCGATGGCGTGGTCGTGCTGCCCGGCGCTCGCGAACTCCTAGCCGCTCTGGCTCCGGATCGTTGGACGATTGCGACCTCCTGCACGCGCCGGCTGGCCGAGGTGCGTTTGCGGGCCGCGAGCCTGCCCATTCCGAAGACCATGACTACGGCAAGCGACGTGAAAATTGGCAAGCCCGATCCCGAGCCTTACCTGATGGCGGCGTCGAAGCTGGGGTTTGCCGCCTCCGATTGCGTCGTGATCGAAGATGCAGCGGCAGGAGTTCGCGGCGGCAAGGCCGCTGGCGCCAGAGTGATCGCACTCCTTACCACCATGCTTCGCCGCGACCTCGAAGCCGCCGGCGCCGATTGGATCGCGCTAAACTGCGCCGACATCGCCGCATCGCATGATGACGACGGGTTACGATTGGGTGTGAGGTGTTAGGTCTCAGGTGTCAGCTTTCGCAACTTCGTTTTCCCGACACCTGATGCTGACTCCTGAAGCATTTGTGCGGGGGCATTCGCTCAACTAGAATCCAAGCTTCCGCGAAAAACGTACCGTGGAAGTTGTCTCGAATCGTGGGCTTGCTATGGGCCGGGGGCGGCCCCAAACCATCTTTTCAATCGCGATCCAGAATCGCTATACAGGCAGGGCCTTGTGATCATCGGTGTTCCGAAAGAAAGTTATCCGGGCGAGCGGCGGGTTGCGCTCGTGCCCGCCGTTCTCCCCACGCTGGCCAAAGCGGGTTTCGAGATCCACATACAGTCTGGTGCTGGCGTCGAGGCCGGCTATCCGGATTCCCTCTATGCAGACAAAGGCGCGAAAATCGTTGCCGACCGCGCGGCGGTGTTTGCCGCCGCCGACCTTGTCGTGCAGATTCTTTGCTATGGCTCGAACGACATCACCGGCAAGCAGGATGTGCCGCTGTATCACCCCGGCCAGATTCTCGTCGGATTTCTGCGTCCGTTTGGCTCGGCGGACGTGGTGCAGGAAATCGCGCGCGCTGGCGTCACCGCGTTTTCGGTGGAGTTGATGCCCCGCACGACCCGCGCTCAAAGCATGGACGCGCTCTCTTCGATGGGAACAGCCGGCGGATATAAGGCGGTGCTCATGGCCGCCGATTGCCATCCCCGCATCTTTCCCATGCTCACCACTGCAGCGGGAACCATCACGCCCGCGCGCGTGTTCGTGATCGGTTGCGGCGTCGCCGGGTTGCAGGCGATTGCCACAGCGCGGCGCTTGGGCGCAGTGATTTCCGCGTACGATCTAAGACCCGCGGCGAAGGAGCAAGTGCAGAGCCTTGGCGGACGTTTTGTCGAGCTTCCCATCGAAGCGAAAGACGCGCAGGACGCTCGTGGATACGCCCGCGCCCAGGATGAAAATTTCTACCGCCGCCAGCGCGAGTTGCTCGGAAAAGCTGTGCAGGAAAGCGATGTGGTGATCACTGCGGCGGTGATTCCGGGAAAGAAATCGCCGATTCTGGTTACGGAAGACATGGTGAAGGGAATGGCGCCGGGTTCGGTGATTCTCGATTTGGCCTCGGAACGCGGGGGCAATTGCGAGATCACGGAAACCGGCAAGACTGTCGTCAAGCATGGAGTGACCATTATCGGAGCGATCAACCTGGCATCGGGCGTGCCTTATCACGCGAGCATGATGTACGCGCGCAACATCACCGCCTTTTTGACTCATCTAATAAAGGATCAAAAGCTGAATCTGAATCTCGAAGATGAAATTGTGCGCGAGACGCTGCTTACTCGTGGCGGCGAAGTTGTGAACGCCCGGGTGCGCGAGTTCTTTACTTTGCCTGCGCTGGCGAAACAAAGCTGATTGTTGCTTGGGGCAGGGTACGGTTTTTAGCCGCGCCGCCCAAGTCCAATAGAGACGCGGGCTTTGGCCCCTGAGGGCCCAGCAGTTTACTTCTGAGACGACTTCCACGGAGGAAAGATGAATAGCAGTTCGAACCTGATCAACGCGCTCTTTATTTTTGTACTCGCTGGATTCATCGGATTTGAAGTGATCCGGCGGGTCTCGCCCCTGCTGCACACTCCGTTGATGTCGCTGACCAACGCCTTGGATGCGATCGCGGTCGTGGGCGCCATCGTGCTGGTGGGCGAACACAAGAGCACGCTTTCGGCCATTTTCGGATTCATCGCCGTGGTGGCTGCCACGAGCAACATCGTCGGCGGCTTCCTGATTACGGACCGCATGTTGAAGATGTTCAAATCCAGCCGTCCTGCGGCGAAACCGGTGGCCAAATAATGACTCCCGAACTCGCAGGGTCGCAAGTCGTCATCGAGGTTGTTTATCTCATCGCGAGCGTGCTGTTCATCTTCTCGCTGAAGTGGATGAGCTCGCCGACCACGGCCCGCCACGGCATCTGGGCGGGTGAAGCCGGCATGTTGCTGGCGATTTGCGGCACGCTGCTGCACCACGGCATTGTGGACTACCGGCTGATCGCCATAGCGCTGGTGCTGGGCACGATCATCGGCGTTCCGCTTGGACGTGTGGCGATGACGGCGGTCCCGCAGCGAACCGCGCTCAGCCACGCCTTTGGCGCGCTCTGCGTCACGCTGGTTGGCTCGGCCGAGTTTTACCTGCGCTCTCCGAATATTTCGCGCTTCATGATGTCGGTGCTGTCGCTCGAAGTGATTCTCGGAGGATTGACCGTTACTGGCAGCTTGATGGCCGCCGGCAAGTTGCAGGAGATTCTGCCGCAGCGTCCGCTGACTTACAAGGGCCAGAACCTGGTCAACTTTGTGCTGCTCGCCGGCGCGGTCGTGATTGCCGTGTCTCTGGTGCTGCATCCCGAATCGCGATCGCTGTTTCCATTCATGGTCTTGATCGCGCTGGCGTTCGGCGTGTTGTTGATCATCCCCATCGGCGGCGCGGACATGCCGACCGTCATCTCGTTGTTGAACGGCTATGCGGGGCTGTCGGCGGCGGCCATGGGCTTCGTCCTCGATAGCAAGCTGCTCATCATCGCCGGCGCGCTCGACGGATCGTCGGGCCTCATCCTCTCGATCATTATGTCGAAGGCCATGAACCGGTCGTTCACGAATGTTTTGTTCGGGGCCTTCGGTCAGGTGCAAACTTCAGCCGCAGCCGGAGAGGAAGCCCGGCCGGTTCGCAGCGCGACGCCGGAAGAAGCCGCAGCCATTCTTTCCGCCGCGAACCGCGTCATCGTGGTTCCCGGATACGGCATGGCGGTGGCGCAGGCGCAGCACAAAGTGCGCGAACTTTACGATGCTCTGAGCAAGCGCGGCGTGGACGTGCGCTTCGCCATTCACCCGGTCGCGGGACGCATGCCGGGCCACATGAACGTTCTGCTCGCCGAAGCCGATATTCCCTACGATCGCTTGATTGAAATGGACGAGATCAACGGCGACTTTCCGCAGACCGATGTCGCCCTAGTCATTGGCGCGAACGATGTTACGAACCCGGCCGCCCGCTCCGATGCGTCCAGCCCCATCTATGGGATGCCGATCCTCGATGTGGACAAATCCCATACCGTGATGGTGATCAAGCGCAGCATGAATCCGGGCTTCGCGGGCATCGATAACCCGCTCTACTATCTCGATAACACGCTCATGCTGTTTGGAGACGCCAAGGCATTTGTCGGCAGCATCGTGCGCGAGCTGGGCGGAGGACACAGCTAGGTTGAGCTGCGAGCTTCGAGCGAACCGGTTGCCCCGCAGCGCGTAGGCCGTAGCTTACTTACTCGGCAACGCAGAATTAGCCCACTACCGAAGCAAGGCGAGGAACAACACAAGATCGAGGGCAGTGTAAGGCTATTGTGCCAGCCGGAAATCCGGCGGGCTTCAGTCTTGCGAACGGGGAAGTGCGCGCAGCCTGACGCCCGCGCGTCGTCTAGGCCGCCTTCTTCAGTTGTCTGATCTTGGCCCAACGTGCTTTCTGGGCGAGGGAAATTCTCCGGCGGCCTGCCGCGGAGAGAACGCGCCGGGCGCGATGCGGCGTCCGCGCGTGCACGGTTTTGCCCGCGCCTCGGGTAAGCTTTTCCAGGATCGAAATCGCTTCCTCAAGCTTCTTGACTTGTCTCTGGGCCTCCCGGTGTTCCTTGCGGAGCCGGACAATTGCCTTAGCGATACTTGTCATCAAATACCCCCCTTGGATAACTACCGTCGGCCATTGTATTACTAACTCGCTGCGTGTGGCAGAATTTATTTGAAAAAGTGGAATTACAACGGCGACGAGACGAGAAGGGCGGCCGGGAGACCGTTCCATTTGTCCAAACCGCCCGCCCGTAGCCTCATCCGAGGGGCGGCAGAAGTCCAGAGGAGCCGAACAGAAAGAGGGCGCCAACCGCCAGGCTATAGATCGCCGTCAGGGCGGTGACGACAAACTGAAAACGCGGCAGCCGCGAACTGAAGCCGAACAGTCCCACGGCCGACGCCGTCATTACCGTATTCATCGCCAGCAGTCCCGCGATGAACATCGCCAAGCCGATAAAGCCCTTGCCGATTCCGCCAAGATTGGCCGCCAGTAAGAAGATCATCAGTTGGCTGGGCGTCTCCGCGCCCAGTCCGTGCACAACCCCAATCATGAGCACGGTCTTCGCGCTGTAATTCCATGTCTTGTCTGCCGGGCGCGGAATATCGTGATCGTGCCAGTAGCTCCTCATCTTCCAATTGAGCCAGCGCGCCGCCCTGGCCATGAGGTGAAAGCGGCTGCGGGGCGCGGAGTTCCCTCTGAAGAGTGAGCCCAGAACGTAGACTCCAAGGACCAGCAAGGTCAGTCCCACCAAACGCTCGGCGATCCGGTCGATGCCATGCGGCAGCGAGAGCTGAAACACGATGACGGCAGTGCCCAGCACGACAACCATGGCCGCATGCCCCAGGGCGTAGAGCAAGCCCAGCCTCATACCTCGCCAGCGGCTGGCCTGCACACTGGTGATGTCGGAGATGGCGGCAATGTGGTCGTAGTCGAAGCCATGACGGAATCCAAGGATCGCCGCCGAAAGAAGCGCAAGTTGAAGGCTGTTTGGCGCGACGGTCATGGATGAGGGAAGAATGCGGGAACCGGCCCCGGATCTTTTATTCTCCCACAGGCCGCCGGGAATCGGAAATCCGCTGCGAGGCAGGAGCCATCGGTGGCGACGCTGGCTTCGACTTCGCTAAGGACGGGCTGTCTCCGCCGGCGTTGTCGTTGCAGGGCCTCGGCGCGCACCAGCGTCCGCGTCACTCCCTCCGGGGGTTGAGTTTCTGTCCGGCCCCTTTGCAACGGATTGCACTCCGCTGTGCAAAGTCGGCAGGAAAGCGTTGCTAGGTTATTGATAGAGAAGACGTTAGTGTTCGCTGGGACTGGTGGCCGGATTGCCACTCTCAGTTTGGATGCAGCGTCTCTGGCCAAGCATGAGAACGACGATCACGACGGCGCTGGCGGCAGCCCTGTTACTGGCCGGCCTCGGCTGCGTCCTCGCCTGGCCCGTAGTAACGTGTGAGGCAACGTACTCGTCTTCATCTTCATCGCGTGTCATTTCGCCCCGCGTCCCGCTCGCGCAACTGGAAAAGAACTTGCGCCGTGTTCCCGCGCACATTTCCGAATTTTCTCCCATGTCGCAGCCGCTGGCCCTGCCGAGATGTGGAAGCGTCCGTCCGCCCGAAGCCCTGCTCACCCCGGACCCGCTGCTGCACGTTCAAGCCGGCGATCTGCGCGTGCGCATCAGCTTCATCGTTGGCGCCGACGGACGCGTGCACAGCGCCTTCGTCCTCGACAGCGGCGGTCCCGGCGAAGACCAGTTTGTACTGCGCGCGGTCCGCTTCTGGCGTTATCGTCCCGCGCTCTGCAACGGCGTTCCCATGGATTCCGAAGCGCTGGTAAGATTCAGCATCCACTAACATCCGAATTCTCCTACAATGTCAGCGATGAGGTTGCCGTGAGCCGAAACCATCCGAATCCTCCGAGTCCAGCGCCCGATCCGCAAAACGACCGGCCCGCCCAAGGCCCACCGGAAGGCGAGTCGACCGAAAAGTTTTCTCAACGGCTCCCCGCCAACTTGCGCTGGCCGAAGCCGAATGCCGAGGCGGTAGCCGCTGCGGTCGAAGCCATCCAGCGCATGTCGGGCAGCGGGGCCGCTCAGGACCTGGCTGCCGCCGGCCAAGCCGACGAACCCTCCCACGCCTGCTCTTCCTGTGGAGGATCGCTTCCGGCAGGCGCTCGGTTTTGCGTCTGGTGCGGAGTTCCCAGCCAGTCTGTCGCCGGCGATGCCGCTGCTTCTCCTCGATCCACCGCCGCCCAACATCATATTCACCACCACTTTCACCATCATCTTGCCCCCGGCCAGATCGCCGGGCAAGGAGGGCCGGCAACGCCGTTTGGCGACCCTTTCGCCGGCTCGGAGGCGGCGGCTCCTCGCGGACGCGCTCCCAGTTCGGCGGGCGGTTCCCTGAACCCTTTGCCCGGCGGACGCGCCGAAGCGGGCGCTCGCCAAGTCGTCCAGGACTGGGCGCAGGCGTGCAACACCAAACATATCGACGACCTGATTGAGCTCTACGCCGCCGACGCCACCGTGATCCGCTCGAGCGTTCCGCCAGTCCGCAGCTTGCCCGCCATCCGCGAATTTCTCGTCTCTTTGCTCGAAGCCGGGTTGGGCGACGTGGAAATGGAATCGCTCCGCCTCGAAGTCATGGGGGAAATTGCCCTCGATCTCGGACGCTGCAAAATGCTCGTGCCCGTCGCCCTGGGCCAGCGCCGCGAGGAGCGCGGGAAATATCTGATCGTCCTCGTGCGCCAGCCCGCCGGCACATGGAAAATCCTGGCCGATTGCTGGTCCGCCGATCTCTCCGTTGGCGCCCCGCCGAAATCCACCACAAACCCGTAACCGCGCGGATGAACCGTCGGTCGTTGGTCGCTGGTCGTTCGTCGTTCGCGGTTTGGCTCGGGTCAGGCTTCTCTGGCTAACGACCAACGACCATTTTTCGGGCCAACAAAAACCCCGATCCTTGTGGATCGGGGTCACGCGAATTCGGCGCGTGGATTTGCTGACCGGTGCGTTTACTGGGTGCGTGTCGTAAACAACTGCCGGTAGCCCAGGGTCTCGACGTCCTTGAACAGCGGGGTTCCGGGCGGCAAGCCTGTAGGCGTGGTGAAGTCCGTGTCGAAAATATAGTCGCGGGTTGGCGGCTGATACACCGAATACTCGCAGCACTTGAATATGCCGGTGTTATAGGTTGAGAAGTACAGGCTCACCAGCGAGCCTCCGTAATGCAGCGTGGCGTTCGTGTTCTGCCAGTCTTCGAGAAAGTGCAGAAAGTTGTGGATTCCGCCGTCGGTGCCTATGGGGTAGTCCGAGGAGCTCGCCCATGACGGGAACGGGAAGCGTATGGTTTTGCCGGCAGCGACCGCCACTCGGTACCAGGTGGTAGTGCCCGGCCGGTTGCCGTTCGCTGTATTGTTATTCGGCGCGCATGACGGATCCGTGGGGGATGGATTGTTGCATAGGGCAGAATTGCCCATCGTGCTGTACCGGTCGTCCCAGTTATTGGAGAGAATCGTGACCGTGTCGGCAATGACCGCGGCCGGGGAATGGAGAGGGGTACCGGAAGATGAAGTCATGTCGGGTCCCGGTTTCCCGCTGGTCTCATCCAAAAAGAAGGTGTCGGTCGAATTGCTGTTGTAATCGCCCTGGATGTACACGGGATTCTCCGACGCCACCGTGAATCCGCCGTTGTTCGGGCT
Source organism: Terriglobales bacterium (assembly GCA_049519955.1). Taxonomy (GTDB): domain Bacteria; phylum Acidobacteriota; class Terriglobia; order Terriglobales; family Acidobacteriaceae; genus Acidiflorens. The sequence goes on from JBEKQG010000026.1 coordinate 20,653, forward strand.
CAGCGGCAAGTTGCCGAGCGCGCCATCCACGAGTTTCAAAACGTGGCGCGCCCCGCTGACCCAGTTCTTTCGACCCGTGGTGCCGCAGGTTGCGATGCGGGCGTTGGACGCGGTGCCATAGGGATCGGGGTTTGTCGTGCTCGTGATTTGCGCATTCAGGTTCTTGGTGGAACTGCCCACCGTGCCGTAGAAACCCAACCCCAGGTTCCAGCCGCCGAAGTTGTCGAGCTGGTTGTTTAAGTTGACGTCCTCAGGAGAGTCCAATGCGACGCCGTCAACAGCCAGTCCGGTCATCGGCGGTTCCAAGGTACCATCGGGGGTACCGGCGGAACTCCCGGAGCTGATCACGTTCTCCAGTCCCGAGTCCCCGGTCTTTGCCGGTGACACGGAGCTCGATCCCATCTCCATGGGCGGAAGGGTATTCCGCAGCATGCCCCGCCGGTCCGAGAAATAGAGCACGTATCCATTCTGCTGCACATAATCCACATAAGTGCCGGCGGCGGAATTTGCCGTGTAGTTCGCCGCCAGCCAATTCTGCAGGTTGCCCACATCGATTTCAACGGCGTTCATCACCCCGTTGGTGGTGCAGGTGTCGTTCGACTGGTTGGTGGTGACATCGCGAGGTTCGCCTTCGCGGGCATCGTAGAAGTTGATGGGATACCAGTTGTACTGGGTGAGGCTCTGCGCCGACGGCGATGAAGGGCCAAACTCCCAGTAGTTGCCCCCCGACGGGTCGATCAGAGATGTCGGCGGAACGATCGACCACGCTGTGCATGGATTGTGGCTGGTTGAGGTGCATGTGTAACTCCAGGTCGTAGTGCCCATGCTTGTGTATGAAGCGGAGAGCGTCCCCGCGCTTGGACTGGCGCGGTCCGCAGGCTGCTGTAGCAGCAGAATCGCGTTCGGGTTGATCGGATTCGGAGTCGTGCTGGTAGGCGGCTTCACGTCCCGCGCAAATCCCAGTGCCAGCCATTGATTGGTCACTGGGTGCCAGTTGCCCGAAGGGTCCACGTATTCCACCCGCAGCCAGCCATCAATCAGGTTCCAGCTAGCGGTTTGGAGGGTCGTGGCGTCTGTGGTGGCGTTTGTCGGGGTGGCGGAGAGCTGTGCGCCACTCGAAAGGTAGTAATACGGAGCTGCCAGGCTCGCCGTCGCCGGGCAGTTCGCATTCAGGCCGCTTATCGAGGTGACACCCAGAGCTGCCTTAGTGGGGCAAAGGATGAACGTCGATGGGAGAGGGTTGGTAATGCTGCCCGAGGTAATAGTAGGGATGCTGGCCGCATTGAAATACGGGGCAGGGGGCGAATTGCCCGGGTTCGCATAAAGCATGGGATTAGGAGGGCTTACCCCAGTCGGCGCCATCGCAGCTAGCCATCGTGCGGGCGGGTAGGGCCAGTCCGTGGTGCACGTGGCCGAACTGTTGCAGGCAGGTAACACACCGTTGGATGCCGTGGCGAAGTACAAGTTATACGAGCTGGCCGCCGTGAACGTGGGTCCGACATTGCCGGAAGCCAAAGTCAGATTAACTCCATACTGCGACACCACCGACTGCGCCGTTGCTCCTGGTTGGTTCACGTTCGCCAAGCGGACGTTGTTCGGATCAAGGTATGCGGGGCTGGTGCTGGTGGAGACGCCATTGCCCACAAAATCACTCGGATCGTCGCTCAGGAGTATTCGGATTTGCGCCAGGTTCGATTCGCGCGATTGGCTCAGCGCGGTCGTGTCGAGCGAGGTTGGCCGGCGGATCAGTTCGTAAGGATGGACGGTTCCGGTGACGAAGGGCATGGAGAGCAGCTTGGCTCCCGTCCCCACCTGGCCGCTCGCTGTGCTTCCATAGTTATCGTTGATGAGTTCGTGATTCACGGTCCCGGAAAAAGTATTGAACGCAGTGTTATAGCTCGACTGCGGAGGATCTCCCCCATTTCCCGACACGCTGCCGTCCGCCGCCGGCAGGACCACGCAATTCCCTGTCACCGCGCTTCCCGGAGTCGGGCAATTGCCGTCTTTGGTTGGAATGTAGACAGGGCCGGTGTCACCATAGGAACTGGCCGACAAAGTGTTGGGAAGATTGTTGGTGATAATGTTTCCGTAGGCCTCGAGTTTGTCATGAAAGGTCAGCGTGCTGCCGCTGGACACGCCCAGGTAGAGATCGCCGTTGGTGTGTACGCGTCCGTTAAAGTCGAGAGTGGGGCTGTTGAAGAAACCGCAATCGCCTTCGCAAAATACACCGAATTGAAACACCGGAATCAGCGCCACTTGCGCGCTGCGCATCAAGCTCACTTCCTGGCCTCCCAGGGTTTGCGCCGTGGCCACCATGTTAATGGGGATGATCTGCGCCCACAAACCGGTGTTCGGTCCACTCTGGACCTGTGCCCAACACGGGTTGGGGGAGTTGAGTGTGGTGTTGGCTGTACATTTTTCGGTCAGCTTGCCCGTGGTCTGACCATTCGCCAGCATCACCGTATACCCCCCTGGCGGCCAGATGATTCCCGGTATCGACGGCGGGTGATTGCTGAGGGCGTAGATTTCGTCGGCAGTGGGAGACTGGGCGTTATTGAATGTCGTGGCCAGGTCGTTGGTCATTTTCTCGATCCCACCCTCGGCCGCGTGATAGGCCACGTTCTTCTGCACATCGGTCGCGCCCACCTTGCCTTCGGTGTTGACCATCATGAGCAGCCCGATCGCGATGCCGGTCAGCAGCAACAGCATGAGCAACGACGCGATCAGCGTGAATCCTCTGCTGTGCACTCTCGCGCTCTTCATATCCCGATTACCCAAGCTGCAATTCCCCACAATCCCGCTCCCCATTGTCGTATTCCTCCTTCGCCTTGCTCCCCCGCCGCCGTCTCCGCCGCTAATTGGAAGTACAGTTGGAGGTACACTGATAGTTGTTGCTGTATGTCAGATTCCGCGCGCTTACCGATGTTTCCAAATCCAATCCCTGATAGCCGCCCTTTGTGCCCGAGAGCACGGTAGACCCTGAGGCCATGCTCGACATCGACATGTGCGCAATGTTGATCTTCGTGATCTGGTTGGGGAGAAGCCCGGTCGAAGAGCCGGGGACCAAACAACCGTCGCTGACAGCGCCAGGGTTGTGGCATTGTACTGCCGCCGTCATGTTGGCGTCGTTGAAAAGGTCATAGGTAAACTGCAGGTAAACGACGTTGTCCACCAGCGGCATGGGCGTGTGTCCACTCACCTGCCGCATCAGGCGCGGTGGGCTGACGGTGGTGTCGAGGTAATAGCTGATGGCCAGAATTCGCGTTGCCGTCCCGGAATAGTACGGTATCGTCAACGCCGCCGCCCCCGCCACGTAGGGTAGGTTCCCGCTCGTGGCGCTCGGCTGGTTCATGTTCAAGGGATCGCCCGAGGCGAAGGTCACGGTGCTGCCACTGACGCCGGTCACTTCGGCCACTACCGACTCGGGCGCGCTCGGGCAGGTGGTGTGGGCGGGACAGGTAGAGGCCGTCGAAATGTTGAACAAGACCAGATCGCCCGCCGTCAATCCATTCACCAAATTACCAATGGCTTGGATCGTGGCGCCGTTGTTTGTGCAATTCGGACTTGCCTGCGAAGTTGTAGTCAGCGTAAACGTCACTGTGGTCGCGCTCGCGACGCTTGCCGCGTAGCAGTCCAAATAAAATGCACTGTCGGTGTACACCACCGTGACCACATCGCTTAGTCCCGAAGACGGGCCGAACAAGGGTCCCTTTTGAGGTCCGGGAAGCAGACCGTACATGTATGGAGTGGTGCCCTGCGTGGGATAGGCGACAGATCCGCCATTGATGTAGCACGTGTTCGTGCCTGACACCGAGGCGCAGCCATATACCGGCGAACTTGAGGACGCCGGGAGGGCGATGGCCGCGCCGTTACCCAGGCCCGCGCCTGCCATGCTCAGGTCCTTGGTCAGCATGTCGGAGGCGGCCCGAAAATCCTGCTGCATCTCAGCCCGTTGAGAAGCCGTCCAGGTCGCGCCCACACCCTGGGTGTAAATTTGCACTGCCGCGCCCAGCACGAGCGTTCCCAGTCCCAGGGCGATCGCCATTTCCAGCAGGCTGAATCCATTCTCGCGTTTAGTGGATCGATCGCTCATAACTCCCCTTTACTGGTACTCCGAAATGTACGAATTCAAAACGTAGGTTTGCGGCAAGCGCGATGGCGATACGGTGTACTGCATGGTGATGGTGACGCTGCGCAGCATGGTCACCAGTTCGGTCCCGTTGTACACCGGCTGGATTTGAATGGCGCGCTGATAGGCCGTCAAAGGGAGGTATATATCGTCCGCGTCCCCATAGAACCCACCGGGGCCCGGTTCCCTGAGAACTTCCTCGCCCGCAGCCTGATCATCGACCGTGCCAAAGATTCCGTCGTTTCCCGAGTTGTAGATTGGTCCAAAGGTTGGAGTCGTCGAACTACCGACGAAAATGCCGCAGGTGCCGCCGGGGTTGTTGATGCACGTGTAGGAGCCTACATTCTGGATGCTGTCCCAGCCGATCTGCGATGTGTTGCGCGCGGTCACGATACTCTCGTACGCCTCGTTCGCCAGTTCCGCGGCGATCATGTTCTGCTGCGAAGTTTGCGTCGAAGCCATGGCCAGTCCGAACACGCCCAGTAAACTCACCAGTCCCACCGTCAGGATGGCCATCGAGATCATCACTTCGAGCAGCGAAAATCCGCTGTCGGCTCGCTTTCGCGCTCGAGATTTCCCCACCCGCCCAATCGTTGCCGTTGCCGTCATTGCCGTATCCATTGATAGCCTCCCGACTTGCCATAGAGCCGCCATCCGCGAATGCGTCCCGTCGCGCCCCATAGCGTTACCGCCCGCGAACTCGGCAGATTTCCCGGACGCGCGATATACACCACGCCTCCATCCCAGTTGTTCATCCAATATCCCGCGGTTCCGGAGCCGCATCCACCAATCTGCGCGGAACCGTCCGGGCAGAAGTAAACGGGCACGTTGCCTCCGCCGGTCGACCCGGGCGACGCATAGCCAAAATCAATCGGCGCCGCTCCCGTGCCATAGCCGTCCGGCGCCGTAGGCTGTGTGCCTGACACCGATACCACGGAAAACGAGACATCCGTCGGCAATGAATAGGTTGCGGTCGGCAGGTCTGTCGAGAAGGTCGTGGTCGGTTGCACTACGATGGTGTTGGGTGTGGACGCGTTGGAAAAAATCACCTCGTACGATGTCTGCTGCGCGATCGCGTTGTCGCGCGCCTGTCGCATCGCCGCCATTGTGGTGTTGTACGCATTGGTTACGTGCTGCTGCTGCAACAACGGCTGCAGGCTCATGAACGCGATCGCACCCAGAATGACGACGATCGCGACCACGATCACCATTTCAATCAAGCTGAAGCCGCTTGCCCGATGCCTGCCATGCCCCGCATTGATTTCCCGGCTCTTCATAAGCATTCGCCCGACCCGCGGCTCTCCGCTCCGTGGAGCAAGATCGTCCAAACAGATTCGTGGTACCAAGGTCTCCCAGCCCGGTATCTTCCGCGACTTTTTGCGGGCCGCAGCGCTAACCGAAGTCTGAGTAACTCGATGTTAGGAACTGACCCGAAGTACGTCAAAGTACTGGGGTACACCGTCCCTTCGTGCATTGACCTTTCGTAAGGTAATCCGGGGGAGTTACAAGCGTGTCGTGGGGCGCTCGTTCTTGGGCGCTGTTTTGAAAAGTCCGGATGCGGCGCGCGCTCAAAATCGAAAGATAACTGGAGAGAATGACTAGCAGGCTGCTGAAAAATTGATGGATACGGTGTTTTTCTTGCCGTTTCTCATCGTGGGTGATGTCGAGCGAGTTGGTTTCCGGGTTTTCCGGGGCCTTTTGCTCTGCTCCATTCGCAACC